>CAYSPJ010000039.1:0-41983 GCA_964432875.1 uncultured Phaeodactylibacter sp. | reverse complement strand
CGATGAGCCGGCCGAGCTGGTCGTATTTGTAGCTGACGGCCTGGCCGTCGATGTCGGTTATCGCCGCTGGGAAAGGCGACTGGCCTTGGTCGTGATAATCATATCCCCACTGCCAGGACAGGAAGCTTTTCCGCTGGAGCAGCTTGCCGCTTGTCCACACATATTCGATAGGCGCGAAGCCCATGGCGGTGTAATCCAGCGGCAGGCCGTCGCTGTTATAGCCCGAGATGCTGCCCCGCAGCAGCTCGCTGCCGTCGGGCAATATCTCGTAGTAGTGGGTCGGGTAAAGCCCGGTATAGCCCTTGCGCCAGCCGCCGGCCGGCCCGGGGGCGAATTTTTTTTCCTGCAAAGGGATGCCAGCCATGTTGGTGGCGGGGTCCAGGAAATCGCTTTTGCCTTGCTCCAGCGCATATTCGTACTCTGTGCGGTGCGCCGCCCCGTCGCTGTTGACGATCGTCACGGCGGTAGGGTTGTAGTGAGGGTGCATGAGATGGTGCCGGCCCTCATATTCGTAAGTCGTCACGGCAGATACTCCGTCCAGGTATTGCTCCTCGGCCTCTACGCGGTAGGGGCGGCGGGTGCGCACCTGATACGTTTGCCAGAGCACGCCGCCGCCGCTGGGGTTGGTGCCAGCAGTCTTGGCCATCTTGCTGGCCCCTGGCTCATAGCCGTCTGGCAAAGCCGTATTGGCGCGCCGCTGCAGCTCTTCGCCGCCCTCGTCCCAAACCGAGCCCCCGCTCTCGTTGCCGGCCACCTCCCGCAACTGCTCGGGCGGGAAGGGGTATTGGGCGTAGCCGTAGTTGCTGGCCCCGGCGGGGGGCTGCTCGGTATAAAAGGTGTAGATGCTCCACCCGTTGCCCTCCAATATCTCCTTGGCCCGCTCATAGCCGATGTGGTTGCCCTGATAGTCTCCCAGCGGCACGAGGCTGTTCTCGGAGAACAAGGTGCAATTGTAACAGCCGGAGCCGACGGTGCCCGGCCCGGTGATGATGGGGATCTGGTCGTAATTGAACCAGTAGCGAGGCGGGTTGTACAATACTCCGCTCGACTGGGCGCCGTCTTCCCGCCGATATTCATAGCGCCTGACGATGGGCGCGCCGCCCGCCCCAGGGTCGATGGTCGTCTTCTTGACCCGCAAGCCGCCTGCTTTGGCGTTTTCTTCTATGATCAGCGTACTGTTGCTCAAGATTTCAAAACTTCCGTATGCTTTGACCGCTATCGCCTCGAAGCGGTAGGGGGTCATGGGCTGCAACAGCCCGCCGAACAAGCTTTGCAAGTTGCTGGTCGAGGGGTTAGGGCCGCTCAAGTTTATGACGGCTTGAGCTACGGGGTTGTCGGTAGTGCCTTGCAAGAAGACTTTGAGCACTACAGAGGGAGGGGTTTGGTTTGAGCAGCTGACACTGACAGGGGAGGCGGCCACCGAATACGCTAATGAAGGCAAGTCAGCAGATTGGAAAGTGATGGGATTGGGCTGGCCCAGGGTGGTCAGCGTGCCGCACAAAGCCGGGTAGCCGATCGGCATAGTCAACAAAGGAGGGGCAGGCTCTAGCCGCACCCGGTAGTAGTCGTTGGCCTCGTACTCGAAGCGGTGCGAGCCGCCGGTGGGATAGTCGATCCGCTCTAGCGTGCCCAGCAACATCGGCCCTTCGTGGGCCTCCCGGTCGGAGGTGCCGGGGTAGCTGATGGTGATAAGCCCATTGGAAGTCGGGATCTGCTCCGAGATGGAGGGGATGTTCAAGACATTGGAATTGAATACCGAATTGTTCCCGTCGGCGCCGTTATAATAGCCCCAGTGGTCGATGGCCATCGAGAGGCGGCTGGGCAGCGGCCCTCCGTCGCCGATGTAGCTGAAGGTGTATGGCGGCAAGGCGATGCCGCCGCCGCAGCTCTTCTCGCGCACCGACAGCAGCTTCAGGCGCTTGCCCTCCGGGGCGGCGCCCGCCGGGCTGCTCTGCGGGATGCCGGCCCAATACCCGTGGGAAAGCTCGAATTCCTTGCACAGCGTCGTCAGGCCCTCCTGCACGACGATCTTGGCCAGTGGCTTGGCTTGCTCGCTGCCGCCGAAATTGTAGGGGTGCAGGTCTTCGCGGCCGCTCGCCCCGGCGATGAAATCGATGCGCCCCAGGCCATAAACGATAGACGAGAGGCGGTAGCCCGAGACGCTGTAGTCGAGCACTCGGGAGCAGCCGATTGGGCTGGCTTCTAGCTGTGCTGAGGTACAGGTGCCCAAGCTCTTGTAGCTGTAGCGCTCGGTTTCATATTCCAGGTCGATCTTGTGCTTCCCGTCCGGGGATTCCACTTTGACCAGCATCCAGCTCGTGGCAGCCAGGTTGTCGCCCAGGAAGCCCGTCTTTTCGGCTATCGCCGGCTGGCTGCTGGCGCTGCCCGTCACGCCGAAATGGTACTTGGCCCCGTCGGGCGTGATGAAGGTGAAACCCCGCAGCCGGCCCGATTCTTGCGAGGAGCTGACGAGGTGGGTGATGATGGTGATGTTTTGCTTGGGCACCAGCACTGGCTTTTGCTGGGCGTCGAAATAGAACTTGCCGCTATAGCCGGCGAAGTTGTAGGAGAAGATGTCGGCTTCGCCATCAGCCTGGCCTTCGTGGATAGCGAGTATGGCGCTGTTTTGGGCAGGGCTAGGGGGAGAAGAAGGGTCCATTGCCGGGATGGTCTGCACCGTGGCGGCATTGGTGAAATATCCGTTGTCATGCTCATCCGGCAGCCCGAGCACCGTGCGCATTACCCGCCCGCCAGCGTTGAGGGCCCAGCCCAGGCCGGCTTGCCCGGCCGGCTCGCCAACTTTGATGCCCGAAGCGTGGTAGCTCAAGCTCACCGGCAAACTCACCGCGCCGTCCCGCGCCGTGTGGATGGGGATGGAGATGTTGGGCACCCCGGTGTACAGCCCTACGGGTATATCCACATATTTGCCCAGGCTGGCCGCCTCCGGCGTCGCCATCCCCACATCCCCCAAGAGGTTGTTCACCGGCTGGGCGCTGCTAACCCCAAGCCCTGCCATCAACAGGATCCACGGTAAGGTAAGGTAAGGTAAGGTAAGGTAAGGTAAGGTGTTTTAGGCGCGCGCGCGTCATGGCATAGGCGTTTTAGGTCAAAGCATTAAATTTCGGCATCTGGCCGTTTCGCAGGCGATGAACGGCACAATGGCACAAATATGCAGGGAAAAACAATACAGCGCAAGGCCTGGGCAGCACTTTTTTGCCAGGAAGGCATTGGTTTGGGGGTAAGGCATTGAAGGACAGATGGATGAAGGGCAGATTTTTTTACAAAAAGGTGAAAGTCCGTATTTTAACTTACATCGCGGATACGTCGGGGGGCGTCTTAACGACAGCGATGGCGCTGCTACCACATGCGCAGACACCGCTGCTGGGCACACGACCAGCATGAAGCACTCCTGCTGCGCCATAAACTTCATCACACCTCTGGCACCCGCTCCATCCAGGGCTGCGCCTGTTCCAATTGGGCGGCCAGGCGGAAAAGCACATCCTCCCGCCCCATATCCGCAGTAAACATCAGGCCCACGGGCAAGCCATCCGGCGTCCAGTGCAAGGGGACGGACATGGAGGGCTGGCCGGTCATGTTGGCGAAGGGAGTGTAGGGGATGTAGGAGAAGATTTTTTCTGCCAGTTCATCGATTTTGGCTTTGAGTGATTGGCGCAGGCCCAATGCCTTGGCGACGCGCACCAGGCGCTGCTCGCTCGCCGTGGGCTGCAATTGGCCGATGGGGAAAGGCGGCATTGAGGCCGTCGGTGTGAGGATGAGGTCGTATTGCTGGTGGAAGGTGCCGGCGCGACGGGCCAGGCCGTTCCATTGGCGGCGGTAGTAAGCGTAGTCTTTGGCCGAGAAAGCCCGCCCCAGTAGGGCTATGCCCATGGTGCTCTCTTCTACGTCGCTGAAGGTGACCGGGCGCCCCAGGAAAGCGCTGAGGTCTTCCAGGTCGGCAGCGACTTCGCCGAAGATCATCATGACGAAGGAGCGGGTCAAATCTTCACGTTGGTAGGGTAGGGGGGCGCGTTCTACTTGATGCCCTAGCGATTCCAGCAGTTGGGCGGTATTTTCAACCGCTTTCACGCATTCCGGGTTGATAGGATGCCCGAGGGGGTGTTCGGTATTGAAAGCGATACGCAGCTTGCCTGGCGCTTCCTGGATGGCCTCCAGATAAGGCTTGGCTGGCGGAGCGACCAGGTAAGGGTCGCCAGGCGCTGCCCCCTGCATGGCATCCAGCAAGGCGGCGCTATCGCGTACCGAGCGGCTCACGCAGTGCTCCATGATGGCACCGCTCCAGCCTTCGGCGGTGCTCGGCCCCAAGGGGAGGCGCCCCCGGCTGGGCTTGAGGCCGAACAGGCCACAGCAAGAAGCCGGGATGCGGATGGAGCCGCCGCCATCGCTGGCCGTAGCCATAGGCACGATGCCAGCTGCCACCGCCGCCCCAGATCCGCCGCTGGAGCCGCCTGCCGAGCGCTCGATATTCCAGGGGTTGCGCGTGGGGCCAAAGGCTCGCGGTTCGGTATAAGGAGTCAGCCCAAATTCCGGGGTGTTGGTCTTGCCCAGGAACGATAAGCCCACCCGGCGGTAGCGCTCCACCAGCGTGCTATCCGCCTTGGAGATATAATTGCGGTAGCCCCGGCAGCCCGAGCTGCGGGGCGTGCCGGCAATCTCCAGCGCCAAATCCTTGAGCAAAAAAGCCTGCCCGGCAAAAAGGCTTTCGGGCGCGGCCTGGCGGGCCATCTCCTCCGCCATGTCATACAGCGGATGGACGATGGCGTTGATGGCTGGGTTGACGCTTTCGGCACGCATAATGGCGATTTTTACTAATTCACTGGCCTTCACTTCTTTCTTGCGCACCAGTTCTGCCAGCCCCAGGGCATCGTAGCGGCGGTATTCTTCGAACGTCATAATGTCAGAGGATTTATTAGTTTTGCGAGCGCAAAAACGCGCCAATAGTTCCGGCGCGAAAGGTAAGGATTTTTTTTATTAGAAGCATTGCTCCATGCATGCCTCAAAAGCTAACGAGTTTAAACGCATGTCGCTTCCTCGCTTTTCACTTCCCGCTTCGTTCAGACGGGATCTAGCTTCGCTCTTATCCAGCTCTAGCTTCGCTCGTCCGGGACGCCAGCGTTTTACTTTTTCCTTTTTACTTTTTCCTTCCCGCTCCGTTCAGACGGGATCTCGCTTCGCTCTATCCCGCTCTCGCTCCGCTCGTCCGGGACGCCAGCGTTTTACTTTTTACTTCCCGCTTCACTTCGTTCAGACGGGATGTCACTTCGTTCCTTTTTCCTTTTTCCTTTTTCCTTTTTACTTTTTACTTTTTCCTTAAAACACCCTCATGCAAACACATAAAGACATGATCCAACAAGCTTTCGATGCCGAAAACTTCCGCCAGGCCGGGCACGAGCTCATTGATCTGCTGGCGGGCTTCCTGGCTGAGACGACGAGCGGGGAGGCAGCCCAGGCCCTCCCCTGGATGGCACCCGAGCAGCAAAGCCAGCTTTGGCAACAGGATTACGAGCAAGAGCGCGGCTCGCCACCCGCCGCGCTCTTTGCCAAAGTATTGGCGCATTCCATCCGGGTGCATCACCCCCGCTACATGGGCCATCAGATCAGCCCGGCGGCCCCCGTTGCAGCTTTGGCCAGCCTGGTAGACGGCTTTTTGAACAACGGCATGGGCGTTTATGAGATGGGGCAGGCTGGCACCGCTATCGAGCGCTTGGTAGTCAATCAGGTAGCAGCCCAAATGGGCTTTGGGCCACAGGCCGGTGGCGTGCTGACCTCGGGTGGCACCCTGGCCAACCTCACTGCGCTACTGACGGCGCGCAGCATCAAGGCGCCTTCGCCAGTCTGGCAAGAAGGGCAGCAGGAAAAGCTGGCGCTGCTGGTTTCGGAAGAGGCGCATTACTGCGTAGATCGTGCCGCGCGCATCATGGGCTGGGGCGAAGGGGGGATCATCAAAGTGCCGGCCGATGCTCAGTATCGCCTACGCACCGAACTTTTGGCAGCAAGTGTTGAAAAAGCCCGCCAGCAGGGGCGCACCGTCATCGCAGTAGTGGGCAGCGCCTGCTCTACTTCGACGGGGTCTTTTGACGACTTGAATGCTATCGCGGACTTCTGCGCAGCCGAAGGCTTGTGGTTTCACGTCGATGCTGCGCACGGCGGCGCCCTGGTTTTCTCCCCCCGCCACCGTAGCTTGCTGGCTGGCTTGGAACGAGCTGATTCGGTCGCGATGGACTTCCACAAGATGTTGCTCATCCCCTCTATCACTACGGCCCTGGTTTTCCGTGAGGGAAGCCACGCTTTTCATACCTTCAGCCAACGCGCTCAGTACTTGTGGAACCGCGATGCGGAGGAAGAGTGGCACAACCTGGCCCGGCGCACCTTTGAATGTACCAAGCTGATGATGAGCCTGAAGGTATATGCTCTGCTGCGCACCTATGGCCCGGAGTTGTGGGAGCAGTATTTAGGCCGCGTGATGAACCTGGGCCAGGAATTTGCGGCCCTGGCGCGGGAAGCAGAGGGCTTCGAGCTGGCGGTGGAGCCGCAGTGCAACATCGTCTGCTTCCGCTATTGCCCCCCGGGCTTGGAGGGCGAGGCGCTCGATGCGCTGACTGAGGCTATCCGCCGGGCTATCGTCGAAGACGGGCGGTTCTATATCGTCAAGACCAGGCTGCGCGGGCACGATTATCTGCGGGTTACGCTCAGCAACCCTTTTACGACTGCCCAGCATCTCAAGGAGCTGCTGGAGTTGGTCAGGGAGCTGGGGGAGGGTTGCGCACTCGTTGAAGCTCAACAATCGGGCCCGGAGAGGAGGGCATAAGGCTTCAACTGCCTGCGGAGCTTGCGCATAAACCGCTTACTATTCCCGCGAAAGCTGTGTCCGGGTTTCATCCCAGCTAATGGGGCGGTCGATGAAGATGAGCTCCTGGCTTTGCAGTGGAAGCAACCGGGCATATAGGCCGATAAGCAGTATTAGCGTACGCATATTTCAAGCATTAGTGGTGAAAACCGATACCATCGGGAGCGGTACTTATCATCAAGAGGCAGCGGTTTTGCAGGCTACAAATGCGGTGCATTTTAAGCCATGCTTGCAGCCTTGCCCCAGGGCTGCTGATTTACCCTCCCGCCTTTTTCGTCCCTTTATAGCCTTTCTCGATCAGCAGCGCTACGACGCGGTCGCGCTGGTCGCCCTGGATGATGATCTCGCCATCTTTGGCCGAGCCGCCTACGCCGCATTTGGTTTTGAGGTATTTCCCCAAATCCTGCAAGCTGCTGTCGGGGCCAGCGAAGCCGGTGACCAAGGTGACCTCCTTGCCCTTGCGCTGCTTGCGGTCGAGAGATACCCGCAGCTTTTGCTGGTTGGGCGGCAATTCTTCCTGTTCTTCGCCAGGGTCGTGCTGGTATTCAAAATTTGGGTCGGTAGAATAAACCACGCCCGAGCGGCCTTTTTTATCCTTTTTGCTCATGAGCCAGTTTTTTGGCAAAGGTAAAAACTATTTGGCGGAGAGCGGCCATCGACACCAAAACCAGAGGGCGGCAATCAAAATTTCCAGGAATAACCAATGCCGGGGCTGCTGGTCAGCTCGGCAGTAAAAGTGGTGAAGAAAAAATAGCCGATATCCAGGCGGGTGCGGCGGCGGGCATAGCTCAGCCCGAAGCCAGGGTAGATGCGCGGCCCCTCGCGGCTGATGACATAGAGGTTGTCGAGTAGCAGAAACCAGTAGGAGGATATGCGGAAAGCGCCGCCGCCAGAAAAAAGGAATTGAGAGCGCTGATTGCGTGTGAAGTCCAGCATATAGCCGGCGTTGAGGTTGAAAAAGCGGTCGGCTTCCCCCAGCGATAGCGCGGTGTATAAATGGGCGGTACGGGGGAAATCATCGCTGGGCCCCAGGGAAAAGAGCGAATTGATGCCCGCCGCAATATTGAACAGCTGCGCGCTATTGGTCGCTATCTTGGTGCGCACGACGAAATGGAAAGGCAGCACGTAGCCTAGCCCGATGGAATAGTGGCCGGTAGCGGCGAAATCAACGTGGTTCCAGGCCATTTGAACATTGCGGAACTGCCGCTGCCCTTCTCCCAGGGCATAGGCGGTATTGCTGATGAAAAGATCGGGGAATAAGCCTCCTTCGGCAAAGGAGGGCTGCGCCGGGGTTTTATACACGCCCACGAGCTGTAGCGCGCTGAGGTCGAAATAAAGCGTATCGCCCGAGCGCAGGCGGAAGCCGGCCTCTGGCGGCAACACATACAGCAGCCGCCCAATCAGGCGGTCGCCTCTTTTGGTCAGTAACTGGTGTTGTTGGCGGGCATCCTTCAGGTCGATGCGGGGGCTGATGGGCTGCTGCCCCCATAGCAACAAAGGCAGAGCCAGCAGGCAGGCAGCCATCGAGGCTTTGCGCGCCAGTAGGGCATGAAAAAGGAGATGATAGGGCATGTATCTAAGCTTATCCAGTCGAGAAATCAATGCGCAGCAGCGAATTTAGAGCAATATTCTTAATTTCGCCCCAAAGGCTTGAACAACCAGGCCCGCAAAAGCATTTTTCTGCAACACATTTCCTGAGGGAAAGCAAAAAAAATTGATGCATACATCTGAAGACCTTACACCTGGCCAGGGCGAGTCAGTCGATAAGCGGCCCTTATTTGCTATTTCGCACGATATTGTGTCTCATCGCCCCAGCCGGCTCTTCATTTTCCTGGCCGGCTTTTTCGTCGCCAACGCCCTGGTGGCTGAATTCATCGGCGTGAAGATTTTCGCCCTGGAGGATTCCCTGGGCTGGGAGCGCTTTAATTTCAATCTCTTTGGGCAACAGGGGGCTTTACAGTTTTCAGCCGGCGTCCTGCTTTGGCCCATCGTTTTTGTGATGACCGACCTGATCAACGAGTACTACGGCAAGCGGGGCATCCGCCTTTTATCTTTTTTGGCCGTGGGGCTGATCTCCTATTCCTTCTTCATGATTTTTGCTGCCATCCAATTGTCGCCTGCCGATTGGTGGGTGGGGCAAAATACCAGCAAAGACGTGCCAAATATGCAATCGGCCTTCAGCGTCATCCTGGGGCAAGGGCTGCTGATTATCATCGGATCGCTGGTGGCTTTCCTGGTTTCGCAGTTGATCGACGTGGTAACCTTCCACCGTATCAAGGAGATCACGGGCGAGAAGTACATCTGGTTGCGGGCTACGGGCTCTACGCTTATCTCCCAGCTGGTCGATAGCTTTATCGTCCTGGCCATTGCCTTCAAGCTTGGGCCCGAACTGGTGAAAAATGTAGAACCCTGGACCTGGAGCCAACTGCTGGCGGTGGCCACGGTGCAATATACCTACAAATTCATCATGGCTATCGCCTTGACCCCGGCTATCTACCTGGGCCACTATCTCATCGACCGCTATTTGGGTGATGAGGTGGCTGATGCAATGAAGCAAGAGGCGACGAAGTGGAATTGATTTGGGGTGTGCCAGCCAGCAAGATTGCTTATCTTCGCCCTGAATTTGATTGCTAACCAAAACATGCCAAAGCAGTGAGTCTCATAAAACAGATTACCAGCCATATCCTGATGGTTCGGCCCTCCAATTTCGGCTACAATGAACAGACTGCCGGGAACAACGCTTTTCAAGTGCAGGACGGCAGCCTGAGCGCGGGGGAAATCCGCGC
Source organism: uncultured Phaeodactylibacter sp. (assembly GCA_964432875.1). Taxonomy (GTDB): domain Bacteria; phylum Bacteroidota; class Bacteroidia; order Chitinophagales; family Saprospiraceae; genus JACJYE01. Next base: position 32,332 of record CAYSPJ010000039.1, on the reverse strand, counting down.
CAACGCTCTGCAAGAGTTTGATGCCTTCGTAGAGCTGCTGCGCAGCAAAGGCGTTGACGTAATCGTGGCAGAGGATACGGCCGTGCCAGTGAAGCCCGATGCCGTATTCCCCAACAACTGGGTCACTTTCCACCAGGATGGCCGCGTGGCCACTTATCCGATGAACGCTCCGGTGCGCCGGCTGGAAAGGCGGGAAGATGTGTTGGATATGCTCGGGCAGCGTTTTGAGATCAATGAGCGCTTGCGGTTTGAGCATTACGAAGAAGTCGGCAAATACCTCGAAGGTACCGGCAGCCTTATCCTCGACCGGCCCAACCGCATTGCCTACGCCTGCCTCAGCCCGCGCACCGACGAGGGCTTGCTCGAGGCCTTCTGCCAGGCTTTTGGTTATGAAAAGATGGCCTTCAGCGCCCTCGACGGCCAGGGGCAGGAGATCTACCATACCAACGTCATGATGGCCCTGGGGGAAAGCTTCGCTATCATCTGCCTGGATACGGTACGCGACGCCGCTGAGCGCGACCAGCTCGTCCACCAATTGCTGGCTACCCACAAGGAAATCATCGAAATCTCGCTGCCGCAAATGATGGCTTTCGCTGGCAATATGCTGCAGGTGCGCAGCCAGGACGGCACGCCTTACCTGGTGATGTCGGAGCAGGCTTTCCGTTCGCTCCGCCCTGATCAGGTTGCCCAGATCGAGCGGCATACCCACATCTTGCACAGCCCGATATACACCATCGAGAAATACGGCGGCGGCAGCGCCCGCTGCATGATGGCCGAGGTGTTTTTGGAAGAGCGGTGACAAAGCCGGGCATCCTAACCGCAGTGGCTAAAAACCGTTTTGGCCAACGCGCTGCTCTAGCCTCCTACTAAAATCCGCCTCGTCTGCATGGTAGCACCCGCTGACAAACGGCAGAAGTAAAGCCCGGCGGGCAGCGACGCAGCATCAAAGTCGAACTGGTGCCGGCCGGCCGGCAGTTCGCCGCGCCAGAGCTGGCGCACCAGCCTGCCTTGTGCGTCAAATACCGCCAGCTCGATCCAGGTTTGCTGATTCAGGTGTAGCGGGATATGTGTGGTGCCAGAAAAAGGGTTGGGGTAGTTTTGCCCCAGTGCGGCAATCGCGCTCTGGGGTTCTTTCACTGGCGTCGCCAGGCCGATGCGCCACAGCCCATCTTCGCGAGCCGAGAAGAGTTGCCCCTTCCAGTATAAGAGATCAAAACCGTAAGAGCCAGTTAAAGGCGGATCGAAGTCGTGCCAGCTTAAGCCTTGGTTGTCAGTGTATTTGATGAAGCTGACTGCAGCTGGTTTAGCCAGGTTGGCGATCACGCGCTGGCCGGCGAGGGTGAAGCGTGCCGAGCCCAGCACGCCAGTGCCGGGATTATAGGGCGTCCAGGTATTGCCCTGGTCCATGCTCCGGTAAAGGCCCAGGGTGCCCGCAGCCAGCAGCACCTCCCCCTGCTGCACTGCCGCGAGGAAGGAATTGAGTGTCCCGTCAAAGATGGCGAAAGGCAGTTCTTCCCAGGTATGCCCGGGATAAGCCTGCCGGCTAACCGTCGCGTTCCCGCCAGAGCCAGCATAGAGCGTACCGCCGATGTTGGTGATGCTCTCGACATTAAACCAGGGCAGGCCAGCAGCATAGGGGCTCCAGGCGCTATTGGCCGATATTTTCTTTACGAATATTTTGGCACCATAAGTACCCACGTAGAGGCTGTCGCCCCGGCTGGCCAGGCTGGAGATATTGAACGATCCCAGCCCGCTCAAACCCTGGTTGTCGGGTTGCCAGCTTTTTCCTCCGTCCGTGCTGCGATACATGCCTTTGACAATACTGCCGACATACCAACGGTTGGGAGAAAAGTGCAGGGCAGAGATGTAGTCGAGCTCCGGGTCGATGACTGCCGTGCTATACCATTGGTGGCCGCCGTCAGTAGCGTAGTATATGATGTTTTTACCGGCAGCAAACAGCGTATCGCCGGAGGCGAATAGGGCGGTGAAGGGCTCGGCGGGCAGCTCCGTGATGCGTTCCCATTGCTGAGCAGTGCCAGAGAGGGCAAATGCCAGCAGTAGGGTGGTTAGCCATGCTGTTGAGGTTTTGGTTTTCATGTTGATAGCGGATTTGGTGACTATTTTGCGAGCTTCGAGCCTCGCTAAATAGTTACCTGATTTGTTTTGATACTCCAAAATCAGCCTACTGCGCTTTGCGGCGATGCCGCCGCAAAGCGCAGTAGGTTGTGGAGGCAAGATTATTGTTTAACTACTTTGCCCTGGTAGAGGCTCGATTGGCTATGCGCCATGATCAGGTAAAGCCCGGCAGGCAGGCCTGAGAGGTCGATAGCCTGTCCCGGCAGCAAGCGGAAGGAGCGCTGCAATTGGCCGGCAGCATCGTACAACTGTACGTCAGCTTCTGCTTCGAGCTGCGCTACTACCAGACCTGTAGCTGGGTTGGGGAATACCCGCAAGGCCAGTTGGGAAACGGGGATATGGGGTACCGCCGTGATAGCATCGTAGTAGTAATAGGTGCGGGTATCCAAAATCCATGCGCTTTGCGCATCGGGTTTGAAATAGGCAGTTTCCAGGGCCAGGTCTTCTCCATCGATGTACTCATAGGTAGCCAACGTATAGGAAGCGCCCTGTTCTTCGAAAGACTCAGTCTCTTTGGCGCTCACCCGCTGCTGGCTGTCGTATTCATAGTTGGTTTTATTGGCCAGCAACCAGTCTTCCGCTTCAAAATCCCAGGCGAAATCGAGCGTTTGTTCTAAGGCGCCAAAGCTGGTGTAGCTCATGGTTTGGCGCGACAAGGCTTCGAATCCGAAGCCATTGAAGACATACTGGACAATTTCTATCGGCCGATGGTTTAGATATTCGGTTTCGGTCTTGCCGGCCATGATATCCACGCCTGCTTCAACGATATATGTTTCCGTGAGGTAGTTGTCGCCATTGGCGTCGTATAGCAATACGTCTTTGAACAGGATTGGTTCGCCAAAGAGGTTGATCACCGAGATCGTTTCTACCAGTCGGTCCGCTGCTTCAAAAACGTTATAATTGATGATGATGGCATGCCAATCACTGGTTTCGGGTGCCCAGCCATAGACTATAAAGGAATCGAGCAATACCAGGGAAGTGCCGCGCGGATAAGCTTCGAGGCGCGAATCGGGCATGAAGAGGTTGGTTTCTGGATCATAATATTCAGCAAATACCTCGGTGAGGCGCTCCAAATCGTCGTAGCGGTAAGTGGAGCGGTAGATGGGCTCCCAGTCGGAGCCATCAAATTGATATTCCTGTTCCACCTTTACGCCAGGCTGCGGGTATTCGTAGATCGTGCGGAAAAGCGGGGTGGAGTCCAGCGATCCGGTCGGGTCGTAGGCGTAGAAAGTCTTGGTCGAATCCAATTGCAGGCGGTTATTATGCGTCGTCGTCGGTGGAGCTGCCGCAATGTCCAGGCCGGCTTTTAGCATGGTCTGGTTGATGGAAGGCGACAGTTGGCGGCTGTATTCCTGCAATTTGGCAGAGCGCATTGATTGAGCCTGAGCCGAGCTGATCGCTAAGGCAAAGAAGCTCAGAAGGAGAAAAAAGTTCTTCATGGTTGATTGAATTATCAGGTTGACATTAATCGGGTAAAACGTATATGCCATTGGAGCATTTTCCCGGCTGGGAGGATGCAGTTGGGCTTCGGCTATCCGTCGAAGGGCAGTTTTTGGCAGATAAAAGCCCGGAATCGGCCGAAGTAAGGAAGGGATACAGGCTTGAACTCCGCTCTTTCCGATTGAGCAGCGAAACGAGGGGCTCAGCCGATGATGGCGAAAATTAAAACGTCACCCTGATGCCCGGCCCAAAGAGCACAAACCACTTGGACTCGGCGAGGAAATAGCCCCCGCCGGCGAAGAGCGGGAAGGACAGGCGGCTGCGGTCTTTGGTTGGCAGGGGGTAGATGCTGGCCAGTGCCACGATGCCGACATCGCGGTTGCTGTTATTATCGCTGAAGTTGAAGGCGTTGAAGGCCAGGAAGCCTGCGCCAAATTTAAAAGGCTTGGCCTGGGCGATTTTCCGTTCGCGGAAAAAGCTGAATTGCCCGATCACGGCCATGCTGATACCGCCGAGGTTGCCAAAGCCAGGCTCTTCGATGCGCTTGATGATCAAGCCGGCAGGGAAGGATACGTCGATGTCAAAAAGGGATTTGCGGTGCAGTACGAATTCTACGGTTTTCGACAGGGCGTTTTTGCCATACTTTTCCTGCTTGTGGCGCAGGGTGATGCGGATGGAAGTCCAGGCGTCGAGGTCAAAGGTTTTGCGGCGCAGGTACTCATTGAGGCGGATGCTGGTTTGCCAGCAGCCTTCTTCCCGGGCCGCCCGGTAGCGCGGCGAAGTCGCATCCGGGCAGATGGTAATGTTGCGGATTTCGCGGCGGTCGATCAAAGCGCCGCCCCTTTCCAGCACCTGGATATCCAGCTCCAGTTCTTGCGGGCCGTGCAGGCGCCCCTCATCGATGAGGCTGCGGTCGAAGTGGAGCACGATATCCGGGAGGGTCTCTTCTGAAAAAATCAAGATATCAGCTTGGTCAAAGCTAATAGATTGCTGCCCATAGGAAAGGCTGACGAAGTCAAGCTTGCGGGCCCGTTCGTACTCCTGGATGCTCAGCGCCTGGCGCAGGGGCTCGCTACGGTTGAAGATTTGGATGTTGTTTTGACGGATATCGACGGGTACCAGGGCGCTGAAAGCCACCTCCCGCTCATTGCGGATAATGGAGTCGGTCTTCAACTCGGTCAGCCCGTCGAAGCGGAAGTCGGCTTTGTGCAGGCTTTGGCCTTCAAGCTTGAGCTCAATGCGTTCACCTGGGAAAACGCGGTTGCCAGGCTGCCAGTCTTGCCCGTCGCGGCGCAAGCTGATCGCCGTGACTTTAGTCTCGGGTATAATGTCCAGGTTGCTGATATAAACGGCCCGGTCGCCATCTTTGATGTAGAGGTAGCCATCGCTGCGCTGATGATAGTCGTAGAGGCGCAGCCAGCAGAGCACCCGGCCATTGCCCAGCACGTTGCGGGTGAAAATCTCCGCGATGAGCCGGCCGCCTGGCTCTTCCTGCGATTCTACGCGATAGGTTTTTAGCATTTTCAGTTTGCTGTCGTAGCCGAGCTCGATTTCCAGGGGCTCGCGCCGCGCCCCTGGCTCAAAGCTCACTTCCCGCTGGTCGATCGCCAGGAAGGCCAGCCGGGCCGGCTTTACCGTAATGATTTTTTCTAAAGGGGGCAAATGGTAAACCGGGTGCCCCTCTTCATCGAGAAAGGGTTTGCGCAAAGACAAGGGGATTTCCAGCTTTTGCCGCCCCGGTTGGGTGGAGAGGATCTGGACGTGAATCTTGTCCTCCCGGCGGCTGAGCTGGTAATTGACCGGCAGCCCGGAGGTCCACACTTGATTGAAACGGATGTTTTCGGGCTTATTACTCTCCAGCACGATGGTTTTTTCTTCCCCCACAAACAGCTCATTGGGCTCTTCTGGCAGATAAGCCAAGGTTTGGGTTACGGGGAATAGCCGCAGCTCATACACCGTAGGTGCCCGCTGGTTCGACTGGCTGACCAGTAAGGGGATAGAAAGGAATTCCGTTTGGGTGATATTTTGCAAGCGCAGCTTTGCCCGATAATAGTCGTCATTCACATGGAGCAGGCTGTCCAGTATCTCATAGCCGTCACCCGGTGGCAGGAAGCTCAACCCCCTGACGTTTTGCTGGCGGTGATAGAAGCGCAGCTCCACAACGGGGTCCTCTTCCTGATAGGTAAACCAGAGATGGGCTTCGTCCTTGACCAGCAGGCGGTGCTGTTCCCAGGTGTAGAGGCTAGTGTCGATCCGCAAGCTGATATTGTAAAATAATTGCCGGGCAGCGGGCTGCGCCATGGCGGCCAGAGCAAGGAGGCAGAAGCAGAAAACCAAGCCCGCCTGTGCTACTATCGACCGGGCGGTCGAAATAAAACTGATTGTTGAAAGGATCCGGGAGCGTGATGTCCTAAAGTCGTTGGTTTTCAATTTGTCCTGATTTTTGATTTATCGATTGTTTTCAGGCCGCGGTAGCGCAGACACTGGGGCTCAAGCGCAAAAACAGGCTCTTATCATTAAATAACGACTTGGAGTACGGCTCGGTTTTTGGAAGGCCTCGAGAAAGAATGATCTGTTTTTTTTTTGCCCCCCCACTTTAACCTTTAACCTTTCCCCTTTATCCTTCCCTCTTTCCCCTTTACTTTCTATTTTTGCGCCCGGTGCCGCCGCATAGCCTTGAGGGCTCAATTTCACGGCAGGGCGCTTCAAGATTGAAACAGCGTATGAACTATAAATTATTGTTCCCGACTTACCGCAACCGCTTTCTCTTTATCCGGGGCAAACTCCGGGAATTGGCTGGTGAGCAGCCATTCAGCCGGGCCTTGAACCTCGGTACCGGCGAAGGCGATTACGATAGCATGATCGCTCAATACTGCGGCCATTTGACCGCTTGCGATATCAATGAAGAGGATGTCGCTTATGCCCGGGCGCTCAACAGCGGCCTGCCCAAGCTGGAGTATGCCGTAGAAGATGCCCTGAACTTGAGCTTTCCCGACAACACTTTCGACCTGATCACCTCGGTTGACGTCATCGAGCACGTCGGGAAGCCGGAGCGCATGGTCGAGGAAGTCAGCCGGGTACTCAAGCCGGGGGGTATAGCGCTGATTACCTTCCCTTCCCTGCACTTCCCTTTTACTTATGATCCCATCAACCGCATCCTGAGTTATTTTACCAGGCGGAAAATCGCTCAGGGGGCCTATGCCTTTGGGCATGAGTACCTCGTCTCCGCTCAGGATTTCCGTAGCTGGTCGCAGAAAAACGGCCTGGAGGTATTGGGAGAATACAGTTTGAGCGGCTATCTTGTGGGGCTGTTGGAAATGTACTGGACCGGCATGATCCAGCGGGTGTTCAAAGCCAATTCCACCAACTTATCTGGCCAGCGGGCAAAAAAGCTGGCGCTGCGGCCCAGCACGAAAGAGCCTGCTTTGGTGGGGCTGACGGATGCCATCATCAAACTAGACAAAGCCCTGTTTTCTTCGGTCAAAAATTCGGTAGGAAAGGGCTTTGTGATTCAAAAAACAAAATGATTTAACCATGAAAGAAAAATTGGAAGGACTGCAGGAGAAAATCGCCCAGGCTATGGAAGCCGGAGGGGAGCAGCGCATCAACCAGCAGCATGCCAAGGGCAAGCTCTCGGCCCGCGAGCGCATCCACTACCTGCTCGACCAAGGCTCTTTTGAGGAGATTGGCATGCTGGTGACCCATCGCTCCAGCGATTTTGGTATGGACAAACAGGTCTATCTGGGCGATGGGGTCATCACGGGTTATGGCACCATCGGCGGCCGCCTGGTTTATGTCTTTGCCCAGGATTTTACCGTCTTCGGCGGTTCACTCTCTGAGACCCATGCCGAGAAGATTTGTAAAATCATGGATTTGGCCATGGAAAATGGCGCGCCCCTCATCGGCCTGAACGATTCCGGCGGCGCCCGCATCCAGGAAGGCGTCAGCTCCCTGGGCGGCTATGCCGATATTTTCTACCGCAACGTCATGGCTTCTGGCGTCATCCCGCAGATATCGGCCATTATGGGCCCCTGTGCAGGCGGCGCAGTTTACTCTCCGGCCATGACCGACTTTACCATCATGGTGGAGCATACCTCCTACATGTTCGTGACGGGCCCCAACGTAGTCAAAACCGTGACCAATGAAGAGGTGACGGCCGAGGAGCTCGGTGGCGCTTCGGCTCATGCCTTCAAGTCGGGGGTCACCCACCTCACGGCCGCTAATGACCTGGACTGCATCGCCAAGATCAAAAAACTGTTGAGCTACCTGCCGCAAAACAACGAAGAGAAAGCACACGCGCAGCCTTATGAGGTCAAGGAAGAGTTCCGCGAGGCCCTGCGCGATATCGTGCCGGAGGTAGCCAACCAGCCCTACGATATGCGCGAGGTCATCCAGGGTATTGTGGATGAGGCTTCTTTTTTCGAGGTGCACGAACATTATGCCGACAATATCGTCGTAGGTTTTGCCCGCCTGGCAGGCCGCAGTATCGGCATCGTGGGCAACCAGCCTATCGCCCTGGCCGGGGTCTTGGATGTGAATAGCTCCAAAAAAGGCGCGCGCTTTGTACGTTTTTGCGACTGTTTCAATATCCCCTTGCTGGTATTGGTAGACGTGCCGGGCTTCCTGCCGGGCACCGATCAGGAGTGGAACGGCATCATCGTCAATGGTGCCAAGCTGCTCTACGCCTTCAGCGAGGCTACCGTGCCCCGGGTCACCCTCATCACCCGTAAAGCTTATGGGGGCGCCTATGACGTGATGAACTCCAAGCATATCGGGGCCGATATGAATTTCGCCTGGCCTGCAGCAGAGATTGCCGTGATGGGGGCCAAGGGCGCTTCAGAAATCATCTTCCGCCGCGAGATCCAGGAGGCCGCCGAGCCGGAGGCGATGCTGGCGGAGAAAGAGCGCGAATACCAGGAGAAATTTGCCAATCCTTACCGCGCGGCCAGCCGTGGCTTCGTCGATGAAGTAATCGATCCGCGCGATAGCCGCCGCAAGCTCATCAAAGCGTTCGCGATGTTGGAAAACAAACTGCGCGTTTTGCCAAAAAAGAAGCATGGGAATATACCCTTGTAGAATTGAGCGAAACCGATGAACCGCGCAGCGGCCAACCGCGCCAGCAAATAGACTAAGCACGTACCACGAAAAAATTAAATGACATACCTTATGCCAGCTTATACGCTGATTGAAGATGCTTCGGCACTGGAAGCTTTTTACGAAAACCACCGCGACATTACCTGGATGGCGTTCGATACCGAATTTGTCGGAGAGAAACGCTTTATTACCAGCCTCTGCCTCATCCAGGTTTATTCCGAAAAGGGGGTGTTCCTCATTGACCCCTTGCGCTTGAAAGACATGGCGCCCTTCTTGCGCTTGATCTCGGACCCCAATATCGTCAAAATCACCCATGCGGGTGAAAATGATTACCGTTTGCTGAATGATCTCTATGGCGTCATGCCCCGTAATGTTTTTGATACCCAGGTAGCCTCGGCTTTTGTGGGCTATAAATACCCGGTCTCGTTCCGCAAACTGGTAGAGGGCGAACTCAAGAAGTTCCTGAAGAAGGGCTTTGCGGTAGCAGATTGGGAGAGCCGCCCGCTCACCCACCGGCATATCCAGTATGCCATTGACGATGTGAAGCCCTTGCCCGCTTTGTGGAAAAGCCTGAGCGGCAAACTGGAAGCCATGGGGCGGCTGCACTGGGCCCAGGAGGAAGTCCGCCAATGGGAGACGGAGCTGTATTACGAAAAAGACCCCTACAACGAAGCGCTGAACAACAACATGATGAAGTCGCTCAACGAGCGGGAGCAGGTTTTCCTGATCCGTTTGCTCGATTGGCGCCGGCAGATGGCCAAGTCGCGCAACCATTCCAAGGAAATGGTATTGCCGGCGAAGTACCTCAGCCACATTATCCGCGGCATCCCGTCGGGGCCGGAAGCTTTGAAGCACAACCGCCGTGTACCCGATAAGCTGGTGGACCGCTTTGGCGAAACTTTTGCCCAACTATATGCTCAGGAGATCACGGCCGAGGAACGTGCGGTGCTGGGCCGCCTGCCTTCGGAAGAAGAGGAAAACCCCAAGGAGGAAACGACCATCGAGATGCTCTACCTAGCCATCAAGTACAAGTGCCTGGAAGAGGATATATCCGTTAATGTTGCGTTGCCGCGCAATGCCATCCGGAAAATCCGCGCTAAAGATGAGAACGCGCTGGAGCTGTTGCAAGCCGGATGGCGCAAGGAGTTCCTCGGCGCCTATTTCCTGGAGTGGCTGGCTTCCGCTACCGAACTGGAAATGCAGCTGGAGCCAGACCGGATTATTTTATTGCCAAGGATAGACCGATGAAATGAAGATCAAGAGGCAGCATACTTATTTTTGTTGCCTGGCCGCCCATCCTGGAAGCAGGGCGGGCACTGACTTTGTTTCTCCCTCCGCCATTGTCCGAAGCTGGCTGAGCCGGGTGCTGTGTTTGGGCATACTCAGTCTGGCGCTCAGCTTCCCAGCCTACGGCCACCTGGTGCCGCCACCGCCCAGCGATAGCGCTGGCTTGGTCCGCATGTACGGGCTAAAGGGGCACTACGGCTTCGTCCTCATCCATAGCCGCGAATTGGTGCCGGTGCGGCACTCCAACCCTTACGGCCTGGAATTGGACCTGGCCTGGCACAAGACCTCTGCCCAAGCCTGGGAATCCTGTCATTGCTACCCACGCCTGGGGGCATCCCTCACCTTCTGGGATTACGACCAGCCCGATATCCTGGGCTATGGCGCGATTGGCTTGTTTTATATCGAACCGGTGTTTGCCCCCTGGCGGAAGGTTAGCTTCTCCGTGCGGGCGGGCATGGGCCTGGCTTACCAGTCCAAGCCTTACGATCCCATCCACAACCCCCTCAACCAGAGCTACAGTACCTACCTGGCCATGCCTTTGCAGCTTGGCGGCTCGCTAAACTGGCGCCTTAGCCCCCAATGGATGCTGGATATGACGCTGGTCTATAACCACTTTTCTAATGGCGGTATCCGCGAGCCCAACAAGGGTATCAACTGGCCCACGGCAGCTTTGGGGGTCGGCCGTTACCTCACCCCCCCTACCTTTATCAATCGCGAAAAAAAAGACTGGCGACAGTCGGGGCCGCCTCAATCCCGGCTGGATGTAGCCTTCTTCCTGGCTTTTAAAGAGCCGCAGAGCAAATTGTACCTCTTTAGCCCGGGTATCGAAGTAAAGGGCAGCCGGCAGCTGGGGCGCATCAACGCCCTGACCTTGGGTGGAGAATTAATGTATGATAACGGCACACGCTTTCAGATCGCGCAGGCCGGGCGGGAGGAAAGCCCGCAAATGGGGGGCTTGGCCTTGGGGCATGAGTTCTTGCTGGGCCGCTTTATCTTTAGCCAACAACTCGGCGTTTATCTCTACAAGCCCTACCGCGTCGGCGATGATTTGTACCAGCGCTACAGCCTGATGTTCAGGGCTAGCGAGCGGATTTCAGCCGGCATGAGCCTCAAAGCCCACCGCCATGTCGCAGATTTTGGGGATATCAGGCTGGCCTGGTCGTTTTAACCAGAGGGGAGACAGAACAGAGGGGGCTTACAATGCGTTATCTTGTCAAGCAAAAAACAGAGGCACATGCGCTTTTACGGGTTGATTTTTATTTTTGGAATCTTGGCCAACTCGGCCGTCCTGGCTCAACAGCCGCTACAGCAGGTTGAAGCCGGCGAATATGAGGCAGCAGCCCTGGCCCTGCATGATGCCCTCAAAGACAACGCTACCTCCGTAGAAGTGCTCTACGGCCTTGCCCGCCTCTACGCCGAACCGGGCTATGCCGCTTACCAGCCGGATACAGCCTATGATTACTTGCGCCTGGCACTGCGCCATTTCGGCCGCTTAAGCAAGGGGCAGCAGCAAAAAATGGAACGCCAGGGGATAAACCGGGCAGCCATGAGCAAGCTGCGCAATCAGTTGAACACTCAAGGGCTGGAGTATGCTTTCCAGCAGCACTCTAGCCAAGCTATGCTCCGCTACCTCGACCGCTACCAGCGCCTGAGCCAGGATTTGGAGCGCCAGGCAATGGGCGCTTTCCTGGAGCTGAAATTCGAGGAGCTGAAACTGGGCAATGATTACGATTCCCTCCGGAATTTTGCCCTCGCACAGCAAGGCCCATTGCGCGAATACCGGGCGGAGCTGATCCCTGCTTTGGATGATGCCGTCTTTATGGCATTCTTTAGCCAGCGCGACAGCACGGATTTACTCAGCCTTTTGGCGCTGCTGAAGGACTATCCGCCCACCGCCGCCCGGCTCGATGGCCCGCTGAGCGCTGCCTTGCGCCAGGCGCCCTACATTACCCGGGCGGAAAACCTGCTGCGCGGCAGCGACTACCGCTACTTGCCCCAAACCGCAGAGGTGATTTATTCCTACCACTATCTCACCGGTGATTTGAGCGACCTGCTGGGCTTCCAAAACCGCTTCCCGGATTATGCCGAGTCCTTCAATATCCAGCGTGCGCTCACCGCTGCTCGCCTGGCTCCCGACCTGAAGGCAGGCTTTGCTGAAAACCGCCGCGAGGCTTATCAACGCTATATCGAGCTGGGCGCACCCGTGCAAAAAGCTTTTATCGCTTTACAGCAGCTCATCGCGCTTAACCTGGACGAGGGGCAGTGGGAGCGCGCTGCGGAAACGGTGCAAACCTTTGCGCCCTATTTTGGCGCAGGAGATGCTCGCATCCAAGGCTTACTGGCCGCCCTGCAAGCGCCAGCAGAAGGCTTGAAACCGATCAGCCTGGGCAGCGCCGTCAATTCCTATTGGAGCGAGTATGCCCCCGTCATTTCTGCGGATGGGGAAATGCTGTTCTTTTGCCGCTTTTTTGGCGATAGCGAAGATGTCTACCTGGCCGAGCGCAAGGGCGAGGGATGGGCTAAAGCCGAAGCCCTCAAGGGCTTTGATGACCCTAAAAAACACGAAGCCCCGCTGGCGCTCTCCGCCGACGGCTCCACTTTGTTGATGTTCGATGGGGGGCTGGTGAAATACGTCAATAAAACTGCGGAGGGCTGGTCTAGCCCCGAGCACTTCTTCCCCCAGGAAATCCGGCCTGAATGGCAGGGCACTACTACTTTTGCCAGCAACCGCGAAGCGGTCATACTTGCTGCTCGGTCCTTAGACGTAGTAGGCGCGCGCAACCACGATAACATCGACCTTTTCGTCTCCTTGCGCCAGGCCGACGATACCTGGGGGGCACCCATCAACCTGGGGCCGGTACTGAATACGCCTTTCGAAGAGCGTTCGCCCTTTCTACATCCCGACATGCGTACGCTCTACTTCAGCTCCAGCGGCCATGGCGGCCTGGGCAAGCTCGATGTTTTCGTCACCAAACGCCTCGGCGAGGGCTGGCTGGACTGGTCGCCGCCCATCAACCTCGGCAAGGAAATCAACGGCAGCGGCAACGACTGGGGCTATCGCATCACCACTGCGGGCAACTTGGCTTACTTTTCAGCCGGCACGCCCGAGGGGCATGAAGATATTTTTACCGTGGGGGTGCCAGAGCAGCACCGCCCCGATCCTCTGGCTACGATCAAGGGCCGCTTGCTGGGCACTCATGGCCGGCCTGTGCAAGGGCAAATCGCCCTGGAAGACCTCGGCGCTGGCCAGCCTGCCGGTATCATCCTGCCCGACCCGCAAAGCGGGGAATTCTTCTTTGTCCTGCCTGCTGGCAAGCTCTATAGCTACACCGTCACCGGGGAGAAGCTCTACCCGGTAGGTGATAACCTGGACCTGCGCGGCATCACTGAAAACCTGGTCGTCGAAAAGGATATCATCGTGCCCACTATCGAGGAAGTGCAGGAGGGGGGGATTACGCTGCGGCTAAAGAACCTTTTCTTTGAAACGGATAAATACGACATCAAGCCGGAATCTTATCCCGAATTGAACCGCCTGGCCGCACTGGTCAAAGCGGAGGGGCTTAGCGTAGAAATCGCCGGGCATACCGATAATGTAGGTGGGGCAGATTACAACCAGCAGCTTTCACAAAACCGCGCGGATGCGGCGCGAGCTTATCTCCTGGCCCAGGGCTGCCAGCCAGAGCAGGTCAGCGCCCGCGGCTACGGCCTGGCTCAACCCCTTGCCTCCAATGATTCTGAAGCGGGGAGGGCGATGAACCGCCGGGTGGAAATCCGCTTTCAAGGCCAACAGCAGTAACGGGCAATGATGAAGGGGCTTATGTCGTGCGGATCAAGGCATGATGGAAAGCGAACTGCCTTATAACCCACATTTGCGCGCAATCTCTTTGGGCACCGCATCTTTGTGGACCATAATGCCCACCGTCTTCATCAAAAAGTAAGGCTCCGACATGTAGAGGTAGCCCTGATGAGGCCCGATGGGCCCCCAGGAGTTTTTTACCAGGTAGTAGCGCGTATTATTCGGCCCGCTAGCCAGGCCGGTGAGGTGCATGAGATGGTCGTCGGTAGTGGCGTAGTGCTCAAAAGCCTCTTGGCGGTTGGCCTGGTCAACGGCCAGCTCTTTTACCGGGGCATCGAATATCCCCTCGGCCTTCGGCTCGGCGGGTAAGATCGCCAGGCCGTGGCCCGCGCTGAAGCCTTTTTCGCTCACATCCCCGTCCCAGGCGATGCTGTAGCCGTTGCTCAGGGCATGTACGGCCAGGGCCTGCAGCTCATTCAGCGGCAAGTTGTAGTACAGCCCGTTGGAGTAATTATCGGGTATCTCCAGCACGAATGTACGGTAGAAGGGATGGTGAGAAAAAGAGGTGAAAGTCAGGTAGTCATCCGGGTTGATGCCCAAGCTGGTGGCGAAGCTCTCAGGCGTAAGCTCTCTGCGCTGAAAAATGAAACGCTCGGGTGTTGCGCCCATATAGCTATCCAACACGCCGCGGAATGCCGCCATCCACTTCTGGCTTGGTTTTTTGCTGGCCAGCACGGCATCCAGTACGCCCTTGAGCACGGCCTCCATTTCACTGTGGTCGTGGATTTTTGCGCCGGGCAATTTGCCGGTATAAGCATCTTGCGGTATTGCTCCGGCCATGCGCCAGGCGCGCATCACGTCATGGCTTAGGGCACCCTGGCTGAAATTGGCCTTGCCCTGCCGCAGGATGTAGTTGCGCGCTTTGTCTTGGTATATCGTGCGCACCATGTACATTTCCGAGAGCTCGACCTGGGGCTTGCCCAGGCGCAGCAGTTCCGACTCCAGGAAGGAAATAGTGGTATAGCTCCAGCAAGTCCCCGTGTTTTGTTGATCCTTGATGGCACTGCAGGGCAGTTGTTTTTCAATAGTAAAGTTGTATTGCCCCAGCAGCGGCAGGCTGAGCAATACGATCCCATAGAGTAGGAAATGTTTTATTTTCATGGTCAGGCATTGATTGATGAAGCGCTAAAATCTAATGTGTCAACGGATCAGGCTGATATTGCCCTTTTTAAAAAATGACTCCCCATTGAAGCAGCGAGCTTCCAGGTAGTAGCCATAAACATCCGGTGGCAGCTCCTGGTTTTTGTAGGTGCCATCCCAGCCGACCGATTGGCGGTTGGAATCAAAGACCTTCTCGCCCCAGCGGTCATAGACGGCAAAATATAGCTCGTCGATGGTGTTGCCATACACGTAGAGGATGTCGTTTAGGCCATCGCCATTGGGGGTGAAAGCATTGGGCACATAAATGAAAGGCTCAATACATTCGGTAAAGAGCAGGATGGTGATGATGGCTTCGTTGCGGCAGCCATTCCTATCCACGATTAGTACGCGGAAGCTGGTCGTGCTATCCACCCGGGCAATAGGGTTGAAGATTGAGCTATTGCTGAGCCCCCGGGCAGGCTGCCAGGTGTAGGTATAGTTGGGGTCAAAAGTGGCCAAGAGTTGCACATCGCCTGGGCTGAACAGAGTGTCAGGTGTGGCGGAAACCTCAAGGGGAGGCACGAGGTCATCTACTAGCACCCGGGTCGTTTCCAGCAGGCTGCAGCCAAACACATTGCTGATTTGCACGCTAAATACCTGGTCGAGCAGAGGGTTGACCAGTACGCTGTTGGTGCCCGCTCCTTCCAGGATAGCCGCTGCTGGGGCCCAGGCGAAATCCAATGCTCCTCCAGCGATGTTGATGACTTCCAGGCGGGCAGTATCACCCTGGCAGATCGATTGGGTTTCTGGCAAAAACACCAGGATGCGCCCGTCATTGACCAGCACGCTGTCTACGATGCGGCATCCAAATTCATCCTCAAGCCGCAAGTAGAAACGCTCGCCCGTACCAGCCGGCACCAAAACCTCTGGCTCCGAGCTCAACAGGCTACTGAAATCAGCGCTTAACGACCAGGCGTAGCCCACGGGTTGGGGGCTATCGGCATAGAGCAGGAAATCTTCTCCGCAGCTATGCGTATCTCGTGCCATGCTATATTCGATGGGGGGCGCCAAATCGGCATATACCTGCCGCACCAGCTCGCATTGCCCGCTGGCATCAGTTACAGTGACCATAAACGATTGGGGCGCAGCCAGTAAAACGGAGGGATTGGCAAGGGTGGCGTCTGCTAGCAAATCGGCGGGCGACCAGCTATAGGTCAGCGTTAAATCCGGGTTGGGGTTGAGGAAAGCGGCTTGTCCGGGGCAGACAATGACGCTATCGGGGATATTGACCTGGATGAGGTTGATCGGTACTTGCTGGATGATGCTGTCCAGGCAGCCATCGCTGGAGGTGATCAACAGGCGTACCGGCAGCAAACCCGGTTCGTAAAGGGTGAGCTGGGGGTTTTGGGCGGTAGCAGATTGGACGTTGCCAAAATCCCAATGCCAGCTTAGGATATCGCTCTGCGCATTGGTCGATTGGTCGAAGAATTGCAGGGTAATCGAATCCGAGCATTGGCTGACTTCCCAGGAAAAGGCAGGGGTGATTTGCGGTTCCGACACGACTACTTCCAGTTGCAGCGTATCCTGGCAGGGGATGAAGCTGCTCATGGTAACCAACACTTGATAAACGCCCGGGCCGGGGTAAGTATAAGTTGCCGTAGCCCCTTGGGCGCTGGCCCCGGGATTGGCCGGGTCGCCAAAATGCCAGCGGTAAAAAGGAGCATTCACACTGCTGCTGGCAAAGCTGATTTCGTAACTACTGCACTGTATGCTCGACAAAAAAGCGGCCTGCGAGCTGGTATCGATCATCACCAGCACCGTGCTGTCAATAGCGGTACAGCCATGTTGGTTTTGTGCCTCAACGACGAAGGTATATGCACCAGGTGAGGTCAACCAGGCAAAAGCCGTGCTTGAGGTCTGGCCAGCAATGATCAGGTTTTGCGGCGACCACTGGAAAGCCAGCACATCTGCCGGGTCGATATTGACGGCAGAGACCGCGCCGAAGTTGCCAGGGCAGATGGCTTGCTGGGAAGCCATGAGGATATCTACTGCATTGCCGATAACCACGACGGAATCAATGGCGCTACAGCCAAACTCGTCTTCCACCCGTAGGTAATAGCGCGCTTCTCCCATCGGGTTGATGAGCAAAGTGTTGGATTGGCTGAGCACATTGCTGAAGCCGGGGTCGGCGGCCCAGGTAAAGGTGAGGCCCGTATTGCTGCTGCCCTGGAGTAGGAACTGCTGGCTGCATACTGCGGTATCTGGTGGTGCCAGGGCCATTACTGGCTCGGGTATCAGCACGGTGATGGTGCGCTCTACCGCGCAAAAGCCGCTGCCGTCGGTGATAGACACCGTGTAAACTGTAGTCTGCTGCGGCATGACAAAGGGGTTGGGCTCGTTTAGATCGCCCAGGCCTTCCCCAGGGGCCCAGGTATAGATATAGCCAGGGTTGAAGCCAGGGTTGAGGAATACGCCTTCGCCCTGGCAAGCGCCCACCGTGCCGCTGGTGAGCACATCATCAATCAGGCTGGCGCTGATGGGTTTGCTGATGGTTTTCTCGCAGCCGTTGGCCGCCTGCACGGTGAGGCTGAGCGTATAGTCGCCGCTGGAAAACAAAGCAAAGCTGGGATTGAGGGCAGTGGAAGTTTGACCGGATGGCGACAACTCCCAAAGCCAGGATGTCACCGTTGAGAAAGTATCTTGAGTCAAGTCCGTCACCTGGATGAGCAGGGAGTCGGAGCAGGAAGCAAAAGCATATTCAAAATCGGGGAAGAGCGAGTTGTATTGCAGGTAAACCTGCTGGATGGCAGTATCCTCGCAAGGGCTGCCTGGCCCGGCGATGAGCGTGATGGTATACAGCCCCGTATCGGAAAAAGTGTGTACGGGATTGGTCAGGGTAGAAATATTAGTCGGCGTGCCAGGGTCCCCAAAATTCCAGATGAAGTTGCTGGAACCCTGGCTAGCGTTTTGGAAAAAGACGGTGAGGCTCTCGCATTGCACCTCCGGGGCGGCAAAAGCCGCGGCAGCTTCTCCACACAAGCCCACGTTGTACTGAAAATCGCGGCGAGTAGTGGAGATGAGCTCGCCGTTGCGGTATTCTTCCAGGCAGATGCCCACCACAAACTGCCCGATAGTATTGGGCAAGCCGGTGAGCAGGCCCGTTTGCGGATCGATTTGCAGCGGGACGCCCCCGGGCATGCCATTGAGCATGTTGTTGACGCCATAAGGCGGGCTCACCCAACTCACTGGCTGGTAGGGCGGGTTGTTGGGCGGCTGTGGCATCGGCACGAAAGGAGTCGCCCCGGTCAGCGGCGTACACAAGCGGTAAACGATGGAGTCCCCATCCTGGTCAATAGCCGATTGGTCAAAGACGATGGGCTCGTTGACACAGATATATATAGGTGGCCATCGTTGAAATTTAGGATTGCTATTGCACTCCAGCAGGGCTTGCTCAGAGATATTCACGCCATAGGTGGCGCCAGTGTCCAGAGGGTCAATGATATTGGCAATGGTCTGGTTGCGGCAGCAGCGCTGGTAAGCCAACTGGTATCCTCCGGCGATGGGGGGCAAGATGACGACGGTGCGGTATGTGGTGGTATGCACGCACACGCTAGGCGGCACTACCAGGCATTCGCTGGTCAGTACCGGGTTGAGGGTGTCGTTATTCATTAAAGGCAGGAGCACTTGCTGGAGCAGCTGGTTGTTGGCATTGAAAATGCCGATGGAAGCCGGGTTGTCAAACCAGGCCAGGGGATTGCCGTAGAAGCAATCCCGAAAAATCGTCAGCGTGATCTCGTATTGATCATTGCCCAGGCAGGTATAATTCATCTCGCCACCGACGATATGGGTAGCCTTGCCGGCCAGCGGCAACATTAGGGCGAAAGCAACGAATAGCCTTTTCAGCACTCTGGTTTTCATAAGCAAAACATCAAGGCTGGCAAGATACAATACTGCGCGCAAGGATAAAAATAAACTGCAAATTTCCTTTCGCCGGGCAAACGGGAGACCTAGCCGCGCCACCTTGCCCAGGCAGGGAAATCCCATATCGCGTGCTGAAATCCTGGCGGTAAAATGGCGGCGGCTTTATCTTTAGAAACTTAGCCCGCGAGGGATTGGTGGCCGAGGAACCAGACTGCGTCCGCCAGCAGGCCGGCAGCAGGAGAGCTGAGCGATCAATAGCAGCAAGCCAAAATAAAAGCGTAGGCGCTTGGTTTTTTTAAAAAACAATTTATCTTTGCAGCGATATATTGTTGCTTCCTTCTTATTGTAGCATTTCAAAACACACTTGTCAGGCTTGATTCATCTCTCTGCCTGGTGAATTTCCTATTTGCTTTAGGATATATTTTGCCAGAGGGTCAGCGTAGAGCTTGGTAATTTCATAGGGGGTGTGCCCATTGGTAAGGTCTTTTTTTTGAATTGGCCTAATAACAAATCAATCGGATTATCTCATGAAGAACTTCGACAATGGCTGCTGGCAAGCGGCAATCCTTTTCGACTATGCTGCTTCCGCCAAGCGGGTTTCAGGTTTCCCCCAAATCATACGTTGCATCGCTTTGAGTTTGGCTACGGTGTTGATCGGTAGCGCGGCATGGGCTCAAGCTCCGGATCGCATCAGCTACCAAGCGGTAGTGCGCGACGGCAACAACGATTTGATAACCAATACGCAAATAGGGGTGCGCGTCACCATTCTGCAAGGCTCGCCTGTCGGCGCTAATGTCTATCGGGAGCGCCATGCCCCCACGACGGATGCGGCTGGCTTGGTCACGCTGCAGATCGGGGCGGGCAGCGTGCAGAATGGCAGTTTAGCGGCCATCAATTGGGAGGCAGGCCCTTATTTCGTGGAGCAGGCCATTGATCTGGCGGGGGGGACCAACTACAGCTTGACGAGCACCACCGAGTTGCTGAGCGTGCCGTATGCGCTGTATGCCCGAAGGGTGGACCGAGCGGCCCAGGTAGCTATCGCGGATACGGCTACTGCAGTCTCTAACGCTGGGCTATTGGGGCTATCAGTAGGTACGGTGCTCCTATTCGGAGGAAATGATGCGACAGTGCCTCCTGGGTGGCTGCTTTGTGATGGCGCTGCCCACGATGTGACTACCTACCCGGCACTATTCAACCTGATCGGCACCACTTATGGTTCGGCGCCCGGGCAGTTCAGGGTGCCGGATTTGCGCGGACGAGGGCCCATGGGGCGAGACGCCGGCCAAACCGAGTTCGCTGCCTTGGGGCAAACCGGAGGGAGCAAGACCCACACCTTGACGCTCAATGAACTGCCTCCGCACAACCATGGAAACACTGTAGCGGCGGGCGAACATCAGCATAATGTAGGTACAAGGGGTTTTTTTACTGATATGGTTTTGGCTGGGGTGAACACCAATCCAGGAGGAGATGGCTCCAATAATACTCCTTTCCAGTTCACTTTTACAACAGGGGCGCATTCGCATACCATCAGCTCCCAAGGAGGCAGTGGCGCTCACAACAACCTGCAGCCTTATTTGACTATGCATTACATCATCAAGGCGAATTGAGCCTGACCAAGCTCCTGGTTTAGAGGCCAGGTTTGAAATTGACTTTACCACAAAATAATCGTAGTGCCTTATGGGAAATTTCTATACTGACCGTCTGCGTCCAAAATATATTACTCCTTACTTGCTGCTCGCTCATAAGCCTCTTAAGGGCTTTGCTTCCTTCTATCAATGGAGGCTAGTGCTTAGTCTGCTTGCCGCTCTGCTCGTATGCGGCATGGCTTGGGGTCAAGCGCCAGAACGAATCAGGCACCAATCGGTGGTGCGCGACTTGGACAACAACTTGATCGTAAACCAAGCAATGGGAGTGCAAATCACCATTTTGCAAGGCGGGCCCAACGGTGCCAACCTCTATCGAGAGCAGCATGCCCTCACTACCGATGCCGTTGGTTTGTTGAGCTTTGAAATAGGGGGAGGGGCCGTGCAAAATGGCAGCCTCTCAGCCATCAATTGGGGTTTAGGCCCCTACTTCGTGGAGCAGGCGATCGACCCTTCGGGAGGGACGAACTATACCATCAGCCAAACGACACAATTGTTGAGCGTGCCCTACGCGCAGCATGCCCAAAGCGCAGGCCGCGCCAACAGTGCGGCATTAGCCGATGTGGCTAACAATATCTTAAACGCCGGTCAATTTGGGACGCCGATCGGAGCGATAGCGCCTTATTCCGGGCCAGCGGGTAGCCTGCCTGCCGGCTGGTTGTTGTGTGACGGGGGCTCCTATGATGTCAACCTCTACTCCGAACTGTTCGCGGTGATTGGGACGACCTACGGCTCAGAGCCCAACCGCTTTAGGGTGCCCGACTTGCGCGGCCGCGGCCCCATAGGAAGAGATGCCAACCAAACAGAATTTGCTGCGCTGGGCCAAATCGGAGGCGCAAAGACGCATACCCTGACCATTGCGGAAATGCCAGCGCACAATCATGGGGGCGCAACGAATTCGCAAGGCGACCACAATCATGCTTATGGAACGAGAGGCTTCGTAACTAGTGCAGGGGGCGCCTTATCGCTTTCACCTGGTGCAGACGGATCCTTTGATTTTGATAGCCTTCAGAATACCCAATTTGCAGGAGAGCATACGCACGTCATTCCGAGTCAGGGCGGAGGTAGTCCGCACAACAATTTACAGCCTTATACGACTATGAATTTCATCATCAAAGCCAATTGAGCCTGGCCAAGCTTCTGTTTTAGGGGCTGGGGTTTTAAATTGACTACATCACAAAATAACCGTCGTGTCTCATGAAAAATTTCCACACTGACCGCCTGCGCACAGGAAATATTCCTCCTGGCTTACTTCCCGCTCACCAAGCGCTCAAGGGCTTTGCTTCAATCAATCTGAGGTTTGTGCTCAGCCTTGCCGTGTTCTTCGTATGCGGCATGGCCTGGGGGCAAGCACCAGAACGGATTAGCCACCAAGCGGTAGTCCGCGACTTGAGCAACAACTTAATCGCCAGCCAAGCAGTAGGGGTGCAAATCACCATTTTGCAAGGCGCGCCCAACGGTGCCAATATGTATCGAGAGCGGCATTCCCTCATGACCAATGCCGCAGGCTTGTTGAGCTTGGAAATCGGGGGAGGAACCGTGCAGAATGGCAGCCTTTCGGCCATTAATTGGAGTATGGGGCCCTACTTCGTGGAGCAGGCAATCGACCCTTCAGGAGGTACTAACTATACCATCAGCGAAACAACACAGTTATTTAGCGTGCCTTACGCCCTATATGCCCAAAGCGCAGACCGTGCCAACAGCGCAACCAGGGCCGATGTGGCTACGAGTTTATCCACTGCTGGCGGCCAATTTGGGGCGCCAATCGGAATGGTCGTTTCTTACTCCGGGCCCGCTGGCAGTGTGCCTACCGGGTGGTTATTGTGTGATGGGGCTTCCTATGATGTCAATCTCTACCCCGAGCTGTTTGCGCTCATTGGGACGGCCTATGGCTCAGACCCCAACCGCTTTAAGGTGCCGGACTTGCGTGGCCGCAACCCCATGGGAAGAGATGCTAACCAAGCCGAATTTGCGTCATTAGGCCAAATTGGAGGTGCAAAGACCCATACGCTGACCATCGCCGAAATGCCAGCGCACAATCATGGGGGCGTGACGGGTTCGGCAGGCAATCACGTTCATAATTATGGAACAAGAGGCTTTGGAACCGGCACAGCAGGAGGTACTATAACCTCTTCTGCACTCGGAATGGACGGATCGTTTGATGATACAGCTGCGGTTACCCAACCTGCGGGAGAGCATGTACACGTCATTCCAAGCCAGGGTGCAGGCAGCCCTCACAACAACTTGCAGCCCTACTTGATCCTCAATTTTATCATCAAAGCCAAATAGCAAGGCCTGTTTTTCGACAGCTTCCGGCTGAGGTCGATGATCAGTTTAAATGCCTTAGTAGTAGCATCCTGAAACAGCCCTCGGCCATTAGAATAATGCGTTAAATAGAAGATTATGCGGTATCTATACACTCTGATTTTGTTGGTGTGCGGTGTTCAGCCCCTCTTGCTGCACGCTCAGTCTGGCCCGTCTGCTGCCCATACACAGGCCTCGTCTGCTGCCGGCAGCGTCAGCGCCACCTTCGGGCAGGTCTTTTATATTACCCTCGACGGCTGTGGCGGCACCGCCCAGCCGGGCGTGCAGCAGCCGGAATTCCCGGCGCTCAACCGCCAGAGCATCTTGGAAGCTACCGACACCTCGGATGCTTTCATCACCGTCTCCTGGCAGGTGTTGGAGGAGTGTTTCAAAAACGTCGGTATGCGCTGCATGCCCTATCCCGATGGGGTGCTGGTCGAGCTGCTGGCTGAGGGCAAACGCATCTATTCCGAAATCGTCTATGACGCTAATGGCCTGCTTACTAATAGCTACCGCCACTTCGTCGGGCCGGATAGCACCGTCAACTTCACGCTCAACCTCTTCATCCGTGGCAGCGGCAGCATGGCGTGTACCAGCCTGAGCGCCACGGGTTCTACCTTGCCCTTCCAGCCGCCGGTCAACTTCATGGCTTCGCAAGGCACGCATCCCGGCCGCGTTGAATTGAGCTGGGTGAACAAATCGCAGTTGAGCTCCACTTTCCTGGTTTACCGCATCGCCGATGGGGATAGCACCCTGATTGCCAGCGTGCCAGGTACGGAAAGAGTGGATACGAGCTTTATCTTTGTCGATGCCTTTACCATCGGCGGGGGCGACCTCAACCTGATCAACGGCAGGGCTTACGATTATTGCCTGCGCACCTTCAACGACCCCCTCGACCGCACGCTGCCCCAGCAAGTCTGCGCCAGCGGCAGCACCTCAGCCATCGGGCTGATAGCGAGCCTGGTGGGTACCGACGCGGTAGCCCTGGACTGGGCCAACGTCGCGGCTTTCGCCCAGCAGATCAACGTGCGGCGCAACGGGACCATCATCGCGAATTTGCCGCCCACTTCCAGGTCTTTCCTCGACGGCAGCCCGACCTTCGGCCGCATCAGCACCTATCAGATCGACTTGCTCGATTCGGCGGGCGTTGCCCGGGCACGTTCTATGGACACAGTAGCAGTGCCAGCCATCGGACGGCTTTCCGGCTACGTGCGCACGCCGTTGCAGGTCGGCATCGAGGGCATCCCCATCTCTTACACCACCCGCATCGGCAACGATACGGTGCGCGCCACCGTGCTGACCGACTATACCGGTTTATACGTTTTTGATAGCGTTTACTACGACCGGCAGGCGATATTCAGCATCCGGGCCCAAAACCAGGGGCGTTTCACTTTCCCCAACAATTTCCGCTTGCTGGACACGCTGAACAACCTCAAGCCGCGCAGCAGCGGGCTGGATTTCACCGCTCTGGAGAACTATCCAGCCAGCAAGGAGGCAACTTTGACCATCGACTCGATCCAGACCGAAAACCGCATCGACGAGCTGGCTTTTACTTGGGATTATACTCCTTCGGCCAACCTCGAGGCGCCCATCCATTTCCAGCTCTACCGCGAGGGGCAGCTCATCGGCATCACCGATGATGGGCTGCCGGGGGCGCTCGAGCTCATCGACCGCGGCGGCACGGCTGGATATATTTATCAGTACCGCTTGGTCGCTTATGGCTTCAAAGAAGACTCGCTGGTGCGAGACAGCCGCATGTTGTTCGATACCATGCCGGAGGTCCAACCCCCTTATGGCTTGATGGCGGTCAACAATTTTGACACGCTCAGCAACAACCTCATCACCTTGCTCTGGAACCACGATTCAGACAATTTCGATGGCTTCCGCTTGTACCGCAGCGGGGAGTTGATTGCCATATTGGATCCTTCCGACCGCTCCTTTTACGACTACTACGCTGCTCCTGGCGGCGTATTCGACTATACGCTCACCGCTTTCCGCCGGAGCATAGGGGGGGAGGCAAGCCTGGAATCGAGGCCGGCCGTCGCGCCGGGCGTCAGCATCCCCAGCTTGCCGCAGGCGCAAAACTTGCAGGCCCAGCCTTTACCGCTGTGCAATGGGGTAGAGCTGAGCTGGTCTTTGCCGGCCGCTCCCAATACGTACGACAACCTTTCCGGCTTTGTCATCTTCCGGGATGGCGTGCCCATCAAGCGCGTGCTGAAGCGCGGCCAAAACTACCTTTATCGCGATTATCAGGGGCGCCCTGGCCAAACGACGGAGTATGCCGTCAGCCCCTATCTGGCAGCGGCCGACACCGCTTACTTCGGCACCGGGCAGCAAGCCGCCATCGCTTACCCGGTCATCGCGATGCCAGCTATCGCCAGCGTCGCGCCTCAGGCTGATGGCTTTTTGTTCATCACCATCGACCCCGCATACCAGCAACAGCACTGCAATTTCGACGGCTTCGTCCTGTCGGCTAATGGGCAGCCCTTCGACACCTTGCTCTCCTACCAGAGCCGCAGCTACTATACCCCCAACCTGCCGGGCGGGCAAGCGAACGTGAACATCCAAGTGCGCGCTTTTCGTGCCTTCAGCGATGGCTATGCCTTTAGCGCAGCGGCCAGCGCTACGGCCAGCGTGGCCCCGCAGGCCGGCTCGCCGCTGCAGGTGCCCACGGGCTTTGCCGCTTCCAGCCACATCCCCATGCACGTAGCTCTGCGCTGGGATTATCCCGATTTTATTTTTGCCACCTTCTCGATTTATCGCGACGGCAGCCTTTTGGAAGAGTTGCCCACCGGCGCGCGCTTTTATTACGACCGCACGGCCGTGGCGGGGCAGCTCCATAACTATACTATCCAGGCCAGCTATCTGGGCGATCAGTCCACCAAGGCCCATGCAGCGGGTATCCGCAAGGGGCAGCTATTCGCTCAAGGGCAAATCGTGAGCCACGGCTATACTGCTGATTTGCATAATGTGGCGGTGGACTTGAGAAACGCTGCCGACAGCACCTTCTTGCTGCGCACCTTCACCGACAGCTCCGGCTATTTCCGCTTCGAGCGGCTGCACCCGCTGGTGGGCACCGGCAATTGGCGGGTGAGCGTAGAAAGCCAAGGCGGCGGCCATGTGCTGAATACTCCGAGCCTGCTGTTGTCGAGCAGCAACCGCACCAGTGCTTTATTCCTCGATCAATTCCCGTTGGCGGCGGTACCGCCTTTGCCTTATCGCGACAGCTTGGCGCGCTTCCATTCCTTCCAGGTGCGCCCCTACGCCGACGAGCAAGCCATGTCCATCACCTGGTCGCATACCGAAGGGCGCATCGGCGGCAGCGAGCTGCGCCGAGGGCTCAGCGAATTAGCTTCGGTGCCCAAAGGAACCCCCGGTTTCCTGCTCGATACCCTGGGCAGAGGGGGGATTACTTACCCTTATCAGGCGACCCTCTACACCCTGGAAGACGGCGAGAAGGTCTTGCAAGCCAGCCAAAGAAACCTATTGCTCAATACAATCTATCCCGAGCTGAGTGCCGTCGAATATCTCTCGGGTTTGCCGGGCTTGAACGGGCAAGACAACACTATCACTCTCCAATGGAGCCATGCTACGGACAAGGTGGATTATTACGAGATCCTGCGCAACAACTTGCCGCTCGGCCAGGTGCTGGCCAACAGCACTTTGTCCTTCGTGGATGTGACAGGCAAGCCCGACCAGCGCTACATCTATCAGGTACGCGCAGTGCGCAGCAACAGCTCCGGGCTCGGTTTTTCCGAGCCGCGCACCGTAGAGCTGGTCTTCCCCGAGATTGCCCGCCCGATGCCTTTTGATGCCCTGACGATGCCCGATTCCAACGCCGTGCTGCTCACTTGGGGCTACCGGGGCGAGGTGGTGGATGGGTTCCGGATTTTCCGCGACGGCGAGGTCATCGCGAATGTGCCCGGTTCGAGCCGGTCTTATAACGATTATAATGGAGTGCCCTTTTCGCACCCGACCTACCATATCGTCGCCTTGCTCAATCGCGACGGCATGCCCCTGCAGTCGCGCACTTCCAAAGCGGAAGCGGATTTCCCACCCCTGAGGGCGCCATACCAAGTCACTGCCACTACCCAAACGGCGAAGGGCTTTGTCGAGCTGGCCTTCCGCTACCGGGCGCGCGGGGTCAATGAGTTCCGCATCGACCGGGTCGGGCCGGGCAACACACGCACAGAGCTGGGCTTCTTGCCCTACCAACATAATGGTGCCGAGCAAAGCTTCGCTTTCGCCGATAGGAGCGGCACCCCGGGGGTAAGCTACACTTATGAGATATTCGCGCTGAGCCAGCGCGGCGGGCTGAATTACAGTTCTGCCCCGGGCAGCGCTGGCGCGGGCTACCCGGTGCCGTCAGCCCCCACGGGCTTATTTGCTACCACCGATTTCCCCAATTGGATCGATTTGGGCTGGAACTTGCCCCTCGACGCCAATGTGGATGGCTTCTTCATCTATCGGCAGAATGCGGCCCCGCTTATCCGGGATACCTTCCAAGTCGTCAACCCGGGCCGCCGTACCTATCGGGATGTCTTTTTCACCTTGACTGGGCTGCCGATCAATGGCATCGCTTATGAGATCGCCGCTTACCGGCAGGTCGGCGGCCAGCTTTTCGTCTCGTCGCCCAATCCCGCCGCCAACGGGCGGGTCTCCAACCCCGGGCCAGTCTCCCAACTCACCGCCGTGGAAGCCAGCAAAGGTACCTTTGCCAACCGCACCAGGGTGGCTTGGATCTATGGCGGCAATCTTGGCATGGTCAATGAATTCCGGGTTTTCCGCGATGCGGAACAGATCGCTACCGTGCAGCCCAACATCAGCTTTATCAACGATGGCGATGGGGTGCCGGGGCGGCAATACGTCTATACGGTAAGAGTGGTCGTGAACAACGTGCAAGACCAGGGGCGCTCGGACATCGGCTTCACCCCAGGGGCTGGACAATTTGAAGGCGAGGTCATCACGTTGCAGGGCAGCGCGGCCGTGGTTGGCGCCAAGCTCGTAGCCGAAGCGACCGTCGAAGGCGAGCGCTACCGCTATGAAACCTTGACCGACAACAACGGGCAGTATATCCTCAGCGGGCTTTACGTGGGGGAAAGCCCGGTCAACTATACGCTTTCGGTCTCTTATTTGAACCATGGCTTTTTAGAGCGGGTCAAGAACTTTACCCTTTCGCCGCAAAACAGCACCCGGGCCAATATCTTCTTTATTGACACTACCGCTTTTGCGGTGACGGGCGTGGTGCGCTACGCCGGTACGGATTGCGCCATCGACAGCGCCCGGGTCTTGGCCAGGCATTTTTTAGCCGACGGCACCTCTTTTGTGGAAGCGACTGAAACGGATCGGGACGGGCGCTATAGCTTGATCCTGAAATCCAACGAGCCAGGCCTGCAGCGCATCCGTATCGAAATCGACAGCCTGTTCCGCCGTAATCAGGGCACGCCCAACGAGACGGTTATCTTGCATCGTTTCCAGCCTTTGGGGCCAGACGAGATATCGATGCCCATCCCCCGATTGACCACCCTAAACTTTGCCGATACACTCACCTATCCGGTCGAGATCAGCGTGCGCAATGTGTGCGGCTTCCCCGCTTCCTCCAATGGGCGCTTTACCATCGAAGTGACCAATCGGGACGGCTGCTTCCTACGCGCCCAGCAGACCAGTCTGACCGGTACGACTACCCTGAGGTTGCCGCCGCTGCCCGAGCTGAGCGCTCGAGTGGTCAGCGCCACGCCGCTTTCGCTGGAAAACAACCTCATCGTCGGCTATCTCGAATACCGGCCGACGCCTTTGGACCTGGATGCCTTGCACATCGCCAACGGCCGCTTTGACAACCAAGGTGTTTTTGGCCTGGAAGTCCCGGATACGATGGTCCAGCGCACCCTGGTTTACCACAAGCCCGCCATGATAACCCTGGCTTCGGAATTTGGCATGAGGCCCAGTTGCGATCCCACGCAGCCGCGCGTCATCAACCAGGGCGAGAGCTACAGCCTGGCTTTCCGCATCACCGAAAACCATCAAGGCGCCAGTTGCGATGTCAAAGAGGGTTATATGATCATCAATAATTCTGCCGCGACCGTCCAGCGGACCCGCATCGACTACGATAGCACCCGCAATGGCTTTCCGGCGCACACCTTTGTGGCGGGCACGCCCAATTTGGTCTCCCCTTTCCGCAAAGGCATCAATATCCAGTACTTCTCGAGCATCGGCGATTTGCTGGCCGAGCGCACCATCCCGGTCGTGGTCTTGGGCAGCGATGTAATCCCCGGCAGTGATATCATCGTCGATCCCACCGATGAAGAGGGCCAACTGAAATACCCGGTAGTGATCTTGCGAGACCCTCCGGGCGATGGCAGCTACAGCTACATCGATGAGGGGCAAACCATCACCAAATCCTATGCTGACGTTTCTTCCTTCCGCCTTGGCGGGGGCTTGGTCACTGATCTGAAGATCTCGGCTGGGGTAGGGGTCTTTGTGACCGCTTCTGTTCTTGGAGGGGGAGGGGAAGATACCGAAAATACTCAAGAGCTGTCCTTTACCACCCAACAGCGCATCGAAACCTCCTCGACCAGCGACTTTGTCGGCCCGGATGCCGATGTGCTGGTCGGCGTGGGCATTTCTACGCAGTACGGCATTACGGAAACCATCGAATTTGTCGAGGCCACTTGCTCCTTCCGCAAGCGGCAGGAAATCGCCATCGCGCCGGAAGGCATCCAGACCGATTGGTTCTACACCGTGGGGCAAATCAAGCAGTTGGTCAAAGAGAGGATGAACGACATCGACTCCGTCCGAGCTGGCACGAAAACCATTGTCAGAGGGGGCGTCGTGCAGCCGGCCCAACTAGCCATCCGCCAATTAGAGGTCGAGGCTTTCAACTGGCAGCAGGTGCTGCGCTATCATCAGGTCACGACAGTACCTTATTACTCCTTATGTGCCGAGGTGTTTGACGCCCAAGATCTAAGGCGTAAGGCGATAGCAGAATACGGCGGGCTAATCGCATTGTTCGTTGATTTCAATGCGCGGGTTGCTGGTGCCAACGACGCGCGAAAAGCTTTCTGCGAAGACCCGGCAGTCAACATTTTGCCGGGTGATACTTCGGCCACTCCCCAAGCCGTGCGGGAAATCATTTTCACTTCTTCGCTCCAGGAAAAATACGAGCGCTCTTCCAGAGGCGTGCGGTATTGGCTGGATTCCTTGTTCTTGTCCTCCGCTTTGATCGAGTCGAGGCTTGAAACTCCGGTCGTCGAGGTCTTCCCGGAGGCCAGCAATACGACTTTCTCGGCCGGCGTAAACATCGAGCGGGCCGAGGTGTTCAGCCGCAGCAAAAGCACCTTGTACCAGCAACGGGGCTATTTGGATATCTCGATCGCGGCAGGTGCGCTTGCTATTGCGGATGTAAGTATTGGTCTTGGCGTTGAATCTAATGTTTTTAAGACGGATTCAAAAATCGGGGCACAATTCAACGCTGACGCCGAGTGGGGCATCGATCGCTACAACAGCAACTCCTCAGAATACACCATCGGCTACGTCTTGAGCGATGATGACCCTGGCGACCAGTTCAGTGTCACCATTATCCGTCCGCGGGAATCTGGCCACACGCCCTACTTCCAGCTCCTCGGCGGCCGCAGCTCCTGCCCGCCAGAGCCGGGCGCTATCCTCCGCGACCGATTCGACATCTCCATCTGGGATCCGGAGACGCGCTCGGCTTTCGACCACTTCGAATTGCGCAACCAGGACATCAATAGCACCGCCAAGTTTTACATCCAGCTCACCAACCTCAACCCTTTCGGCGAGCAGCGCGACCACTTCGTCTATCACGAAGGGGAGAGCAATACCAACGGCGCCACCCTCATCCTGGCAGGCCAATACCTCGGCGGCGGCAACTACGACGGCTTGACTTACACTTTCATCAACCCCAACCAGCCGTACATCCTGCCGCTGGAGATTTTGCCTTCCCCTGGGGTGTATGAGTATGAAAACATCCAGGTGGTACTGCGCCCCAGTTGTACCGACGGCGACTTGTACCTGCTCGGCGTGCGCGATACCGTCACCATCAGCGCTTACTTTGACCATCCTTGCAGCGACATTACCATCGCCGCCCCGGGCAACGACTGGCTCATCCGCCGCCGCAACCCCTTCGAGATGGACAGCCGCGAAGCCTTGGTCCTCGAGTTGCGTGATTACGACCCCGATAACCCCAAGCTCCAGGAGGTCTATCTCGAGTACCGCCGCATCGGCGACGGCTCGGGCTGGAGGCGGGTGCCCGCTAGCCAGCTCGAACCAGATTTCGTGCTCGATGCCGAGGCACTGGCCAATTACAATGCTGAAAACTTTGGCCCGGGCCAGATACCTAAGTTGTTCCTCACCTGGGATATCACCGAGCTCTACAACCAATACCCCGATGGCACCTATGAAATCAGAGCCATCGTCTTCTGCGGCCCCGATGGGGTAGTCCGCTCCAACACCATCCGCGGCCAGATCCGCCGGCAGACTGGCGACTTGTTTGCCCTCACCAAACCCGCCAATGGCGTCTGGCTGGTGGGCGACGAGATCAGCATCCGCATCAACAAGGACTTGGATTGCAGCAAGGTAGGGGAGATGAAATTCGAGTTGGTCAACAAGGACACGGGCATCCCCGTGCCGGGCAACTTCTTCTGCTTCTCCGACAACAACACCCTCGTCTTCCAGCCTAACGACCAGATATTGCTCAATTATGACCGCCAAGACCTGGTAGCTACCGTCTATGACCTCGTCGATGAAGCGGGCAACCGCTATCCGGACACTTTCCGCTGGGAGTTCCGCGTCATCTCCAGGGATATTTACCTGGATGAGACCTTGCTGCGGACGACCATTTACCAAGGCAGCCAGACGGTCTTGAGCACGACGGCTTTCCGCAATACGCCAGCGGCGATCGGGTTCTCGGTAGAGGAGCTCCAAAACTATCCCTGGCTGATGGCTGATCCCTCTAACCCTCCTGCTGCCCTCATCACCTCGCCGCTGGGGCGCAAGATCAACTTCACCATCGACGGCAGTATGCTGCCGCTTGGCGATACCGCGATCACCTTAACCATCTTATCCACCTCG
This sequence comes from uncultured Phaeodactylibacter sp., assembly GCA_964432875.1. GTDB lineage: Bacteria > Bacteroidota > Bacteroidia > Chitinophagales > Saprospiraceae > JACJYE01. Next base: position 484 of record CAYSPJ010000039.1, on the reverse strand, counting down.
GGCCTAATCAACCAAGGCTTTGATACGGTGCGCATCGAGGTGAAAGTGCTGGCCAAGCCACCTTATTGGGTGGTCGATCCCAGCCAGTTCTCGCAAAACATGACCACCATCACCAACTTCGCCTTCACCGACGCCCCAGGCGTCACCTCCCGCGACACCATGGACCTGGTCAGCGCCTGGATCGACGGGCGCATCCGCGGGGTGGCACCCATCAGCGGTACCGACGGCGGTTTGTATGCGGCATTCATGGCTATTTTCGGTAACCCGGCCGATGCCGGCAAGGCCATCGAGTTCCGCGCCTGGGATGCTTCGGAAGGCAAGGAGTACAACGCCTATCCCAATCCCGTGACGGATACGGTGTTCTACGCTTCCAATTCCATAGTGGGTACTTTCCTCAACCCGAAAATCCTGCAAATCAACAAGGCCACCGACCGCGCCCGCTACATCCCGCTGAACGGCAACGGCCGCTGGACCTGGTTCTCGA
>CAYSPJ010000038.1:0-42332 GCA_964432875.1 uncultured Phaeodactylibacter sp. | reverse complement strand
GCTTCGCCGCATACGGCAACTGCTCGTCCAGTAGCAAGGCTTCCTGGATAAGTTCATGCAGGGCTTCCTCGGGGATGTCTTTGATGCTTTCCAAAGTGATGCCTCCCACTTGCTTGCGCCCTTTGAAATTGAGCAAGCCCTGTTCATTAGACAGCTCGTTGGCGCGGGTGAAAGCCAGTTCGACGGCTTTGCCGCCATTGACCGGGTTGAGGTAACAGACCCAGCTCTTGCGGTAGTAAAACGGGATTTTATAACTGATTTTGGCAGTCATCTCGGGATAAGAGAGCAACAAGAGGTGCAGGTAGCCCATCAATTCCGGTAAAGGAGCTTCCTGATCGGCGATGAAAGCTTCGACGGGGGTCATGAGGAGGAGGTGTTTCAGTATGGTATCAGAGGGCAGGGGAGGGCTCCACCTGCACCAATAGGTCGAAATGGATGTCGATTTTATCATCTACTTTCACCAGCCCCATCAGGGCGGTAGGCGGCGTAATGCCAAAGTCCGTCATCTTCATCGACAAGGCGCTGACGAAACGGTAAATATTTTGGGCTGATTCTTCGGCCTTGACCTGCAGGTGTACCGTGCGGCTCTGGCCGGTAACAGTAAGAGTCGCTTTAGCCGTTAAAGTGCCCAAGCCTCCTTTGTTGCCCGAGCGGAATTGGACCTCCTGCAAGCGGATGGAGATATGAGGGTAAGCATCCGCTTTGAGCGTATGGTGCATGTCGCGGTTCATCCCGCGGTTGCCGCAATCCAGTTTTTTGGTCTGGAGCTGCAGGCGGGTATCCTGGAAGACCGCCGTATTGCTTTGCGGCCGTAGCGTCATGGTGAATTGTTGCTGGGGGAATGCTTGTTGGCAGTAACAAGTGAAGGGCGTTACGTTGCTGGTGCCCTTTAAATAGAGCTGGCTGCCTGAAATAATTTGGAAGGGGCGGCTTTCTGCGGCAGGTGCCGTAGGGGTAAAAAATAAAGTACTGCTCATCGCAGCCAGAAATAGAAAACCAAAATTGAAGTAGAGGTGGCGCAAATAAAATCCTTTTTCGAACATGCTTTCAGTTTTATGGGATTAGCCCGGAACGGCGCTTGGGCAACAAGCGGCATTCCGGGCTTTCATCCTGCAAAGATACAAAATCACTTAGAATCCTACAACTGCTTCGATCACAAAGCCTTTAAATTCTCCACCGTTGAAGATGTTGTTGGTGGGGAAATCAGTATAAGTCTGGTTGACATAAGCGCCTTTCAGCAGCAAGTTCTTGGTGGGGAACCAGCCAGCGCTCACTTCGATGCGGTCGATGGAGATGTCTTCAGCAAAGCCTTGCAGCCTGCCACTGACTTGATTAAAACGGGCACCGATGAAGACTTGCTCGCGGGGCAGGAAGCGATAAACCACTTCTGCAGCGAGTTGGTTGAAGTCGCGGGAGTCGGTTTCTGCGTTGCGCTTGCCAGAAGCGATTTCGTAAGTACCGAACAATTCCAGGCCTTTATACTTGACGAAGGGGTTGATCATGATCGTGGTCAGCTCATTGCCAAAGCCCGGGTCGATGCGGCCTGATGTGAAGCGGTTGGCACCTGAGGTGGTCGTCAGCGCATTGCCGCTGCGGAACTGCACGGGTTCCATCGCAAAGTAGAAGCGTGAGCCAGTGCGGTCGCCACCATAGAGGGTGTTGCGCGGGCTGTTGCTATTCATATAAACCGAGCCGGATAGGCGGAAGCGGAAGTCTTCGCTGATCTGGTTGTCATACGCCAGCTTGCCATAGATGGAGGGCTTCTTGTTGCCATCGCCATGATCCCGTACGTCGCCGTTAATCAAGCCAGCGGTCATACCAGCCATGGCCATGATGTTCTTGGTGGCAAAGAGATAAACCTCACCGCCAATCTCGGTCGTGAAGGGATCCATGATGGTGTTGCCCACAAAGGGGTTGTACATGGCGTTGCCGTTGTCGGTGCGGCGGAACTGCTGGTCGCCATAGTTGATTTGGAAGTGGCCGATCTTCACGCGCAGGTACTTGGAGAACCATTCCGGTGAGCCGAACATCGGCAGCTTATCCATCTGGATGTAGCCGCCTTTAACCCAGAACTCGGGGTGGTGGCGCGAAGACATGTAGTTTTCCAACGAGACCCGGATACCGTCTTCAATCTGGAAGTCGAAGTTCAGGTTAGCCGTAGCCAGGTTGAAGCCACTGCCCAGCGGATACAGTTCGTTCAGGTTGTAGTCCTTGCCGTCTGCCGGGTTGGTGAAGATATTGGGTGCAGCTTCATTGCTGTGTTCCAGCGCCTGATATTGCTGCGTAAAACTGCCGCCGACCCGGACCTTGAGACCCTCGAAAGTTGCATCGATTTCCTTGGCAGGTTCGAAGACGTTGATGCCTTCTTGGTCGTACGGGCGGAAGTTTTGAATTTTCGGTTGCTGAGCCATGAGGTTAGTCAGCATCAACAGTGCCATGGCACTGAGCATTAATTTTGCCATTTTCATAAACGAAGTGCTTTATTAGGTTAGCTTAAATATAAAGATTAAGGTGAAATTTGCAATGCTTATGCAGCGTCTGTCTCTTAGCCGATGGCCTGAGCTTTAGCGTTTGAGCGTAACCCAGCTATCAGGTTAGAAAAGACAGAGGCATTATACTATTTAGTATTCCCTGAATCACTACTTGGCGCTAGCGTCAGTTCATACTTGACCGTGACCTTGTCGCCGGTTTTGATAGAACCCATCAAGGCAGTTGGGGCTTCCATGCCATAGTCGCCCAAAAGGATGGTATAGCTTCCCGTGAAGGTGATGTTGCCAGATTTATCCAGCTTACCGGAAGCAGAGAGGTTTACGTTTTTAGTGACGCCGGCGATGGCTAGCCTGCCGCTGGCGTTCACATTGAGGCCGGAGAGCTTGGCAGAGCTCAATGTAAAGGTGATATTGGGGTGCTTATCAGCTTTCAAAGCTTCGTAAGTCTTGTTATCCATAATTTTGCCTTTGGTGCTGACGATGCTCTTAGCGGGGATCGTCACGTTGAGGCTGTTGATGGCTTTCAGGCTTTGTCCTTCTAAGGTGAGGCTGGATTTGGCGTTTACCTTAGTGACGTCCGATTCCCAGTCGTGGATAGTAGAAGTGCCTGCAACGCTCATTTTGAAATTTTTGACGTTGTAGTTTTCCTGGGCGGTAGCCTGGAAGCCAGATGCCAGGATGAAGGCAGTGAGGATTAAGAAGCTCAGGTATTTCATAGTAATGCGTTTTTTTTATGCCACAAAACTACGGGCGTAAGCATGTCCGCATTCATGACATTAGTCATGGGGGCCCAGTGATCTTTATCACACTAAATCGATAGGGAATTGGATGCTAGCTGATGTTGTAGCCCGAAACGCTAAAGTTTGCTAATTTAGCAGCGTGATTCCTAATTCGTTACCAGAGATAACAATTTTCTAATGAAACCATCAAGTTTATTCTTTTTTGCAGCCTTCATCGCCATAATGGGTTGCAGCCTGCCCGGCTTTAGCCAGGAACGTTACCAAAGCCCGCCGCCAGAGATTGCTGCTCTGGCTGATGCCCCGCTGCCCCCGGCCGTCCAGATTAATGCAACCCGCGACTGGATGCTGCTGCTGGAGCAGCCTGGGTATCCTTCCATCGAAGAGCTAGCAGAGCCAGAGCTGCGCCTGGCCGGCTTACGCATCAATCCCCGTACCAACGGAGTCAGCCGCAGCGGCAGTTACAGCGGCATAGTGCTCAAAAACGTGGCGACGCAGGAAAGCTTCCCCGTACAAGGCTTGCCGGCAAATGCCCGCATCGGCAACGTCAGTTGGGCAGCTGACGGCAAACGTTTTGCCTTTACGCACATCCAGTCCCAGGGTATCGAGTTATGGGTCGTAGAAGTCGATAGCCGCCGTGCCCGCCGCCTGACGGAGGCCCGGCTGAACGATGCGATGCCCGGGATGCCTTACCGCTGGGTGGGCAACGGCCAGCTCCTGGCCAAGTTTGTACCGGCCGATCGTGGTGCTGCGCCATCGGAGCCTTCGGCCCCTGCCGGGCCAGTCATCCAGGAATCCCAGGGTGAAAAAACGACTCTGCGCACCTATCAGGATTTGTTGCAGAACCCCTATGATGAAGCCCTCTTCGAACATTACACCCGGGCTCAGCTGCAGCTGATCCAACTCTCCGATGGAAAGGCTAAGCCCTTTGGGCCGCCAGCCATTATCCGCTCCATGGGGGCTTCACCCGACGGGCAGTACGTACTGGTAGAATCCATTCGAAAGCCGTTTTCCTATATCGTCCCGCTGAGTTTTTTCCCTACCGATTACGACCTTTATACTATTGATGGGAAACTGGCAAAACAAGCGGCATCCATCCCCCTTACCGAAAAGCTGCCCCAGGGCTTTGGCGCGGTACGCCAGGGGCCACGCAGCATCAGCTGGCGGCCCGATCAGCCCGCAACGCTCTACTGGGTAGAAGCCCTCGATGGGGGAGACCCCAAGCAGGAGGCAGAATGGCGCGACCAGCTTTACTTCTGGGCGGCGCCTTTTCAACAAGCGCCCCAGAAAAACATCGCTTTCCAATTCCGCTACAGCGGCATCAACTGGGGCGATGGCGAGCTGGCCATCGCCAGCGAATTCTGGTGGGCTACCCGGCAGATCACCTCGATCCGTTTTAACCCCCAGGACCCAGGCTCCCGGCAGGTGCTCAACCAGCGGTCTTCCCAAGACCGTTATAATGACCCCGGCAACTTCGTCTTCAAGCAAAATCAATATGGGCAGTACACTTTACTGGCCAGCGCAGATGGGGATAAGCTCTACCTCACTGGCCAGGGCGCTTCTGCGGAGGGCAACCGGCCCTTCTTGCGGGAGTACAGCCTCTCCAGCGGCGAAACCGTAGAGCTCTGGCGCTCGCAGGCACCTTATTACGAGTATCCCGTTGCTATACTGGATCCAGAGCAAGGCACGCTGATCACCCGCCGGGAGTCGCCCCAGGACCCGCCCAATTATTTCGTGCGCAATTGGAAAAACGGCAGCCTGCTAGCGCTGACTGATTTCCCCCATCCCTATCCAGCTTTGCTGGGCATCGAAAAGCAAGTGGTGCAGTATGAACGCGAGGATGGTATCAGCCTGCAAGGCGATTTGTATCTCCCCAAAGGCTATGAAGCAGGCAAAGACGCCCCCCTGCCGGTGCTGATGTGGGCCTACCCCGTGGAGTACAAGAGCAAAGACGACGCGGGCCAGGTACAGGGCTCGCCTTACGAATTTGTGCGCCTTTCCTGGGGGTCTCCCCTGTATTGGGTTGCGCGGGGGTATGCGGTTTTTGATCGCACCGCCATGCCCATCGTCGGCGAAGGAGATGCAGAACCCAATGACTCCTTTCAAAAACAACTCGTAGCTAATGCCCAGGCGGCAATTGACAAACTTGCTGAGATGGGCGTGGCCGACCGCCAGCGCATCGGCGTAGGGGGGCATTCTTATGGTGCTTTCATGACCGCCAACCTGTTGGCTCATTCCGATTTGTTTGCCGCTGGTATCGCCCGCAGCGGAGCTTATAACCGCAGCCTGACGCCCTTCGGCTTCCAGAGCGAAGAGCGCACTTATTGGGATGCCCCGGAGGTGTACAGCGCGATGTCGCCCTTTATGAATGCGCACAAGATCAACGAGCCCATCCTGCTCATCCATGGCGAGGCAGACAACAATAGCGGTACTTTCCCGCTGCAGAGCGAGCGCCTGTATCAGGCTATCAATGGGCTGGGGGGTAAAGCGCGCTTGGTGATGCTGCCCCATGAGAGCCATGGCTACCGGGCCCGGGAGTCGGTCCTGCACATGCTGTGGGAAATGGACCAGTGGCTGGAAACTTTCGTGAAAAAAACGCCGGCGCGGCCGTAGCTAACAAAAGTTTCTGTGTTTGCTGCCATTCGTCATTGCCCACAGGGGGAGATAGGGAGTAAATTGCCGGGATGAACCAAAAGTTGTTTTATCATGATGGCAAGTAAAACCAACTTTATCCCAATGTCAGAGCAAGTGGATTTCAGTAATACGAAAATCGCTTTTGCTGGCCGCAGCGACCGTGAATTGCGCTGGTCCAGCCTGCTCTTTACGATGATGAATATCGCCCCTTTGGTCCGTTTGGGCAGCCGCGCTGCCAATTGGGCACTGCAGTTGAACCTCCCGGTAGAGGGGCTGGTGAAACGCACTATTTACCAGCAATTCTGCGGTGGCGAGACCATCGAAGAAGCTCAGCATGTCATCCACAAGCTGGGGGAGAGCGGCATTAAAACCATCCTGGACTACGGGGTAGAAGCCAAGGCTACCGAAGCTGATTTCGAAAAAACCGCGCGCCAGCTGATCCAAACCATTGAGTACGCTCAGGGGGATGCGGACATCCATATTGTCAGCACCAAGCTCAGCGGCTTGTTCCGTTTTGCGCTATTGGAAAAGGTGAGCGCCCGGGAAAAACTGACGGGAGCAGAAAATGCTGAATTTGAACGGGGGCTCGAGCGGGTAGACCGCATCTGCCGGGCTGCTTCCGATGCCGGGGTGAGTATCCACGTAGATGCGGAGCATAGCTGGATACAGCCGGCTATCGACCAAGTTGCCTGGAGGATGTCTCGCGTTTACAATCAATCCCGGCCGGTGGTCATCAATGCCGTGCAGCTCTACCTCAAGGGGCGGCTGGAGTTCCTGCGCGATTCGTTAGACGATGCGCTGGCCCACGGCTATCTCTGCGCTGTAAAATTGGTGCGTGGTGCTTATATGGAGAAAGAGCGTGCCCGGGCTTATGCGCACGGCTATGCCAGCCCTGTACACGAAACCCTGGCAGAGACGCACCAGGCTTATAATCTGGGCCTGGAGTTTTGCATCGAACACCTGGGCGAGATATACGTTTGCAACGCGACACATAATGAGGAAAGCTGCCGCCGCCAAATCGAACTGATGGAAGCCCGCGGCCTTTCTCCCGGCCACCACTTGATCGCCACTGCTCAGCTCTATGGCATGAGCGACAACCTGTCGTACAACATGGCTAATGCGGGCTATCAGGTGGAAAAATACCTGCCTTACGGGCCAGTGCGGGAAGTGATCCCCTACCTTATCCGCCGCACTCAGGAAAACACATCCGTCGGCGGGCAGATGAGCCGCGAACTGCGGCTGATCAAACAGGAATTGAGGCGAAGGAGAGGTTGATTGGATGGTTGGAGGGCTTGGAACCTATGGCATCAAGCCCTCCAGCAGCCAGTCGGCCAAATATTGGCGGTTGCTGCTGAGGATAATGCGCTTTTGATCCGCTATATTGCGGATGTTTGCCAATTCGATATAAACAGATTTTGGGGTCGTTTCCCGGAGCATGTGCAGCTCCCGGGCGCTCACCGTGCCGTGATAATCACCACCAGGGCGGTATTGCTTGTACTTTTGGCGCAACGCCTGGTGCATTTTTTGGGCTAGCTTTTTGCTCTGCTCATTGTGTGATTGGTGGTAAAAAAAGACATCGATGCGCTCGCTGGTATTGCGGGAATCCACGTGGATCATGATAGCCGTTTGGTCCACTACACCTGCTTTGCGGTTGCTTTCGTACAATTCATTGATGAGGTCAGAGCGCTGGGTCAGCCGGGCTTTCTGTTGGTGTGGCACCTGAGCACCGCCCCAAACGACCTCATCCTTATCACAAGCCAGGATTTCGTCATCGCGGATGCCATCATCGGGGTCGCGCAAAATCATGTAGGCAGTAGCGCCATGAGCGATGAGGTTGCGGCACAAGCGCAGGGCTACGTCATAGGCGTATTCGTCTTCACAAAGCATGTTGCCGCTGCGCCGCCCGATCGCTCCGGGGTCTGGGCCGCCATGGCCGCTGGAGATGTAGTAAACCTTGCCTTTGAGCTTGTTGCTAGTCAAGGGCGTATAAGCATATTTAGGTCCGAAAATCGGGAATTTACGGTTGCCGCTGCTGGCCCCGGCGGCATTTTTTTCTTCCTCTGGGGCCGCGTTGGACAGCGCGGCTACCGCCCCATCCCCGGCAGTTGGCGCCATATCTGGCTCCGGGCAGTTGAGCTCGTGATAGGGCACCCATAGCACTTTGTCCTTTTTAAACGACGCTTCCCGCAACTTCAGCTCGAGCATCTGTTCATTGTACGCCTGGATGCGCACGGCGGTATTCCAATCGTTGATGCCGATGCTGGAGCGGATCGTTTTCCCATTGAAAGTATAAATGAGCAAAGGCAAGGAGTATTTCTTGCCGACGATGAGGTGCGCATTGCGCTTCAAGCCATTGAGCTGGTAAAAGTGGTCAAAGTTGCAGGAATGCTGGTCGAGTTGATAGCGGCGCAACAGAGAATAGATGCCATCACCTGACAAGGCGGCCGCTTGGTAATATTGAGACTCGGCGCCTGCCTGGTTGGAGAGCATAAAAAACGCCAGAATAACAAAGAGGGGTATTTGCTTCAACATCGTGTTTTCAATCACTGTTTGGGATGATGCGGCAGCCGCCATAGCGCTATAACACCTTTAAGGGCGGAAAGATAGGTAGTTTATGGGGATTTTTTAAGTTAAACCGGGGAAAACATCGCATCATGGCCTAATAACTCGTCTCGTCCAGTTTGACCTTACCCCGGAAAGTCCAGAATACAAAAATCGTATAGGAAGCCACCAAAGGCGCGCCGATGGCCGCCATGAGCAGCATGATGCCCAGCGATTTTTCAGAAGAGGCAGCATTGTAAACGGTGAGGTGATATTGGGGGTCAAGCGTGGAGAAGACCAAGATGGGGTAGAGCTCGATAGCCACCAACACGAGCAGCAGTGCAACGGTAAGGGACGAAAACAGGAAAGCCTGCTGATATTTTTGCATTGATGCCAAGCGCGGCACATTGGCGATACTCAAAAATGCCAGCAGCGGCACTACAAAAAGCAGGGGCGATTGTTTGAAATTGTCAGACAAGTGGGGGATGTAAATAAGGGTGTAAAGCGAGACGATGCCAAAGCTCACCACAAAAAAGATGATTGCCCGCTTGAGTAGCAGGCTGACTTTGGCAAAGAGTTTCCCCTCCGTTTTCATCGTCAGGTAAATGGCGCCGTGCATGCTAAACAAGGCCACCGTGGTGATGCCTACCATAATGGCGTAAGGGTTGATAAACTCAAGCCAGTGCCCCTGGAATTCAAAGTTTTCGCCCAGGGCGATGCCTTGCAGCACGTTGCCCAACACTACTCCCAATAAGAAAGCCAACAAAATGCTGGAAAGGGAGTAGCTGATATCCCACATCTGCCGCCACCACCGCATCGGCTCCTTGCTGCGGAACTCTATCGAAATGGCCCGGAAAATCAGCGCGGCCAGAAAGAGCATGAAGGGGATATACATGCCAGAAAACAGGGAGGCATAGACGATGGGGAAACCCGCAAATAAGGCACCACCGCCGATGACCAGCCATACCTCGTTGCCATCCCAGACCGGGCCGATGGCGTTGAGCGCGATGCGCCGACTGGCTTCTTTTTTAAACAACAAGTGTAGCGCCCCGGCGCCGAGGTCAAAGCCATCTAATATGGCGTAGCCGCTAAACAAAGCGCCGACGACCAAAAACCACCAGGTGGGGTAATCTATGCCTAAAAATGTCTCCATAGTCCTTTTTCTGTTTTAGGGTGATGGATCGGTTTTCAACCTAAAGCGGCAGCGGTTGGCAGCTTTTTCCCATCCCGCAGTTAGGGGTTGAAAACCTCCGAAATGCTGCCCTGTTTGGGGCGATGTTCTTCCAGTTGGCCATCCTCGGGGCCATGTTGGATTTTTTTGTTCAAAAGATAGATGAATAAGGCAAATAGCAAGCTGTAAATCATCGCGAACATGATGAGGGAGAACAAAACCTGCTCGGCGGTCACTACTGCCGACAGCGCGTCGGACGTGCGCAACAGGCCATAGACTACCCAGGGCTGGCGGCCCATTTCAGCAGCGTACCAGCCGACTTGATTGGCGATCTGTGGCAAAAACACTGCCAGGACAAATACCCACAGCAGCCAGCGCTGCTCAAAGAGTTTGCCACGCGACCATTGGAAAGCGGCATAGAGCGTGAGCAAAATGAGCAAGATGCCAATAGCTACCATCAGGTGGTAAAACTGGAAAATGGCGTTTAGGGCGGTGGGGCGCTCGTCTTCCGGGAAGGCGTTCAGCCCGGTAACCGGCGTCTCGAAGTCCTGGTGTAAAAGGAAGCTTAGCCCACCTGGTACTTTCAACCCGCTTACCTCTTGCGTCTGTTTGTTTACCCAGCCGAAGAGGTACATGTCGGCTACGCTGAGGCTATCAAAATGGCCTTCCAAAGCAGCTAGTTTAGCAGGCTGGTTGTGCGCCACCCCGTCGGCAGCTTTATGCCCGGTGGCTAGTTGAGCCAGGCTGGATGCCAAGGCAATGGACAGGGCGATTTTAAAGGCTTTTTTCGACAACTCCACATGGCGGTTTTTCAAAAGGTACCAGGCGTGTACGCTCAGGATGAGGAAAGTGCCGGCCAGAAAGGCGCCAATCCACACATGTATCAAACGGTCAACGCTCGAAGGGTTGAAGACCATGGCCCAAAAGTCGGTAATCTCTGCACGGGCCTGCAGCCCTTCGCCTACAATGTGGTAGCCAGCCGGGGTCTGTTGCCAGGAATTTGCTACTACGATCCAGACTGCCGAAAACATGGAGCCGAGCCAGACGCCTAGCGTGGCGATGAAGTGCACCCGGGGGCTGACGCGGTTCCAGCCAAAGAGCAGTACGCCCAGGAAGCCGCTTTCCAAGGCGAAGGCGAAAATACCCTCGGCAGCCAGGGCACTGCCAAAGATATCGCCTACGTAGCGGGAGTAGGCGGCCCAGTTGGTGCCAAACTCAAATTCCATGACGATGCCGGTGGCTACGCCGATGCCGAAAGTCAGGGCAAAAATCTTCGTCCAGAAGCGCGCCATTTGTTCATATACTTTCTCCCCGGTGCGCAGGTAGAGCCCTTCCATAAACACCATGGTTAGCCCCAAGCCGATGCTCAAAGGAGGGTAGATATAGTGGAAGGCGACGGTGAAAGCGAATTGTAGCCGGGCGAGTATTTCAACATCCATAGAGCAGCACTATTTTAATTAGACTTGTTGTGACAAGCCCTATCGTAACCAGTCAATTGATGCAGGTAGGACGCCTGCAGCATGAAAAACGTCGCAAAATAGTAGAGTGCTGCCTATTTTTTTGTGATAGCGGTTACAATAAATAGAGCGTTGCCGCCAAATCTACACTCAAAGCGCAGCATATTGGGCAAAAATGCTTTTCTTTGCAAATCAAATGCCTCGGAAACGACCCTCAAAGTCGCGGTGGTCAGCGATGACTGCGAAGGGCGCCGGGGCAGCGGCAAAATGGCGTTTGAGCGCCTGAGATAAATATAGATGTTTGGGGGCTGTCACCGGAGATGAATTGTTCACAGGTTTACTTTTTAATTCTTCTAAGGCAGCCCCCAACAAAGCAGTACCGATGAACCTCGCCAAAGAAATCACCTTCCTGCTCCACAAAGACCTGCGCCTGGAATTGCGCAGCAGCTACGCCATTAGCGGCATCTTGCTGTATGTGTTTTCCACCATTTTTATCGTTTACATCTCTTTCCGCAAGGTACAGCCAGAAGTTTGGAACGCTCTGTTCTGGATTATCATCCTCTTCGCTTCAGTGAGCGCGGTAGTGAAGAGCTTCGTGCAGGAAAACAGCGCCCGGCAGTTGTATTACTACAGCTTGGCGCACCCCGTGTCCGTCATCTTATCCAAAATCATTTACAACATCTTGCTGCTGTTGGTGCTCAGCCTGCTCACCTGGCTGGGCTTCAGCTTCGTGGCTGGCAACCCGGTCAAAGATACCGCCCAGTTTTTTCTGGCGCTGCTGCTGGGCAGCGCGGGCTTTTCCATCACCTTCACCTTCATCTCCGCCATCTCCTCCAAGGCCGACAATAACGCGACCCTGATGGCCATCCTGAGTTTCCCCTTAATCATCCCGATTTTGCTCACCCTCATCAAGCTATCGGCCAATGCCCTGCGGCTGATGCAAGACACTGCCGTGGGTACCGACATCCTCATCTTGCTCTCTATCGATTTGCTGCTGGTGGGGCTGGCCATCGTGCTCTTCCCTTTTTTGTGGCGGGATTGAGGCCTACCAGCAATAGAGGTGGCCAGCAGGCCGTATTTACCAACATCCCGCTTGCGCTGTCTTGGTTAGAAGTGCCCTTTGGGCAGCAGCCGGTCAAGGCCTCTTTGCCGTCTCCAAAAACTGCGTATCTTTGTGCACGACTCGAAAACAATACTAACATGTGGCAAAAAAACTGGTGGAAAGCCCTTGGCGTCTTAATCTTGCTCTACTCTTTTATCGCCGGAATGATCGTGCCCTTGCGGCCGGGCATCGTCAGCGTATCGCCCAGCGGTGTGCACACTGGCGAAGCATTCACCCTGGAAGTGACTGGCTATAACTCCCATTATGCCCAGGGCGGCGAGCTGCGCGCCTGGCTGAAGATGGACGATGAGCACACTCTGGGGGCTCAAACGGTAGTTGCCAGGGGCGAGCGGGAGCTGAGCGCTTCTTTTCAGATGCCGGAGTACCTGCCCGTAGCCCGTAAAGTCCAGGATTTTACCCTGGTCATCGACAACGCGATGGATGGCGCTTCGGTCTTGCCCAGCGCCGTCTTCGTCACCCAGGATTCCATCGACCCCGAGATGGGGCGAAAAGCCTGGAGCAATACACCCATTCAGGGCTTGCACAATAAATGGGCCATGGCTTACCCCTTCCGTAATATCCTGGCAGAGACCATCCGCAATACTTATTATCACGTGCCATTATGGTTTGCTATGGTGCTCATCTTCATCGCTTCGGTCACTTCCAGCGTGCGCTATCTGCGCAAAGGCGATTTGGAAAACGACAACCGCGCGGCGGCCTACACCCGGGTCGGCGTCCTTTACGGCTTGTTGGGGCTAGCTACCGGTGCCATTTGGGCCAAAAACACCTGGGGCGACTACTGGAGCGGCGATGTGAAGCAAAACATGACTGCCATTGCCTTGCTCATTTACTTCGCCTACTTTGTGCTACGTGCCGTCTTCGAAGACCCGGAGAAGCGGGCCCGTATCTCCGCGGTCTATAACATCTTTGCTTTTGCCACCCTCATCCCCCTCATCTACGTCATCCCCCGCCTGACCGACAGCTTGCACCCCGGCGCTGGCGGCAACCCTGCCCTCGGCGGCGAAGACCTCGACAATACTATGCGCCTGGTCTTCTACCCCGCTATCATCGGCTGGACCCTCTTTGGGCTGTGGATGGCAAATTTATTGTATCGCATGGAGCGGCTTAAGCTCCGGCTGCTGGAAGAAGGGATGTAGCCGTGTAAGAGCCCTTGGCCCGCTCGCCTGAGCGCTTTATAGATTATGCTCCGAGTCTAAACCCCAGGCTGCCCGCAGCTCCACTGCCGCTAGCACCGCAACTATGGCGACCTCTGCCACGAAGTACGCCACGCCCCAAGCCGTCAGCGACGGAAGCCAGTAAGCCAGCAGTCCCAGGGTGAGTACACAGTACGCCAGGTTGGCCCCGGCGATGCGTGCCAGATGCGGCGCGCGGCGGCCCAGGCGACCCGCGAAACCAAGGCAGGAATACACGCAAAATAGGCCGGCGATGGACGCCAGTGGGTATAGCACTTTAGGCGGCATGCCAAACACCTGCTCGAACCTGACGAGCACTACGCCCAGCATAAAAGCCGAAAGCAGCGCGCCCAGGCTGTCGAGCAGGAAAAGCCGGCGCAAGGGGCTTGGTGCCGGCTTGGGCGGGATGTTATTCATAACACCGATTTGATCACCTTAACCATAGCATTGGCTGCAGCGCGGTGCCCGGCGCCGTTGATTTGGTTGGTAGTGCGACTAGATGTATTTCTCAACAAGACCATGCACCTGAAATTATTACCGTGTTTTTGAAGCCTTCAATTTGATATTCGCCCAAGTCTTGAAAAATTATTATTCCACCTTCTTCGCTTTGGGTTATTTTGATTGCATATTCATCCAAATATCTGATTAGCAAGAAGGCTTCTTCTATGGAAAAATCTGGCACATTCATCTGAAATGCTGAACCGCTTGGGTGATAATTATGACTCAGGAAAATCCCGTTGCTGAATACTACTTTGTCTCTTCCATATTCTAACATTGAATCTTTCTTTTCCAGATAAGTGATCGGACTAAATTCATTCTTGAAATATCCTAGTATGCTTTCAGCGTTTCCTGCTTTCTTTGCTGGCTTAAACCTGGACAAGTATGCATCAAAAACATAGCCTTCGTAGTTCTCGTATTTGACTTTTGCCCAGCTTCCTTTCAATTCTATTTGAGCAGATTTTCCGCTCGGCAGTTCTATTTTATCGTTGATTTTTTGAGAGTTGTGCAAATAATCATCCCAATACTTTCTGCTTTGGCAAACCACTTCTCCTCCGAAGGAGATTTTAATCAATACTTTAGAGTTGGCATCCGGAGCTTCCCGCATATTCAATCCCGATTTTGCCCAAACGAATAATCGATCCCCAAATTGATATTCATTGATAGCAAGGCATTGAGTTGAGAGGATGATGCCTAGTGCTGTGAGGATTACTGCTTTCATGTTATGGAGTTTTTGCCTTAGAGCAGGTCTTTTCATGGCTCAAATATTGCGAAAAATCGCGGTAATGCCATGCTTCAACGGCCAAACTAGCTTCTCGTTCACCGGATGCGCCGCTTAAAGCGTGGTCGATGTTTTCTAAAGTCCAGGCCTGCTCATAGGGACAGGGCGAGAAAGGATAGCCGTTTTTTCGATGATTTGGGCATAACCATGATTAATGCGCATGAATAAAGAAAGCCGCCCTTTTGTGGACGGCTTTCCTTTGGAAGAAACTTGTGATGATGGCCCTCATCACCACAAGTCCTTAGATGCAATCAATCGTCAAAGAACCTGATTAATTCACGACGAGTTTCTGGGTTTGGATCGAGCCGTCCGCAAAACGCAGTTTAACAACATAAACCCCGCTTTGGTTCATCCCTTTCGTATCGATGAAGGAGGTATTCAGGCTGGTCATGATCAGTTTTCCGGCAAGGTCGAATACCTCGATTTGGGCCGCCACCACACTCAATTGGACCTGTTCGCCATATTGTACCGGATTGGGGAAAGCCTTGACCCGATTCTGGAACAGGGCCGGGTCGTTGGTGTTGGTGCCCATGTCGGTATAAAAATACACGTTGTCTACAAAGATCGTGTTTACCCCGGTAGGCTGGCCGACGAGGATGTACTGTGCGATATTTGACCTTGTAGTCAGCCCGGTGAAGTCATTCAGCGGGATATCGAGGCTCAGCCATTGCCCCTGAGCCGGCGTTGCGAAGTCGATCTGGTGCTCTACGTCGTCGCCGCCACCGAAGGCGCCATCCGCGCCAAAGTCAACCAGCTTGATGCCAAAGAAGCTGAAATTAGCCGACCACACATCGAGATGGAAATGAGTCATTTCGGTGGCATCCAATTGATTGGCTACGGTTTCAATGCCCACAAAATCAAGCAGGGAATATTTTTTGGTCGGATTGCCCTGGATGGTGATATCCTCCAGCACTGCCGATGACCAGGCGGTCCGCCATGTATCTACCGGCACATCGGTATAAGCGTCGCTGAACAGGGAGATTACGTCTGCTGCATTGCGGGTGGGCGTCGGCGCAGCCGTAGCGGGCTCACTAGCACTACCTCCTGCCTGGTTAAAAGTGATATTGTCGAAATAAATAATATTATCCTGGGCCCTGCCTGCTAAATTAAAGTCAGGGAACACCACGATTTGGTCGTATTGACCTTCGGATGCTGGAGGATTCTGGAAAGCAGAAAAATTGAAAGTAAGCTCTTCCCACTGATTGACCAGAGTATTAGCGACCTTGATTTCGGGGAGCGCCCAACCAGCAGACGCAACCAGCTTAATCCCTACATCGCTGATTACGGATTTCCATACCATAATCTTAATCAGGGAATTAGTCTGATCCAGCACAAAAGGCCCCAAGTCTAAGGTGCCATGTGCCGACTCACAGCCTGCCCAGGGGTTACCCGCCTGCAAAGCCGTAAATTTGGCTACGGTAGTAGAAGTGTTGTTTCCACTCTGATCGGGATTGGCAATAATTTCTAATGGCGGATTGGTGTCGTTCTCAAAAACAGCCCACGTCCAATCAGCCCCTTGCCCGCCTGGTTCAAAATTAATCGGCGCGTTTTGGGCAAAACTCATTGATGCCATCAGCATCAATAACAAAATCATCAAGTTCTTCATTATTAAAAAGTTGTTAGTTGCAAAATAATCATCAATCCCTCTACATGGGCTTTACAGCAGACTGTCCTCGCACAGGCTGAAGCAAAAGCCATGAATGCCATTCTAGAGGATTTCCAGAAACAGATCCCTGAGGTCTTCCTCCGTCTGTTCGTAAGGGTACGCAAGACCGGTATACTTCGACATATCGGTCAATTGCTTTGTTTTTCTTTTCTGTAAGATATAGACATCAGGGATTTTGTGCCACATCAATAGACGAGAATTTGAGATTATCCTGCACATCCCAGATACCCCAGGATGTACCGGCCCAGCCTTCGGCATGTATCTTCCAGGATTCATCGAAGGAGGAGAAGTGGAAGCAGTCCACCTTTAGGTGCTCCGCCCACAATTGTGCCTCCAGGAAGTAGCGGATGTAGTTGTCCTCGGAAGGCACGGCCTCGTCCACGGGCGCCCCCTTGCTTGGCCAGCCCGTCTCTGCAATGATAATCGGTTTGCCGTTGGCGACCTCTTTGGTCTTCCGGTACATCTCCTGAAGGTATAGGGCGGCATGCTCTATGCTGCTGCCTTCCCAAAAGGGGTAGCAGTTGATGGGGATGACATCGCAGGCCTCGACCAGCTTGGGCCGGTTGATGAATTCGTAGTACGCATCCACATAAGTAACCGGCACCGCGCCGGCTGATTGTTTGACCCTCTGGACGTATTCGCAGACGGCCTCCTCAGACAGCTCGCCCCGGTACAACACTTCGTTGCCCGCCGCGGCTATGTCCACCACTCCCTTGTTGATTAGTTGGATGAGTGACTGGACTTCTTGCTCGTTTTGTTTCAAGTCGCCGCTTATCCAAGCGCCAACCATGGTTTTCAGGCCCATCTCCTTGGCTATTTCAGGGATCAGCTCATGGCCGTTGGTACAGGAAAAAGTCCGTATCCACTTGGTGTAGGGGCGCACGACTTCCAGCTTTTGCCGGATTTGCTCTGCGGTGATGATGTCCCTAGGGTTCTGCCCTGCTTGATAGGCGCTGAAGCATATCCCTTGCATGCCGCTGTCCAATTGCTTTAGGAATTGGCGCCGCAGTACCTCCCCGCTCATGCTGCTGATGTCTATTGGCGTGTGGAAAAATTGCGGGAACTGGTTGAGGATTTCCGTTTTGGATAATCCTTCTACGCCAAGTTTTGGCAACAGTCGCAGCTTGGCGTAGCCCGAAGGTTTCAATGCTTTTCTCATAGCCAGCTCCGCTTGGATTTCCCGCGCCCGCGCCTCGTCCAGGTCGTAATCGCGCATGACAAACATCGCGATCATGGTGCCGAGCATGGGCACGCCGGAAAAGAACAGGCGCAGCCCGGTCACAGCCCCGTCTGGCTGGGCCGCCGCATCGGGGTTCAAGCCCACATAAGAGATGATCAGGCCGCTCAGGCCGCCAGCGATGGCAAAGCCAAACTTGACCATCCACCAGTATATGGCGCCAAAGATGCCCTCCCGGCGCTTGCCAGTGTTTAGCTCGTCCAAATCACAGACGTCGGCCGTCATGGACATCATCAGGGTGAACAGGCTCCCTATCCCGAACGAGAAGAAGGGCAGCGCAAAAATGAACATGTACGGTTTGCCGGGGATGAACAGGAACCACAGCAGGATGTAGCCGAAAACGGAAATGCCCTGACAGAGCAGAAAGGCCCGCTTTTTGCCCATTTGCCTAGACATCCAGGCCACCGTCGGGATCACCAAAAAGGTAGTGGACAAGGCCCCCAGGCTCCCGAACAAGGTCGGCCAGATGCCAGCTGCCGCTGCATCGCCATTGAACAAATGGTAAACCACGATGAAGAAAGAGAAAGCGGCAACAGTATTGAAGGCGTTGAAGATGAGAAAGGTAGAAATGCACAATTTCCGGAAGGGGACGGACTGAAAGGCTTGCTTAAAGCCGTCGAGTATCTGCAGCAGGCTGCCGCCAATGCCTCGGAAGGTCAGCGGTGCCAGGCTGTCGTCGTCCTTGGTCGATTTGCTCTTGATAAAAATAGCCGGTATCATCGCTAATAATGCGCAACCTACCCCCACCCAAACCGCCAAGGTACGGGTGGCGGTATCGGCATTGGGAAACCAGCTAGGATCGTACATGATGACCCAGAACCAGGGCGCAATCACCCATGCCCATTGGCCAATCCATTGGGCCGTAGCCATGATATTAGTCCGCTCGTGGAAGTCATCGCTCATTTCGTAGCCCATGGCTACATAAGGCACGCTGAAGATAGTCAGGCCCAAGTAGAAGATAAAGGACCATATCATGAAGTAGTAAAAATTATACTCCACCCCGCTATCGCGGTGCAACTGCCACATGGTCACGAAGGCGAGCCCCATGATGATGGCCCCGATGAAGACGTACTGCCGCCTTCTGCCCCAGACAGAGCGCGTATTGTCCGAGATAAACCCCATAATGGGGTCGGTGAGGGAGTCAAAGATCCTGGGGAAAAAGTAGATGGCGCTCCACATCCAGCCCGGGAACCCTAAATCCTGAACCAGCACGACCATGAATATCCCCAGCGCTGCCGGAAACATCTGATTGGCCAACATGCCAAGGCCAAAGGCGACTTTCTGGCCGAAGGGGACTTTGCTTACTGTACTGCTCACTGACATAATTGCGGTTTTGAAGTTGAGACAATGGGTCGTGATGGCTTAACCCTGCGGGATGACAACCGTCTGCACGGCCTTGGCTGCTATGGAAAAATCCAGGGTCTGATCGGCCAACCGAAGGCTTACCCCTTTGGGCTCGGCTTCCGGGTTGAAGATGATGATGGCTATGCTGCCGTCCGGATTTTGGACGGCCGTGGTCATGAGGCTTTCATCTGAGTTTTCAAAGCCAATGCGCACCGCACCCGGACGGATGAAGCGGCTGAAGTGCGCCAGCGTATAGTACAGGGGTGTAAAGTAGACCTCGTCTTGCTCAGGGTCCACGATGACCGGGGCCACGCACCAGTTTTTGGCCCAGTTGGGGCCGCCCTGCCGGTCGAGCACCATGTTCCAATCCACCCAGCCGTCTACGTGGTTGTTGAGGCAGCCAATGATGTCGCGGGCGTAGCGGAAGACGGGCACATACTTTGGGTGAAGATATTTTTGATCTTCCGGTGCCCAATCCCAACCCCAATCGGTAGCTTCTTGGGCCCAGTACCAGGCATCGTCTTGCCAACGTGGCACCTCGGCGTCCACGCAGCCTTCGGTTTGAATCAGGTGCTTGTCGGGTGCTTTGCCGTGGGCGTACTGCAGGGCCTCCGGGAAGTAATCGTAGGTACTGGCGTACCAATGTACGGCCGTACCGTCGAAGTAGGCGCTTGATTCCTCATCGGCAAACATCACGTCCACCCACTTCTTCAGTTCCTCGTCGCGGTTTTGGTCAAACCCCAGGATTTTGATGTCGTGCCCATCCGCTTTGAGCTTGGGGCCCAAGTGGTTTTTTACAAAAGCAGTCATCTCCTCGGGCGTGTAGTGCATGCTCTCCCAGTTGCTGTCGTTGCCCAGGGGCTCGTTCTCCACCGTAATGCTCCATATCTCTATGCCTTCTTGCCGGTAGGCGTCCAGGTACTTGGAAAAGAATAGTGCCCAAGTATCGTAATATTCGGGCAGCAGCTTGCCGCCGCGCCAGTCCTGGTTGTCCTTCATCCAGGGTGGGGCCGTCCAGGGGGAGGAGATGATCTTGAAGCCGTCCTTGGAAATGGCCATGGCATCCTTGATCATGGGGATGATGTCGTCCATATCTTCCGCGATGGAAAAATGCTCCAGCTCTACATCTCCTTCTACCGGGGCATAGGAATAGTTGCTCAGCGAAAAATCACAGGAGTTGATATGGGTGCGGGTCAGGGAGTACCTGGCACCCGATTCCCCGAAATAGGCTTCCAGGATTTTATCCCGGTTTTCCTGGCTTAAGAGATTGAGCAGGTGAGCCGAGGCTTCGGTAAAAGAGCCGCCGATGCCCGTAATGGACTGGAAGCGCTCCTCGGGCAGCAAGCGCAGCTCGGCCCTGCGCTCCAGCTCGGGGAATTCTGTCAATTTCGTAAGCTTATTGCCGCTCTCGGAGGTCTCGAATATTTCCGCTTCTAGCGTGGTTGGCTGCATACAACTGCTCAAGGTGGTGAGGAGGAAAAAGAGGCTTGTACTGATGCAAAGCCACGGCCTTGCTCTGGGCCCTAGCTGGGTAATTCGGCTGGTTCTTCTGGTTGTCATATCGCTAATGGTTTTGTCTTCTGGCTTGTATTTCCGCTGCGGTGGGCGGCACTTGCACCGTTTCCATCAGGGCCTGCTTATCGCCGCCGAAAGTCTTAGTGATGGGCTGGCCATCGCGGGTCAATCCCTCAAACGCGCCTTGGTCCACCAAGTCCCAGAGTGCGTACTTGGCTTGGCCCTGCAAGTTGATGAGGCCGAAGTGGTTCTCCGAGCCGCCGGGGTTGGCCGCGTCCTTCCACTGCTCGTCATAGGCCTCGAAGTAGAAGCAGCTAAGGCTGTCGCGGTCGGTCCACTCGCGGATGTGCTGGTGGAACAGCGCAGATTTGTACTCGTCGGTGGCTCTGGCACCCTCGTCGCTGTAGAGCTCGTTGGACTGGGAGGCCCACCCCGTCTCGCCTATATGTATGGGCTTGTCCACGCCCAGGCCCTGCATGTAGGCCAGTACGCTCTGGTACTGCGCCATGGCATAGTCTCTGGCCCGGAGCATGGCCGCCTCGATTTTTTCCATATCCGTTAGGCCCTCCTCCTCGGCAGGTACGCCCCAGAAGTCGGGGTTGTAGTGGGTATCGTGCATGGGGTAGGTGTGCATGGAGATGAAGTCCACGGCTTTAATCAGCTCGTTGAGGTCTTCGACGTGGTACTCGCTGCCGCCCCCGCCCCAAGAGGCGAAGTTGTCAGAGCTGGTGATCCACAGTGTTTTAGGCAATTGCCCAGCGGCTTTAAGGGCTTGCAAGTGGTTGACCCACTTCAGGATGATACCAGGCTGTACGTAGTAGCTTGCGGCCCATTTCACCATCGCCTCATTCCCCACAGCGATGATTTTCACGATGTCTGGGTACTGTTGGGCCAGCTCCACGGCCCGGGCAATTTCTGTAGCATTGCGCTCGCTTTCCTGCTCATGGTCCGGGGGCAGTTCTGTCCAGGCATTTTTGCAGTCGATCCAGGCGCCCAGCATCACGTACATTTCAAATGCCGGCTCTTCCGCTTTCAACTGCCGGATGGCTTCCAGCAGATTGGCGGCCTCGTCGTAGTGGACGTTGTAGGTGCGCAGCAGCTTGATGCCCATGGCCGCGAGTATCTTCATGTCTTCCTTTAGCTGGGGGACAGTAGGCTGAACCTCCCGACTGAGTTCGCGGTAGCCGCCATAAGAGATGGCTTGAAATTCAGGATTGCCCAGTATATCAGCGGCGGTTTTATCGGCGGGTGCCTCCTGGCCTGGGGTGCAAGAAAACAGGAGTAGCACGGTACCAAAAGAGGCCAGAAAAAAAAACCTGTTTGTCCTCATGAAGATGCTCAATGGTCTATGCGGCATAATCGTTGTTTTAGTGGCTATTTAGTTAGCTTCGAGCTACGAGTACGCGACCGTGGCTCTGCGACTTGTATGGTTGAGGCGCGGCAGCCTTTTTTTCAACGCTTCCTTTGAGCGCTGCTGCTGCTGAGTGAAACAGAGGTATGCTCAGCGCACTCGCAGCTCGCGGCTTGCAACTACTGCTTTAGCGATACTTCCAATCGTTCTACGGCACCAGTGCGGCCGAAAATCTGGCTGCTGATTTGGTGGCTCAAAGCCCTGCCCGCAATTTCCTCGCGGCTTCCGTCTGCATAATAAACCGTGATTTGGTCCAGGTCAGCAGAAGCATAAATTACCGGCACAAGGCAATAGGTAAAGGATAGCTGTCCTTTGTTCAGCGCGATGCGTTTGGTCTCGCCCTTGCCATTACCATACTCAAAGGTTTGTGCTTCGGTCAGGAACTCCTCTTTGCGCAGCAAACAGGGGTTAAAGTGCAGCTTTCCGTCATGGACAAACACCCCCAATTCTCCAAAGCGGGACAGGATATCTTCTTTGACCTGGCCAGTCATGCCCGGCTGTTGAGCGCCCCGGTGCTGCGGGGTATGCGAATAGGCATCAGTGGGGAAGGCGCCATACAGCTCGGGAGATTTGTGTACGCCTATGCCGGCCTCGATCTCGTAGTAGTGGTCTAGCAGCCCGCCGATCACCACTGGGTCGGCTTTTTCCTCAAAGGCTTGGAGGCAGCACTCCTGTACGGCGAGCAGCAGCTTGGAGACCATGTGCCAGTAGATAGAACCCAGACCTTCATAAGAGAAGAAAGTGCCCGACCTGCCAGTGAATGCTTTATGGTTGAATATTTTTTCAAAAATATCCAGCATCAGCGTCCGCTCTTTGGCTACCATATCTTGATATTCGCTTTGCGCCAGGGCATTTAAAGCTTGATCCAGGTCTTTGGCATTTTTGAAATTGCCGTTGAAATGGAGCCCGCCCTGAATATCCCGCTCGACGATCTGCTTGTTGCCATCGGCGGCCATCTTCTGGATCAGCTTCGAGGCTTGAGCATCGGCTTCTGGGATGCTATTCTTCTGTAAAAAGCCGGGCAGGTTTTTATTCGGGTACAAGATGTAGCTATACTGGTCTTCCCGGAATAAAGCGCTGCTCTTCAGCGCATTCAATACCTCCAGAGCTTCCTTAGCGCTCAAGTAGCCTGAACTTAAAACGGCCACCTGGCCCTCGAGCATTTCGCTCAAGTGTGACCGAGAAATTTCCGAGCCGTTGACGGTCATCAGGTTGTAGGCGTGGTACAGCTTGTCGGCTCTTTGGTTGGCGCGGATAGAATGTTCGATGAAATCGAGGCACACCTGGGTAAATGTCTTTAGTCCCGCTAAAGATACCGTTCCTTTTTCGCCCCCGAAACTTCTTTGGTAAATCAGTTGTCGGTATTCAGAAGCAGCCAGGCCCATCTGGTCCAGTATGGTTTTACGGTCTGTGTCGCTCAGACTTCCTGACAGCAGGGGCTTGTGCTCTAGCAAGGCTTTCTGGACACTATGGTAATAGGCAATCAACTCATTGGATAGCTTCACGCTTTCCAAGTCTGAACCCTCCAAAGTGCGCTGGAAAAACTTCATAAAGCGGCGCAGGTAATACAGCGTTACCATAGATACCCCATTGCCGACTAATGCATTATTGGCATCGTTCCACTCGGGCCGTTGGGTATTCATCCAGATGCCGGTCTCGGGGATGAAGTTAGAGACTTTGGCTAATACGACCGCCATTATTTTTTCCAGGAAATTTACATGGTAGGTGCTTTGTCCTCGGGCAGTGAGCAATGCGCCGTCTGAGCCCAAGGCTTCGCGCTGCTGCCGGATACTAGCGTCCCACTTATGGTCAAACTCTATGGTATCTTGTGGGTTCTTCAGAAGATGATCGTAAGGTTTGATGACGTAGGGGACCGCAGCATAGACAAACCAGTCCTTATCGAAATAAGCGTGTAGCTTGCCGGGTTGGTGTTTTTCGATAAACTCCAAAAATTTCTGCAAGTAAATGATTTGGTGGTCGCCCCAGTACCCGATATAAGACCAGGGATCGTCCGGTTCGATAGTTTCCCAGTCGAATCCACCCTTGGTGACCCGGTAGGGGTTGTAGCCGTCGAAGGTGGAGGCGTTCAGGAACTTGAAAATCATCCCGGAAATGAATTCGGGATAGGCATGGGCGAGCGCCTCCCAATTTTGGAACAAATCCCGCCAATTGCCTTGATAGTCCAGGATTTTAGAGCCGTCTGTCTCGCTTTGAGTATTGATGGAGAAATAATTCCAGGGCCGGCTGGGATCGCCGTGCCGGCGGCTGAACTTCAGAGGCAAATACTCCATGCCCAAGCGGATGAGGTCGGCATCCCCATTTTGTGCCAAGCAGGCTTGGAGGGTTGATTGGCTGATGACCGGCTCTAGGCCCTGGATAAGGCCTTGGTGCTTGGCAGCCACTTCCCTGTTGGCTTTGGCGAGGTAGTCGGCAAAGTCTGATAGCTCTATCTGGTAATTGTCGTCGAAGATACCCCCACGCATGATATTGAAGAGTACATTGGAAAAATGGCGGGTGTCGTTCCGTTTGTCGGCAGTGCATTGCAGGCCATCGGCGCTCGAAACGAGCTGGATTAATTGCCTGGTACCTGCGTCTATATCCTCCTGGAGCTGCTTTTCGAGCCCGGCTTCCTCTTTGATCGCCTGGGCAAGGCTGATAACTTGCGACTGGGTCTGGTTGACCTCGGCGATAATAGCCCACTTATGGCTGGAATAGCCCGGCAGCGCGATTGTTGTGGAAACGAAATAAGCCCCTCTTTCGCCCTTTACATCACGCTCTTCCCGGATGGGCGCTTTCCCCCTAAAGGCGTTCAACTGCAAGGAGGAAAGCAGGTGCTTCGGGGCTTCCAGCCCCAACGACCAAGCCACATTTGCCTTTAGGGCCTCGCTCGGCTCTGCTTTGTCCACGATGATGGCGCTGAGGGCATATATGCCGATGCCGGAGGACGGCTCCAGTTCGTTTCGTTTGTAAGCATCTACCAGATTACTGGTCGCCCTTTGCAGGTCGCTGGGCACGCCATAGGGCATGATGTTTTGGATACCGTCTAAGAGCGTAATCCGACACTCATTAGTTGTGGTGTTGATCAGCTCTGCCTTTCGGATAAAGCCGAATGCCTTGCTGGAATTCCACTGGTAGCGGAAGGCCAGGCCCAAGTCGTGGTTGAGCTCTTCAAAAATGATCTTATTGCCGTAAATGCTTTTGTACAGATTCCGGCTAATGACATACCTGTCGGTATATCTTTCAGAAAAAGGCTCCCAAATCAGTGTTTCCCCTTGGGTATGGATCTGGAAAATGGATTTGCTCCCGGTAAGGTCGGCTGATTCCGTAATCTTGTCGTCGGTATAATACGGGAACAAAGCATATTCTGGGTTTTTGCGCCCGGCAGTAAGCCCTCCATTACTAGAAATGTACATCCAGTGGTTGGCATCGCTTACGATGGTCATAAAAAAAGGGCGCATGGCGTCGTGGTTGGAAATTTTATAGTAGCGCTCATTTTCGTGCGTCACGACGGTCATTTCTGCCTTTTTGCTTGCTGGATTTGCGGTGCTGCCTGAAGATGCTCGACCCATGATGTCGCTTTTAAATTGTGAATGATGGTTATGTGTCTAGAAATTATTCAGATAAATTACGCAGTATAGGCTCGAAGTGTTGTTGGATGGCGCTTAAAGTCGTCCCGCTGGCATAAGGATATAACTGGTGGGCCTCTTTCAAGGCGTAGTAGGCAGCCCTTGGATACAACGGGTAAAAGCCCATCGCGTTGGTCGGGCCTTTGGCGCAAATCCCGAACCACTCCTCGTTCATGTTGTTTTGGCCGGGTACGTGGTCAAAGGCATACCCCCCGTTCTCCCAAGAAGCATTGGTGTCGTGCACATCCAAATTTATGGTCTGTCCAAACTTCCACCAGCCGTCGCTAAACTGAAAGGTGAACCCGCCGATGGAGTTGCCTGCTTTGCCTAGCCCAGCGGCGTTTTCGTATATCTCTTGCCAGTTCTTTACATCGTAGTAGGCTTGCTCCTGCTGGGCCTCCTCCATGGTGATGGCGTTGAAAACATCCGAGCCGAATTCCGTCAACAAAACGGGCTTGCCGAATTCGTTTTTCACCCGGTCGAACAGGTCTGTAAAAGAAACGCCCCGATAAACGTTGAGACCCAGGATATCCACATTCGGACATTCTTTGGCGATGATGTCAAGAAAAAGCAAATCTCCATTGCATATCGCTACGGGGTGAGACTTGTCTTTGGCTTTCATAGCCACCACGGCTCGGTCGAACAGCTTGTACATGTGCTGTGCCCGTTGTGTAGAAGCCCGGTTTTCAATGGGTATGTCTTCTGTTTCAGCACCTTCCCAGAATAAGCCGTAGTTGTTTTCATTGCCCAGCAAATACAGCAGCAGCCCCGGCGTGTCCTTGTAATCCTCGGCCAGCATGGTCGTCTCCTTGAGCAACAGCTCGATTACCCGCGGGTCAGAATACTCCGTATTGGGCATCCAAGCACCATCCAGGGTAAGGCCATAGCGCCCGAATGAATGATTGAGCATGGTGTAGATGCCATATTCTTCATAGATGTACTGAATCCATTTCTTCTGGATGCCCGTATAAACGCGGATGGTATTGACCCCCATGTTTTTTAAGAGGGTCATTTCATCATCGAGCGCTTTCTTGATGAAGGCATCGGGCTGGTCCCAAAGGATGTAGTTGTAATTGGTACCGACGGGGAAGTAGTCCCAGTTCATGCCGTTCACCATCATCGCCTTCCCGTTGACCAGGAGCTTGAGTCCGTCCTTGTTTTGCTCAATGGCCACTTGGTCAGCTTGGGCAAAGAGGGAAATGGAGAAGCATAAAAGGATGGGCAATAAGACAATTGGTTTCACCTTCATGAGGACCTTTTTTGGTCAGAAAATGGATGCTAAAGCCAAAATGCGCGACTAATGTAGTGAAGTTTGCGCCGAAAGCCCTCTTTCTTGTATGTATTATGTAAATAGGAATGGTCAAACATGCGCAGCGTGGGGTTCAACCCCCCACGCTGCGCAGCGTGGAGTCTTCCTGTTATCGTTGAAACACCCGGACATAATCCACGATCATGTGCTGTGGGAAGCGGGTATTGGCATCCGGTGAGCCCGGCAGGTTGCCGCCTACCGCTACGTTGAAGATGAAGTAAAACGGCTGGTTGAAGGGATAAGGCTGGCTGCCTACACTAGCCGGTGTTACGGTATGGTACAGCTCATCATTCATATACCATTCGATGCGGTCTTCTTGCCAGATGATAGAAAAGACGTGGAATTCCTCGGAGAATTTCTTGCCAGAAGGCAAGAATTTTGCGGCGGTGCGGAACTGGTGCTGAGCTACACTAGCCCCGAAGTGCGCTGTGCCAAGTATGCGGTTGGGGCGTTCGCCAGTCAGCTCCATGATGTCTATCTCGCCACAGGCAGGCCAGCCTACCTGATCAATATTGGCGCCCAGCATCCAGAGGGCAGGCCAGAGCCCTTTCCCTTCTGGGAGGGCAGCGCGGATGTCGATGCGGCCATATTGGAAAGCCTGTTTATCTTTGGTGATAAAGCGCGAAGAGGTGTAGTTCTTGCCGCCGACGCTTTCTTCCCGTGCCTGGATAATCAGGTAGCCGTCTCTAAAAAGCGTGTTTTCGGGCTGATAATATTGCAGTTCGTTATTGCCCCAGCCACAGAGGTTGGGGCAGCCGTCGCCGAGTTCATGCGCCCAATTGCCAGGGTCTAGCCCATCTCCCTCAAATTCATCGCGCCACACCAGGCTATAACCATCATAAGATTCCGGCGAGGTATAGCCCGTTTGCGGGATGTTGACAAAATCCGCCGGGTTGATGTCGTCATTGAGTAGGGTGATTACAATGCGGTCTTTGATGATATCAGCATTGGCAGCATCGAAGATGCGCAGCTCAAAAGACTCGTCCGCTTCCTTGACGAGATCGCCCCGGATGACTACCTCGATTTCCTTTTCTTTGCTGGATGGTGAGAACAGCAGCTTTCCGCTGGTGGCGGTATAATCGCTGCCTGCTTCCGCCGTGCCATCAAATGTGGCGTAACTGACCACCACATTCATCAGGCTGAGGTCTTCCAGCCGGATTTTAAAAACTAGGGTCGTGTCTGTATCGCCTTCGGGCATGACGATATCATCGCCCACCAGCGATAAGCCGGGCTTTGGTATGGTGGGTAGTCCATCGCTCTTGTCGTCTTCGCTGCAAGTGATCAGGCCGATCGACATGATTAAGGTGAGGGTTATTGCGTTCATGAATTTCATCTCCGGTCTGGTTTATGTTGTGTTAGTGGTTTAAATACATCGCTTCAACCGTATTTACTATGCCGAGGCGATCCAGCAAGCTGCCGTCAGGGGCTTCCCGCTCTCATCTTGTTCGGTTTGGGCAGCCTAGAGGCCTACATTGCCTCAAAATACAACTCAAACCAACCGCCTCCCGCGAGGAAAGGCGTGCGGACAATCAGCTCGTCTTCCGTCAATACTACGATGTCGTAAACATTAGAAGCATCCCAGACACCCATGAAGGAACCTTCAGTAAGGATGAGGCGGTCTTCGCCGTTTACGCCTCCCCGCGGCACCAGCGTCCAGGTATGGTCGGTAGGCGGGTCATAAGGCACGGGGGTATAGCCGTTCCAGGGGTCCACCGTCAGTCCATTATTGTAGTAGCGGAAGGAGGAGCCGATAAACGAGAAGCAGAAGGAATCGTCGTATTGCTCGGCTTGTAAACCATCGACTGGCGAGCGGAACCATTCCGACGAACCGGGCGTAGGGCCTACCGTCACTGCTCCAGCGGCATGGCTGAAGGTCCAGCACTTGCTGTCTGCTGCGGTACAGCCGCCCATTAGGAGTTCAATCAATTCGGTACAAGCAATTTCTGCATTGTTTGCGATGCGGACGTTTTGGCTGGACGTAGAGTTGCCGTTGCCTCCTTGCGCCGATGCATGGAGGGTAATCTCATATTCGCCGGCCTGGGCGTAAAAGATGGTATCGATGTTCCGTTTAGAGACGTTGGGCGTACCGCCTGGGCAGACAAACACGTGGTCGAAAAAACCACTGGATTGCAGCGTGATAACGACTCGGTTGGAATCGGATTCCAGCATCTGTACGCTAAATTGCGGGGCCTGTGGCAGTGGCCCCAGTTCGATATCGTCTTCGACGAAAGGCGTGCAGGCCGCCAGGCCAAGCAGCGCGATTAACAGGAAAAATAGATTTTTTTTCATGGTTTATTTTTTTTGTGATGGGTCCCGCCCATCGGGCGACGTATTAATACCCGGGATTTTGCGTGATCGCCCCATTGGTCACCTGTATTTGCGACAGGGGGATGGGGAACACGCGGTGGATGTTATCGTTATAGCCCAACGGCCCCAATTTTTCAGCCGCTTTGCCAGTACGCACCAGGTCGAAGAAGCGATGGCCTTCTAGTCCCAGTTCGATGCGGCGCTCACGGTAGATGGCATCAAGCAGGGCCGGGCCGCTTTTTTCAATCTCTGGGATGTCAACCCGTCTTCTCACTCGGTTGAGGGACGCCAAGGCGGCGCTTTCGTCGCCCATTTGGGCAGCAGCCTCGGCATGCATCAATAACACGTCAGAGAAGCGGATGACCCGGTCGTTGGAGCCGCCATTGGGATTGGGGTCGCCAAAGGTAGCCTGCTCGCTGCGGTTGTTGAAATACTTCTTGGGGTAGTAGTCGTGGGGGAAACCGCCAGTAGCTTCCTTGGTGAAGATGCCACGATCACCCATCTGGTCGCCTTCGCGGAAGACCGTGGCCGACAAGCGTGGGTCTTCAAAGCCTTCAGCAAAGAATTCGTCCACAAAGTCCTGGGTAGGCAGGTTGAAGCCGAAGCCATCAAACTGGCCGCGGGCACGCTGGAAAACGTTGGTGAAAGTGCCTTCGTTGGCAGCGTTATACCCCCAGTTGCCGCCCGATTCGGTCATGTACTGTATCTCAAAAACGGATTCGGCGTTGTTTTCTCCGGCGGTGGTGAAGATACTGTTGTAATTAGTGACGAGCTGGTATTCACCCGAATTGATGACCTCTTCGGCCATAGCCCTGGCTTCGGGCCACCTTTTTTGCCAAAGTAAGGTCTTTGTCAGCAAAGACTGCGCGGCGCCTTTGGTGATGCGCCCCAAGTCGGAAGCAGGATACTGGCTGCGCAGCGGAAGGCGGTCGGCAGCGGCGCGCAGGTCAGATTCCACCAGTGCCCAGACCTCTTCAGCGGAAGCCCGGGGTAGATTGTATTCGCTGGGGGCTAGCAAGCGATCGACTAAGGGGACGCCTCCGAATATAGTGACCAGATTGTAATAAAACCAGGCACGGATGAAATGCGCCTCGCCCAGGATGCGCTCCTTAAGCTGGGCGTTCATCTCGATGCCCGGTACGTTGGTCAGCACCAGGTTGGCGCGATAGATGCCTTCGTAATCGGCCGCCCATTCTGATTCGAGAAAGTCGGTATTGACCGGGCCCTGAAATTGCTCCAGGGCAGCTAGCAGCGGCTGGTCATTATCGCCTGAGCCGCCCTTTTCGGAATCGTCCGACATGATGTCGCCCCAAAACCAGCGGAAATGGCCGGCTGGGGTCAGCTCGAATTGAAGTGGGGCATAGGCGGCGTTGATGGCCGCTATCGCATCGGCTTCGGTTTTGTAAAAGTTCTCAATGGTTGAGCCTACCAAGGGCTTCTTCTCCAGAAATTCTTTCTGGCAGGCTGCCAGCCACAAGGCGGCTAGGATAAGGACGACGGTTATTTTTCGGATATTCATATCGCTTTGCGTTTTTTAATTTGTAGATACAGAGCATACCTTGTATCTACCGACAGACAAATCATTCATAATTCTAAAACACGAGATTCACCCCCGTCAAAAACATCCTCGACTGTGGGTAGAACCCTCGGTCGATGCCGATTTCAAGGCGGCCATTGCCGCCGCCGAAGATATCACCTACTACGCCGATCTCGGGGTCCAGGCCGGAGTACTTGGTCAGGGTGATTAGGTTGGTGGCGCCCAGGTAGAAGCGGCATTTCTGCACCTGTAGTCGGCTCAGCAGGCTTTGTGGCAGGCTATAGCCGATTTGTAGGTTCTTCAGGCGCAGGTAGGAGCCATCCTCCACAAAGCGGTCGGAAGCGCGGGCATTGCCATTGGGATCGTTGCGGTTGGCCCGGGGCTCGGTATTGGAGGTGCCAGGCCCGGTCCAGCGGTTCAGGGCTGTTTGGGGGCGGTTGGTGTAGAAAAAGTCGTAGCGGAAAATGCCGTTGAAGATATCGTTGCCCTGTGAGCCCTGCACGAAGAGGTTCATATCGAAGCCTTTGTATTCCAAAGAGGCGGTTAGGCCATAGGTGAAATCCGGTGTCGGGTCGCCAATGAAAGTTTGATCGTTTTCATCGATAAGGCCATCACCGTTAAGGTCCAAAAAGCGGATGTCGCCAGGGGCTGTATTTTCGTTTTGGAAGGCGTGGGCTGCAACCTCCTCCGTATTCTGGAAGATGCCATCGGTGACATAACCATAAAAAGCACCAACGGGATTGCCCACAGCGGTGCGCGACACATTGCCTGCCGAGAAGACCCGGCCGGCGACGATGGGCTCGCCACCTTCGCCCAGGCTCAGCACTTCGGTATTGATGAAACTGATGTTGCCGCCAAAGCTATACTTGAAACCTTGTTTGCTATTGCGGTATTGCAGGGCCAGCTCTAGGCCTTTGTTTTCCATACTGCCCACATTTTGGAAAGGCGCGCGCACCCCAACGATGAGGGGGATGGGTACCCGGGCTAGCATATCACGGGTCGTTTTGATGTAATAATCGGTGGTAAAGTTCAGCCGTCCGTCCCAAAACTCTAAATCCAGGCCTACATTGGTTTGCTCGCTGGTCTCCCAGCGCAAGTCGGGGTTGCTGGCTTCGATGGGGGCGCTGCCGCTGGTGATCGTTTCGCTGGGGCCGAAGGTGTAGTTTTGCCCCGGGAAGACAATCGTAGTAAAGCTGTAATCACCGATGCGGTCGTTGCCGTTTTGCCCCCAACTGGCGCGCAGCTTCAGGAAGCTGATGGCGTCGAGGTTCCAGAAATCTTCCTGACTGACGATCCAACCCGCCGAGAGGGAGGGGAAATAGCCATAGCGGTTGTTGGCTCCGAAGCGGGAAGAACCGTCGACCCGCATGGTGAGCGAAAAGAGGTATTTGTCGTCCAAATCATAATTGACCCGCCCAAAATAGGAGAGAAGAGATGATTGCGTCCTGCCGTCGCCGGCGCCCTGTGAGTCTCTAGGGTCGATGGTGTTACCCAGATAAGCGTCATTGACATTATTGCTGGGCAAGCCGGTATTCGAACCAGATAGGAAAATGAAATCGTTTTCCAGGGCAGTCGTACCCAGGGTGAAGTCCAGCACATGGCGCTCATCGATAGCCATGTTATAGGTCAGCACGTTCTCCCATTGCCAGTTGCGCCAGGTATAGTCTTGTTTGACGACCGTATTGACGATGCTCCGCTCTGAAGCCGGGGCGTCGCGCAAAGTCGTGTCGATGCTAAGGTCATAGATGGGAAAAAACAGGTCTTGCTTGGCATAGGTGGCATCCAGGCTGTAGGTGGACCTGAAGCGGAGGCCTTTAGCCAATTGAAATTCAGCAAATAACGCGCCTACTAAACGGTTGCTATACCAGGTATTATGTGTCTGTTCGATAGCATTTAATGGATTGGCGATATCGGTATCGGCATAAACCGAGTAGGCATAGCTGCCATCGTACTTGCGTACCGGGGTGATGGGGTCGATGTTGAGCGCCCGCACCAGCGGAGTGGTGAATTCATTGTTTTCAGGCAGCCCATTGCGGCGCAGCGAAGTAAAGGCTAGATTGTTGCCGATATTCAGCCATTTCTTGACTTGGTGGCTGGAGTTGAGGCGGGCCGTATAGCGCTCGAAGCCGGCTTTGGGGCCGCCTACGATGCCATCCTGGGTAAAATACCCGCCGGAGACGGTGAAGGCAGAGCGCTCCGAACCGCTGGAGAAACTCAATTGATGGCTCAGGATTGGGGCTTGCTCGAAAATAGCCTCCTGCCAGTCGGTGCCGACCCCTAGCAAATCGGGATTGGATAACTCGGGTGCCGGTGCCCGCCCGCCCGCAATATTGGCTTCATTTTGTAAAATGGCGTATTGGCGGGCATCCAGCAGGTTCATCTTTTTCCAGGGCTGTTGCACGCCGTAGTAGGCATCATAACTAATGACCCCCTCCTGGTTGCGCTTGCCGCCTTTGGTGGTGATGAGCACTACGCCGTTGGCCCCGCGCGCACCATAGATGGCAGAAGAAGCCGCATCCTTCAATACATTGATGGATTCGATGTCGTTGGGGTTGAGGAAGTCAATGCCGTCTACTGGCACCCCATCCACAATATAGAGTGGGTCGCTATTGTTGATGGTACTGGTGCCCCGCACCCTGACGGTCAGGGGGCTGCCTGGCGAGCCGGAGTTTTGGGAGACCTGTACGCCGGCGGTGCGCCCTTGCAGGGCCTGCTCCGTCCGTAGTATAGGCAGCTCGGTGATTTCACTAGAAGTGACCGTAGCCACCGCTCCGGAGATGTTGCTGCGCTTTTGGGTGCCATAGCCTACTACCACAACCTCTTGCATTAAGGTCGCGTCAGTCGTCAGCGTTACATTGATGGTGCGCTGGGTGCCGACCCTTATTTCCTGGTCGCGCAGCCCGATGTAGGAAAAGACCAGTACGGTCTCCTCACTGGGCACTTCCAAGCTATAGCTGCCGTCAAAGTCAGCAGCGGTGCCAGTAGCCGTGCCCTTGATGACTACGGTGGCACCGGGAAGGCCAAGGTCGCTCCCTTCTTCCATTACTTTGCCGGTGATGGTGATCTGGGCGAATAGGGCTGGCGAGGCCAGCAGGAAAGTACACCAGAGTAGGAAATGCCGGTACATAGGCTTTGATGGTTTGTTACTATCAGGGCAGCCCCGAATGACTGGGCTGCTTAGATGTTGGTTTGTCAATGTTTGGAGGGTATAGCTCTTACTTGCGGCTAAAGCAGTGCGGAAAAAGCTTAGCTGCCAGCTACCAAAACCGGCAGCCAGCAGCTAATCACTGGATTATCAATGTTGTACAATAAATTTCTTGACGTCTGCCTGCTGGCCACTGCGCAGCATTAGGTAGTAAAAGCCATCCGGCAGAGCCGAAGTGTTGATGGTATAGTTGCCCGGCCCTTCATATTGGCGCTGGAAAACTGGCTGCCCGGCCAGGTTGTAAACCTGGAGGGTGAAAGCGCCTTTCAAAGCGTCCGAAGCCATTACCTGGATTCGTTCGCCCGCTGGGTTGGGCAGGAATGAGAACAAGTCGCTCACCAACTGTACATCGCTGACGGAGCTGCTGAGGCAAGCTTCGCAAGAGTTGAAGCAGAAAGCGGGCAGCACCACGTCCTCCTCGATAGTGACGACACGGTTGGTAAAAGCGCCAGTGGTCAGCGTGCAATCTTCGCCGCCTTCAAATTCTTCCTGAACCGACCAGCCATCTAGCTGGAATTTAAACTCATAAGTGCCATGGGGCAAATCGAGGGTGGTTTCCCAGAGGTCGTCGAAATTGTCATCGTTCAACGGATTATCGGAAGCCGACCAGCCATTCATGCTGCCGCTGAGATAGACATTGACGAAGCTGCCTACGTATTCCCTCATATCTATCCGGAAGGTTACGCTGCTCATTGGAGGAGGGATGCAGTCGGTATCGGTCGTGCACAAGCCAAAGCAAGTACTGATGACTGTATCTTGCGAAATCGGCCCCATCTTGCGGTCGTTGAAGTTGTCGGGGTTGGCACAATCCTGGCCAGCGATATTTTCTTTGCAGCTGTAGTCGGGGCAGTTGCCATTAGTAAAGGTATAGAAGGACTCGAAGCCGAGGGGGCGTTCGAAAACAAGGGTATAAACCCCATCGCCATCAGGATCGGTCAGGGGGAAGTCGCCGGGGTTGCCAAAGTTGCCGCCGCCAGCGATGAAGACGCCGGAATCAGCCACGTTAATATGCGAGGTGCCAAGATTGACCGTGATTTTTACACCTTGGCCACACTTGTAGCAGCTATTCCAACACACGGTGCCAAGATCGATGCCGCTGCTGGGTATCACCAGTTGGCGGTTGGTAAATTGCCCGCTGGGGTCAGTTACGGTGCATACTTCGGTACCGATGAATTGCTCCTGGTCAGACCAGCCGTCAACCTGGAACTTATATTCGATCACCCCTGGCAATAGTTGGAGGGTCGTGGTCCAGATACCGTCGCCATCACCGTCTTCCAGCGGGTTGGCATCAGCTGACCAGTTGTTGAAGGTGCCGCTGACATAAACCTGGTTGAAAGAGCCGGCATAGGTGTTCATATCCACGGCGAAGGATACTGCGACGGGCCCAGACGGGCCTCCAGCGCAAACGACCAGGTCGTCGAAATAGGATGTGACGTCCTGGTCACTGTTGGAGCCGAAGTCGAAGAAGAGGACGACTCTGGAATAAACATGCCCGGCGGCCGGCTCGAAGGGGCCTTCCAGCGAAGGCAGGCTGACGTCGAAGCACAGCTCCTCCCACTCGCCCGTGGTGGTGTTGGCCACCGTCTGTATCCAGTTGGCTCCGCCCGTGGAGGAGTTCTCCAGCTTGATGGACAGGCTACCGATTCGATCGCGGTGTACTTTGATACAAATCTGAGTGCCATCCACGGTCAAATCTAGGGGGGTGGAAGGGTCGGGATTGGAAAAAGCGCCCGCCCAGACTTGGGAGTTGGCAGGCTTGATAAACTCCGTCACCATGCTGCTGGTATTGATGCCCGAAGGGTTGGGGTTGGCGATGATGGTAGTGGCGCTGCCGTCCAGGCTGCTGCCGAAGTATTGAAAGGTAGTGCTGGTAGCAGCCGCTTCAAAATCCAATACGGTGCTGCAGGAGACGGGTGCGCTGCTAACCTGCAGATCATCAAAATAAGAAGTAGCTGCTGATGAGGAACCGGGGCTTCCAAAGTCGAAAAATAGGACTACGGTAGTGTAGACATTGCCGGCGGCAGGTTCGAATGGCCCCTCCAGCGAAGGTAGGCTGAGGTCGAAGCAAAGCTCTTCCCATTCATTTACTTTAGTGTTCGGCAGAATTTGTATCCAGTTCGGGCCGCCAGTAGAAGAGTTCTCCAACTTAAGGGCTAAGTTGCCAATGTGGTCCATGTGTACTTTGATGCAGATCTGAGTGCCTGCCGCAGTCACATCAACCGGGATAGTGGGGTTGGGGTTGGAAAAGGCACCCGCCCAAGTTTGGGCGTCGGCGGGCTTCACAAACTCCGCCACCATACCGCTGGTGTTAATACCCGAAGGGTTGGGGTTGGCAATGATGGCGTTGGTGCTGCCATCCAGGCTGCTGCCGAAATATTGGAAAGTGGTGCTGGTCGCTGGACTTTCAAAATCCAGGATGACCGTTTGCCCGCTGAGCAGGCTGAGCTGGCCCATCAAGGCCAGTAAAACAAGTACAACTTTTTTCATAATCGCGTTATTTACTATTAGCTTAGGAAAGAAAGTCTAGCAAATCGCCAGAAAAAATATATTTTTGGCTTTTCTAGCATTTTCAAAAGCAAACTTATGCCAAAGGATGGTTTTAAAAAAAAATCGGACCACAACACGCCCACAACAAGGTCAGGAAAATAGGTGAAAGACTACATCATTACCACAACAAAGCAAAAATTGAGCTACAGCAATACTTTTATTTTAGGACTACTGCTATTTTTTTCGCTTGCCGGCCAGGCGGTGGGTCAGGATTATGGCATACCCTTTACGCTCAACTTCCGCAAGGCCGAATACCGGGGTGGCACTCAGAGTTGGGACATCGCCCAGGGGCCTGATGGGGTGATGTATTTCGCTAACAACAACGGCCTGCTGGAGTTTGACGGCTACGAATGGCAACTCACCCCCGTATCCAACCGCACCATCTTGCGTTCGTTGGCTCTGGGCAGTGAGGGTCGTATCTATGCCGGTGCCCAGGATGAGCTGGGCTATTTTGCCCCCGATAGGCGCGGGCTGCTGCACTATCACTCGTTGAAACAGGCCAGCGGCCAAGAGCCGCTGCGCTTCGAGGATGTGTGGAACATCGAACAGTTGGGTTCAGCGGTTTATTTCCAGGCTGCCGACCGTATTTTTTACCTGGAGAAAGATTCCCTGCGCCTGCTTCGTGCGTCGGCTGAGTTGGCTTTCATGGGGCAAGCCAACGGACGTTTATTTATCCATGCCCTCGGGCAGGGCATCATGGAACTGGTGGGAGATGAACTGCGCCAATTGGCTCCGGTGCCCGCCGCCGCTGGGCCGATTAGCGGTATCCTGCCATTAAACCGCGACACCGTCCTCTTCACCACTATTAAAGGTGGTATTTTCGCGCTGGCCGGTGGCCGTTTGTTGCCTTGGGCTACTCCCGCCGATGCCTTCTTGCGCCGCAATCGGATTTACACTGCGGCCCTACTACCACAGCAACGCTTGGCCTTGGGAACCTCTCAGGGGGGCATCCTCCTCCTCGATGCCCAAGGGCGGCCACTGGTGCACTTGCATAAGGGTAATGGCTTGCAAAATAACAATATCCTCCACCTATTCGCCGACCGGCAGGGCAACCTCTGGGCAGCTACCGACAACGGCATCGATTGTGTGTTGGCCAATTCGCCTTTTTCTTTCCTCATACCCGATGGCGAACTGGATGGGACTGCTTACGCTGCACTGGTTGCTGGCAGCGAGGTCTATCTGGGCACCGCCAACGGCCTGTATATGGCCGATATGGCGCAGCGCTCGCCACTGGCGCAGCCGCTTTTCAGCCTGGTAGACAATACCCAGGGGCAAACCTGGGGGCTGGCGGAACTGGAGGGCAGCCTCTGGCTTGGCCATCATGAGGGGCCCTTTCAAGTAAATGGCACCAAAGCACAGCCTCTGGAAGGTTACAAGGGAGCCTGGGTTTTCTTACCGCTCGAAGGGCACCCCGGCCTTGTAGTCGGGGGGAGCTACGATGGGCTATATCTATTTCGGCAAGAGGGCTCCAACTGGCACTTGCTGCACAAAGTGCCAGGGCTACATGAATCTTGCCGCTTCCTGGCTTCGGGCGGGCCTGGCATCATCTGGGTGGCGCACCCTTATCGGGGCGTCTATCGAGTAGCGCTAAACGAAGATTTAAGCCAAGCCAAGCTGGATTTCTTCACTCAGGCCGATGGGCTGCCTTCCGACAACTTCAACCACGTTTTTAAAGTCAATAAGGAGGTCGTGTTTGGTACGGCC
Organism: uncultured Phaeodactylibacter sp.; assembly: GCA_964432875.1. Taxonomy (GTDB): domain Bacteria; phylum Bacteroidota; class Bacteroidia; order Chitinophagales; family Saprospiraceae; genus JACJYE01. Next base: position 4,321 of record CAYSPJ010000038.1, on the reverse strand, counting down.
CAAGGGGTATATCGCTTCGATGAGGCGACCAGGCGCTTCCAGCGCCATCCGGCTTATGAGCCCTATTTCGACCCCTCAAAACGGGTCCAGCAACTGGTGGAAGGCCCCGGTGGCCATGTGTGGTTTGCCGCCGGGGAGGAGGTGGGGCTGCTCGAAATCGATGATGCGGGCTTGCGCAAAGCGGTGCGCAAGCACCTGCTGCCGCATTTGGCCGGTCGGCTGGTCGGAGGATTCGAGCTGATCTACCCCTATGAGGAGGATCGCGTCATTTTTGGTACCGAACGGGGGTTCATCCTCTACACCCATCATCCACCCCGGCCTGATACGTCAGCCGCCCAAGTGTTGATCCGCAGCGTGTACTTGCGGCAAGAACAGGATAGTCTGGTCTTTGCTGAACGCTACCTGCCCGGTGCTGCACCTCAGTGGCCGCTTGCTCGCTTTGACTACAGGCAGAATGCTTTCTTATTTTCCTGTGCTTTACCTGAGTATGGTGAAGCGCCCTACGTCCGCTACAGCTTTCAACTGGAGGGCCTGGAGGATAGCTGGTCCCCCTGGACCGAAAAGCCGAGCCGGGAATATGTCCACCTTCCGCCAGGCCGCTATGCTTTCCGGGTGAAAGCCCTGCGGCAGGACGGCAGCGAAAGCCAGCCGGCGGAGTATCGCTTCGAAATCTGCCCACCATGGTATGCTAGCCCTACGGCACGCCTCATCTATATAATGCTGGTTATCGGAGGCTTGCTGGCCCTGGTGCTGCTGCCCCAACGCCGCTTCCGCCGCGAGCGGGAATACCTCAAGACCGAGCACCGAAAACGCGAGGAAGCTCATTTTCAACAACAGGAAGCGACCCAACAAGAACTGGAACGACTCAAAAACGAAAAGCTGCAGGCGGAGATCAGCTACAAAAACCAGGAGCTGGCCTCGGCCACCCTCCACTTGCTCCAAAAGGGCGAAATCCTGGCCCGCATTGGCGAGGAGTTGCAGAAAATCGCCAAGCAATCAGGCGAAGCAGAAACGCGCAAGTCCCTTCAGGGCTTGGTACGTATCCTGGAGCAGGATGCCCATCTGGATGAGGATTGGGAGCATTTCGCTTTGCATTTCGATCAGGTGCACAGCGATTTCCTCAAGCGCTTGCGCGAGCAGTTCCCACAACTGACGCCGAAAGACCAGCGGCTTTGTGCCTATTTGCGCATGAATCTTTCTTCAAAAGAGGCGGCCCAGTTGTTGAATATCTCGGTGCGAGGGGTAGAGGTAAGCCGCTACCGCTTGCGCAAAAAACTAGACTTGGGCAGCGAGGATAACCTGACGGAGTTTTTAATGGGGGTGTAGGGTAGGGGAGGAAAGTGGGCCTGCGAGCGTGCCAAGTTAGGCTCGTAGGTTTACTCAACCCCTGTAGGCGTGATAACTTACTCTCCATTCAATCTTCTCATTAACGAATCCACCTTCGCCGCCTGTGCTTCCGGCGACAGCTTTTCCCACTCCTGCAGCGGCAAGCCAGCTGTAGCCAGGCCGTGGCTCCAGAAATAGGGTGCCTGGTCGAAAACTGCAGGGCGGCCGAGGGTGCGCGGGTCGCCAGTGTTTTCCAGGTAAAGGTGCAGCTGCTCCTGGAGGGCTCTTTTGATTTCCTGATAGCCAGGCTTGAAAGCCAGGTTGTGCAATTGGTAGGGGTCTTCGGGTAGGTAGTACAACTCCTCGGCCGGGCGCTTGCCGAAGGCCAGATCGAAGAAAAAACGGCCCACCTCGCTGTCCTTGCCCTGTAACACGGCGGTTTTACTGGGGCCCTGGTCTACGTCGCCGTAGGGGTGCAAGTCCCAGGCGTATTGAGGGTCGGGATGGCCGGCAGGCCACATTTCCGGCTTGAGGTTTTGGGTGTAGAGATACTCATCGGTGCGGATGGCGCGTAGAGGGTTGATCTCGCCATCGGGGTGGCACCAGGCATGCAGCTCTTTGCCCATGATGATGTGGTCGCGGGCAGGGTCAATGCGGCCCTCGCCTTGGGCAGACAGGATTGGCAGCAAGCTCTTTTTACTCATGTCGGTAGGGATGGGCAGCCCGGCGCACTCCAGGAAAGTCGGTGCCAAATCGGGCAGGGAGACGAAATCGCTGACGCGCCGCCCTCCTTTGAAGTGCTGGTTCCAGGCGATGGCCAGCGGCAGGCGCGCGCCATAGTCATAGAGGTTGGACTTGGCGCGAGGGAAGGGCATGCCGTTGTCGGAAGTGATGACGATGAGGGTGTTGTCCAATTCCCCCGCTTGCTCCAGGAAGGACAGCACTTCGCCAACCTGGCGGTCGAACCATTCGATGGCGTAGTAGTAGTTGCGCAAGGTGTCGCCCGTGGTATTGGCCGCCCACTCGGTGCGGTTTTCCGGCCCCGAGCCCAGGTCGCGGATGTTGCTCATGATGACCTCGAAACCATCGTCCGGGTGGTGGTCGCGAGGGAAGGCATACTCGGTGCTGCCGTTATTCTTGGCGATGCCCGAACGCTGGTGGTACAACGCGCGGGCAGTGTGATAAAACAGCTCGCGATAGACATCGCTCTTGATTTCAAACGGGAAGGAACACCCGATGCCGTCGATGGCCAGGCGATAGGCGCCCGGCGTGGCGAAGCTGGTGAAGTCGCACTCCCACACAGCGGTGCGGGTATAGTTCTGCGCTTCGTTCGAGCGCCCGTTCTCTTGTAAGCTGCCGCTGCCGCGGAAAGCGACGGTACCTGTAAAGGCAGTCGCCCCCGTCTGCACCTCCACCAGGCGGAACGCCTGTCCGGCGAAAGCCGAAAAATCGATGCCGCCCTTGTCGCCAGCCCAGTGGTAGAGGTAGCCATACTTAGGTATCGCCGGGTCGGCTACATACCCGATCTGGTTGACGTGCAGCGCCTCGGAGCGCAGTTCATTCGCAACAAACGTAAAGTGTAGGGTATCCCGCACCACGTTCAGCGCCTCGTGGTCCAGCACCAGCGTATAGCTCGCCCCCTCGGCCAGCGGATGCGGTAGCTCCAGATACATGGCGTGGCTCATCACCACGGGATAAGCCGCGTCGAAGTTGCCGGAAAAGCAATTGCCCTTGCTTTTGCGTCCCACGCTCAGCGGGCGCTGCGGTGCCGCGTAGTTCGGGTCGTCGGCGCTGCTGAGGCTGTAGTAAGCCACATTGCCCGCATTGGCGGCGTTCAACGGCCGGCTCAGTACCTGGTCTTTGGTGTTGTTCTCCCCCAGCCCGTGGTAGTCAATCATCCCATCGTCATAGGAGAACATCAGCAGGCGGGAGTGGATGGGCGAGAGTTCTCCGCCCGTTGCATCCTGGGCGCGAAGCACCAGGGAGAAGACAAAAAATGCAATCGTAAGGCAATACAGGTTTTTCATCGCTTTTTCATTTTGTTGGCACAAAAAAATAGGCTGCCTCTCGCAATGCAGGATAGGATTGTTCGGATATGGGGGAAAAATAGCCGGGACGAAAAGTTTTAGCATAGCTGGGAGCGATCAGGCGACTAATCCATGAAAAGACTTACCTTTGAGCAAGAATCAAAAATCTTCGAAATGAGCATGCTGACTGTTACCACGCCAAAAGCCAGCTTAGCATTTTCGGTCGATTTGATAGCATTTGCCGTTACTGCCTTCCTGGCATACAACTTGTCAAAATGCAATGACGCCAGTCGGATGGGATTTGCTTACATCACTTTGGCTATATTGCTCGTGCTGTGCCTGAAACTGCTATTCTGTGCAGTGATTTCTGTCAAATTTCTTTTAGCGAGAAAATTCGTGCCGTTCATCTTGATGATAACTTATCTGCTGCTCTCCGTTATTCTGATTTATGGCATCTTTTTTTTCAGCATGCTTTTGATTGGCGCGGTCGGTACGACGCTGGATGCTACAGAGGTAGGTTCATAGTTTGTATCAAGGTCAACCTCCGCACGTTATAACCATAAGACACGACTATCTCAAACCAAACACTATACCATCACGATGACACGCCAGCTTCCCCTTATCTTCTCCCTCGCCCTTTTGGCCACCCCAGCCCTGCACGCCCAGCAATCCCCCCTGCGGGTCGGCGTCGTCGGGCTTACCCACACCCATGTGCATTGGATTTTGGGGCGTGAGGAGCGCGGCGACATCCAGATCGTGGGCATAGTGGAGCCCAACCGCGAGCTGGCCGCGCGCTATGCCCAGCAGCACGGCTACTCCATGAGCCTGGTCTTCGACGACATGAAAGCGATGATCGCGGCGGTACAGCCCGAGGCGGTCACGGCCTTCGGCACCATTTACGAGCACCTGGAAGTGGTGGAGATCGCCGCGCCCCGGGGTATCCACGTGATGGTGGAGAAGCCCTTGGC
>CAYSPJ010000037.1:0-42482 GCA_964432875.1 uncultured Phaeodactylibacter sp. | reverse complement strand
CCCTCCTCCACGCCGCCGCCCCCATCTGCCTACCGGCCCAATCGGCCAGCGACGAAATGGCCATTCGCGCCTTCACCCGCGAGTACATGGCCGCCTACAACCGCCAGGATATAACTGCGCTGGTGGCCATGCACACGGCCGATGCCATCGTGATATTGGGGGGCAGCAACACCATCTCAGGAAGAGAAGAGCTGGCCAAAAGATATGAAGATCGCTTCACCCGGTATGACGGCACCCTGCTCATGCGCCACATCGATTTGAATTGGTCGGACGCACAGCAGGCCTGGGTGGCGAGGGGCACTTACGAAGGCTACGGCGCCACTTACGTCTATGACATCCCCTACCACGGGGTAAGCGCCTACGCCAATACGATGGTGGAGGAAGACGGCCGCTGGAAGATCGCCCGTTCGGTGGTCACCTCCCCCGTGCGCACCTTGGTCTATCAGGAAGTGGAAGATTTTTCGGCATGGAACTCCGTCCTGCGGGGTTTCCTGCACCAGACCAGCGTGCTGACGCACGAAATCGGCACCCTGCAAAACGCCCCCGGCACCGCCTACGCCCTGCTGCAATGGCCGTCGCTGGAGGCGGCGCAGGAATTCTTTGCGGGCACGGGCTGGCAAAACACCCTCCGCTTGGTCAGCGCATCCGAGGTCAAGCCGCCGGTAGTATTGTTTTTAGGCGGGGAGTAATCAGCATCAAAGCCGCCGTGGAAAAAGTTGTGAAACGTCTCCATGGCAGCTATCCTTTTTATTCCTTAACTTTGCAGCTATGCAAAATCACATTCTCCTTATCCTGTTGCTGGCCTTAGCGGCCTGCACTTCATCCGGCCCGGCCTCGCCACCGGCTACCACCCCTCTACTACTAGCTGAGGACGCCGACACCGGCCAGCCCTACTACCTTGACGGGCACGGCCAAACCGCCATCCCGCCCGGGAAATACGCGATGTGCCTCACCGACACCTTCCGCACCCACGCCGTGGTGCTGCTCCAGGGCGACTACAAGTGGGCGGTCATTGACCGCCAAGAGCAGGTGCTGTATGAAATCTTCCCCTACGACAACGGCCCCGACTACCCCTCGGAAGGCCTGTTCCGAATCGTGCAGGACGGCAAAATCGGCTATGCCGACGCGGACACCTATGCCATCGTCATCGCGCCGCAGTTTGATTGCGCTTTTCCTTTTGAAAATGGCAAGGCCAAAGTGAGCAACCGCTGCCAAACGATTACCGATGGGGAATACAGCGTGTGGGAGAGCGATGAGTGGCAGTATGTGGATAAAAAGGGGAAGTTTTAATGGCTGGAACTGCCAACATCAGACTTTCACTACATCCAGACGGGGGGATTTCAAGCCGGGGATACTACGCCCCCTCTTTATAATCCGACTCTTCCAACTGGAATAGCTCTTCCACCGGCTTGCCGCATACGGCGGCGATTTTCAGCGCCAGCACCGTAGAGGGCACGTAGCGGTTATTTTCGATGGAGTGTATCGTCTGTCGGCTCACGCCGATGCGCTCGGCCAGTTCCTGCTGTTGCAGGTTGAGGCGGGCGCGTTCTTCTTTGACCCGGTTTTTCATAGCGCAGCAGCATTGCTTTTTTCCGCCCTCGGCTCACTGACGTAGAGCACGTAGTAGAAGCGCAGTAGAAAGACGATGAGCGGCGTGAACAGATTGAAGACCATGAGGTAAAAAAAGCCCTCTCCGTACAAAGACCAGTTGCCCGCCAGTACGATGATGAAATTAACCAGGATACTCCACTGAAACGCTTCCAGGCGGATGAGCCGGACGCGCTCGTCCTCGCCCTTTACGCGGGTGAAGGCCAGGATAAGCAAGCCGGCGATCAAGAGCGTCAGCGCAAGCTCTTCGGTAAAATTTTCCACCGCAGGAGAAAAAAATTCGGCTTCCTGGCGGATTTCCAGGGCGAGCCAAGCTATTTCATACCCACCAAACAGGCTCATCACGCCTAAGATCATCCCGCCGAGGCTGAGCAGCCCGCCCGGCCATTTCCAAGTAGTCGGAAGCAAACGCATTGTCTTCATGGTGTAAAGATTCTTTTACAAAAGTAAAGTTTTTTTTACGTTTGTCAAGTTTTTTTTACGTTTTTTTTTGAAGGGGCTTTATTATCAGGCGGCAGGCTACTTAGACACTAGCTGCAAATAGCCATAAAGCAACTATTTAGTCTTTGCCCTTTTAGGCGAGTGCCTGGGCTTTCAGCGTTCGAGAGCAAGGTTTGCGAAAGCCCAAAAACCGGAGTTTACTCCTACGGGGCATGGGATAAGGGCACCGCGCTGAAGTCGAGGATTTTTTAGGCCGAGCATAATGCCACTATAGGACTACTAAGGCAGCCACAATTTAGTGTTGGCGAAAAGCTGCGAGCCCGATGAGTAAAAGTTTCGCAAAACTACAAGGCGAGCGCCCACCCATCACCCCCCCAAAGCCTCTCTAATCTCCTGCTCCATCAAGCGCACGATCAACTGGCCGCTGAGCAGGAGTAATTCTTGCTCCGCCTTAGTGATACTGTATTTGGTGTGGATATTGGTGAGCAATTCATAGAGTATCTGTTTGTCTTCATCGCTAGGCAAGGGCTGCTCCTTCAATACGCGGATGAGGCGTTGTTGCTCAACTTTCCATTCATAAGCTTCCGGAAGCGGGGCTTCATTATTGTGTAGCAGGATGTTGAAGCTGAAGATGACCGGATGGATATCGCGTTGGGTGCAAATCTCCCGCAAGTCTTTATCCAGGGTGGCCCGGCGGGCATCGAGCCCGCTGGAAGGTAGCCGGGTCATCACTTTGAGCGAAAAAATAGCAGCTTCGCGCTTGGAGAAGGTGTAGCGGTTGCCTATCGCATCCGCATCGATGATGAGCAGCGCTTTGTGGCGGTAATCAGGTTCTTGTTTCAAAAGTTCCAGAGCCGTGTAATGGCCAATATTGTCTGTCATAGCGCCATCAATGAGATGCAGGTAAGGGCGCTCGGCGCTGTGTTGGCTGCGCAAGGTGGTATTGGAGATCAGCACCGGGAAGCTGCCGCTGGCCTTGATACCCACCGATAAAGGCAACTGATAGGGATCTAGCTCATCATCCCGGACGATCCTTAGCCGGTGGGTGTAGCCGCTGATCTGGTAACACTGGAGAATATCGGGGCTAAAGGGGAAGATGAGCATGGTGTTAAGCGTAGAGCTATTGGCAATATGCAGGGGGAAGCGCACCGGATGAGAGCTGCCTTCTGGCACAAACAAGTCTCCAAGCAGCAGGCTAGGAGCCTTGGGGCCGAAGTTCTTGCGCCGCCGCCCGAAGCCGAGTACCTGTTCATCGATCGCCCGCTCCAGGGCGTCGCCATCATCAGAGCGGGAAAACCAGAGGCGGGGGTCGAGATTGGCGCGCAGCAATACGCCAGCATAGTCAAAAGCCAGGTCGCCCCTGATTTGCCGCTCCAAATAGTGGCTCAACCGGAAAGGCTCCGAGCGGCGGTAGTAATCGTGGTCAAATAGAGCCGCAACATAAGCCCCCGCTGCAAAGCCGCCGCCCGAGACTGTGGAAAGGTAATCCACCTCTGCCAGTGCATTGCGCCCTTCAGCCAACTCGAGCTGCTCCAAGCCTAGCATAATACCCATGCCAAAATTGGCCGCCCGGGCACCGCCGCCAGAGATAGCTAAAGCCATCACCAGGCCAGAGTCCTGTCCTGGCCGCTCCTGTACGCTTTTATAGTAGCCCAGGTCCACCGTCGGCACCAGATCGCCGTCTTTGATGAAATGGCTGCGGTCGGGATAGAATTTTTGCGCGCAACCGCAGGCAAGCAAGAATATAGCAAGGCTAAGAACGGATGAGCTTTTGGTATCCATGGCATTTTCGATTAGTGAAAGAGCTATCCGCAGTGGAAAGCTATTATCTTTGTCCTTTGCAACAAGGTACGCAATTTTTTAAGATGACCACCGAAGATTTTAAAACCATCGCTGACACTATCCCTCGCCAGCCGGGTGTTTACCGCTTTCTGGGACAAGAGGGCGAGCTGCTTTACGTGGGCAAGGCCAAGGATTTGCGCAGCCGCATATCTTCTTACTTCGGTGAGCGCCGCGACCGCGCCCACCGCACCCGCGTGATGGTCAAAAATGCCGCCACGCTCGAGTTCACCATTGTAGAAACGGAGGCCGATGCCCTCCTATTTGAAAATACCCTGATAAAAAAACACCAACCGCGCTACAACGTCATGTTGCGCGACGATAAAAGCTACTCCTATATCTGCGTCAAAAACGAGCGCTTCCCCCGCGTCTTCATCACCCGGAATGTCATCCGGGATGGCTCTACTTATTTTGGGCCCTATACCTCCAAGTCCCGCATCAAAGTCATCCTGGAGCTGATCAAACGGCTATTCCCGCTGCGCACCTGTAGCTACAACCTCAGCCCGGAAAATATCGCGGCAGGGAAATTCAAGCTCTGCCTGGAGTACCACATCAAAAATTGCCTGGGCCCCTGTGAGGGGCTGGAGAGCGAAGCCGTTTATCACGCTCGCGCCGAACAGGTCAAGAATATCCTGCGCGGCAATTTCGGCGCGGTGAAAGCGCATTTCAAAACGCTAATGGAAACCCATGCTGAAAACATGGAATTTGAAAAAGCGCATGAAATCAAGGAAAAGCTCCATGCCTTTGAGGACTACCAGTCTAAATCGACGGTGGTAAGCGCTACGATCCGGGACGTGGACGTATTCTCCATCGCTTCGGAGGAAAAGGAAGCCTATATCAACTACCTCAAGGTAGTTAATGGCGCCATCATCCATGCCCATACTCAGGAGTTGCTAAAAAACCTGGATGATGATGACGAACAAGGGTTGCTGGAATACGCCATCCCCATCATCCGCGAGCGCTTCAACAGCATCGCTACGGAGATTATCCTGCCCTATGAAATACAACTAGAAGAGGGCTTACAGGCTACCGTGCCAAAAATCGGCGATAAGCGCAAGCTACTGGATCTCTCGGAAAAAAACGTGAAGTATCATCTGCTGCAGAAGAAAAAACAGCGCGCTAGCCAAACCAACAAGCAGACGCCTGCCGAACGCATCTTGCGCACCCTGCAGCAAGACCTGCAAATGGATGTGTTGCCGCTACACATCGAGTGCTTCGACAACTCCAACCTGCATGGCAGCTTCCCAACTTCTTCCTGCGTGGTTTTCAAAAATGCCAAGCCCAGTAAGAAAGACTACCGCCATTTTAATATTAAAACCGTGGAAGGCCCTAACGATTTCGCATCGATGGAAGAGGTTGTTTACCGCCGCTATCGCCGCCTGCTAGATGAAGAGCAACCCCTGCCCCAACTCGTCATTATCGATGGCGGCAAAGGGCAGCTCAGTGCTGCCGCTGCTAGCCTGGAACAGTTGGGCATCCTCGACAAGCTGACCGTCATCGGTATCGCCAAGCGCCTGGAGGAAATATTCTTCCCTGGCGACTCCATCCCGCTATACATCGACAAAAAATCCGAATCGCTCAAGCTCATCCAGCAGGCGCGCAACGAGGCCCACCGCTTCGCCATCACTTTCCATCGCAACCAGCGCTCCAAAGCATTCACCGGCACCGAGCTGACCAACATCCCTGGCATCGGGGAGAAAACCGCTCAAAAACTGCTCAGCCACTTTGGCTCAACCCAGCGCCTGCGCCAGGCCCTGGCCACGGAAATCGCCGAGGTAGCAGGCATGGCGGCGGCGAAGAAGGTGAAGGCTTACTTTGAGGAAAAAGCGGATAAATGACCCCTAAGCTTTAGGTGCCTACATATTCCGCAGCCTCCCCCCATCCACTGCCAGGGCCACGCCGGTGATGTAGCTGCCAGCTGGCGAAGCCAGGAAGGCAATAGCGGCCCCTAGTTCGTGCGGTTCCCCGAAGCGGCCCATCGGTATCTCGCGCTGCATCTCTGCCGTGACGTCCTGGATGGTGCGGCCTTCTTTGGCTGCTTTTTGCTCGATAATCTGCATTAGCCGGTCGGTTTGAGTGGCGCCAGGCAGCACGCTATTGACGGTGACCCCAAAGCGTCCCAGTTCATTGGCCAGGGTTTTGGCCCAGTTGCCTACAGCTGCCCGCACCGTGTTGGAGACGCCCAGGTTGTCCAGTGGCGCTTTTACCGAGGTGGAGATGATGTTGATGATGCGGCCGTAGCCCTCGCGCTTCATGCCCGGCACCACGGCTTGTGCCAAGAGTTGGTTGCAGATGAGATGTTTGTCAAAAGCATCGCGAAAAGCATCTATCTGTGCATCCAGGATGGGCCCACTTGGAGGGCCGCCGGTATTGTTCACCAGGATGTGGATAGCCTTAGCGGATACCAAACCACGAACCTTCAATAAGAGGTCGTTGATATTGGAGAAATCCGCCACGAGGAAATCGTGGTTTTGACCCTGGCTTTTATCCATCTGATGGATGATTTCCCCCATGATATCTGCCGAACGGGATACCAGCGTGACGTTGGCACCCAACTGGGCGATTTCCAGAGCTGCTGCCTTGCCGATGCCTTTGCTGCTGCCGCATACGAGGGCATTTTTGCCCCTGAGATCCATATCCATATTGTGCTGCATTTTGTCCGTCCGTAACGATTCAGCCGCAAGCAGTGCCATTAACAGCTCCAGGCTTGCCGCTTGAAACTAGAAGCTTTGACCCTCGCGTTGAATAGTTACGTTGGTTTTTTCTAATTTTGGCTAAATTTAGGTAATTTAACCCGGCAATTGCAAATCGCAAACCATAAAACAGACTAATTATGCCGTTAAGCAAGCCATTCAACCTGCAAAAATGGGTGGACGAACACCGTAGCCTCCTCAAGCCCCCGGTTGGCAACCAGCAAGTCTATAAAGGTAATGACGACTATATCGTCATGGTAGTCGGCGGCCCCAACGGGCGCAAAGACTACCACTGGGAAGAAGGCGAAGAGCTTTTTTACCAACTGGAGGGCGATATCAGCCTGAAAATCATTGACGAGGACGGGCAGCCGCAAGAGATACCCATCCGCGAGGGAGAGATGTTCCTGCTGCCGCCCCGCATCCCGCATTCGCCCCAACGACCGGCCGATACCATCGGGTTGGTCATCGAGCGCTACCGCCGCCCGGGGGAAAAGGACAAGCTGCTGTGGTTTTGCGAAAGCTGCAACCATCCCTTACACGAAGAATCCTTTGCGCTGGAGGACATCGTCAGCCAGCTCAAGGCCGCGATTACCAAATTTATGGATTCCGAGGACTTGCGCACCTGCAAGAAATGTGGCGCGGTGATGCAGCGGGCTTAAACCAAGCGATGAAAAAAGTATATTTCGCTTCCGACTTCCACCTGGGCATCGATGCCCGGCTGAGTAGCCGCGAGCGCGAGCAGCAGATCGTGCGGTGGCTGGAGCAGGTCCAAACCGATGCGGCCGCTATTTATTTGGTAGGCGACGTGTTCGACTTCTGGTTCGAGTACCGCACCGTGGTGCCCAAGGGGTACGTGCGCCTGCTGGGTAAGCTGGCGGCGCTGCGCGATGCAGGCATCCCCATTTACTTTTTTACGGGCAACCACGATATGTGGGTGTTCCGCTATTTTGAGGAAGAGCTAGGCATCCCCACCTATCGGCAGCCCATCGAACGGGAAATCATGGGCAAGACCTTCCTCATCGGGCATGGCGATGGGCTGGGGCCGGGTGATTATGGCTACAAATTCATCAAGAAAGTATTTGCTAACCCCCTCTGTCAGTGGCTCTTTGAGCGGCTGCACCCCAACTTTGGGATCGGGCTGGCCAACTTCTGGTCGGGCAAGAGCCGGGCAGCCGCCAAACCCGATACCGCCCGCTTCCTCGGCCCGGAGCAGGAATGGCTTATCGCCTATGCCCAGCGCAAGCTGGAGCAACAGCATTATGACTATTTCGTCTTCGGCCACCGCCATTTGCCCATCGCTCATGCGCTAAACGGCGGCCTTAGCCGTTATATAAACTTGGGGGATTGGCTGTACTACAACTCCTACGCTGTCTTTGACGGGCACAGCCTGGAAATAAAATTTTTCGAAAATGAGCAGGCAAGGGCTTTTGGCAATCAAACTTTGGAGCCGAAACAAGCAGGGGGCAAGTAGGGTTGCGGTTCGCGTGCTCTTGGCATGCTTGCTAAGCTCGGCCCTGCCTAATCTGCTGCCCGCCCAGGCAGAAAGCCGTGACTCCTTCCGCCTGCTTCACACCCTGCCCCGCCAGGCCAAGCTCTTCACCGTGGATAAACTCCAGCAGGTTTATTTAGTGGACCACCGCAACGAGGTGTTCAAATATAGCCCCGACGGCCATGAGCAGTTTTTTTACAACAACAACACCCGCGGCGAGCTGAGCTATATCGATGCTACTGACCCTTTCAATCTCCTGCTGTTTTATCCCGAGCTACAAGGCATCGCTCTGCTCGACCGCACCCTGAACGAAACGGCTTGGCTGTTGCTCTTCGCCGCTGGCGTAGTCCACGCCACTGCCGTAGCTCTGGCCCCCGACAACAACACCTGGGTGTATGACCAAGCCCGCTTCCAACTGCTAAAAATCGGCCGCTCCGGAGCCGTTATCGCTACTACCGATAACCTCAGCGCCCAACTGGCCCGCCCGCCTTATAGCCAGTATGCTGCTGCCCGGGAAAACCTGGTTTATCTCTACGACCCCGAGCAAGGGGCTTTTGTCTTCGATGATTTTGGCCAGTTCCATCAGCTCCTGGAGTTCAAAGGATACCAAAGCCTCCAAATTGTTGATGGCACCTTGCTTTTCTACAAGCCAGGCGAACTACTGGCCTACAACCTGGCCCAGTTGCGCACTGCCATACTCCCCTTGCCCGCCGCCGGGCAGCAAGCGCTGCAGGCCCACTGGCGGGGCCGCCGGCTTTATCTGCTTACGCCGCAGGGGCAGGTGCAGGTGTATGAGCGGGGGTGAAGATCAAATTTTTGATAAACACAAAAAACATAGGGAATGCTTGCGCCTATTTGCATTACCGCATTGGGCACCAGCCACGATTTGGCTCACCGCCCGCGCAGGATGGCTGCCCGCGCCCATTGCAAGCCTAATACAGCCTTACTCAAAGCCGGATCATCAGCCCTTCCAAAACTACCAGCGCCTCCCCCACCGATTGCTCAGGAGAGGGAGGCGCTGCGATTAGGCTGGTATCAGCCCCACTCAATGCCGGTTGAAGAAGAAGTCTTTCATGCCCGTAGTGAAGCGTTGGTCTTGGCAAGATAAAACATGCGTGAGCACCATTTCATCGATATCCAGGTGCTTGATTTCTGCTACAGCATTAGTGCCATCTTCAAACCGCATGATGAGGTGTTGGCCATCGTTGGACAGGGCCCAGTCGCCGCGGTCATTAATGACCTGCCCGGTAGCGCCACAGACGCGTTCCATTTTCCCGGTGCCGTAGAAACGGTATTTGAGATAAGCGCCTTCTATACCTTTGAGTTCGAAGGGATAAATCGTATTTTCCCAGCTGCCGCTCAATTGCGCCCGCATGCGGTCCAGATTGAATTCAGGTTGGCCGTTTTCATGACGCAGCACGGTTTTGGCCCGGTTGTCATTATCTTCCATCACGAGGTTTTGGCAGTCGCCTCCCAATTCAAAGGCATAAGCCTTGTTGCCGTGCTTACTGTATAGCTCTAAAAGGGCGCTTTCTTGCCCCAGCGGGGAAATGTGCCAGTAGTAATCGTCAAAAGCTTCCAGGCCAGCCTTGCCATGCGTAAACCAAAATACTTCACCGGAATACTGGAATTGGAAGGCAGCTTCTTTCCCGTTCTGCATTTTCCCGCGCCACATGCCTTCGGGAAGGATGTGGGTGAGCTGTTCTGCAAGATGCAGGGTTTCAGAAGCAGTAAAGGTACATGCTTTAGAAAAAGCAGCCTGTGGAAGCGCCAGAGAGAGGCTGCAAAGTAATAAGGTGCTGATGATGAAGGTTTTCATTGTTCAATTTTTTTTGTCGGGTAATCAATAAAAGCGCTTGGTTGTTTTCCCGCAGAAAACCTGCCGACGCTTTTTTGTTTTAATATTAGGTGATTCATATCTTGTCAACGCCAAATATATAGGGTAAAAGATGGTTTTAACTTATTAAATTTGACCGCCGCCCGGAAATTTTCGACGAGTGGCAGACTTTGTTTGTGTTAAGATTTTTGTGCCCAACTTTTCTCGGGCTTCCCTTTTAAAGATAAGACGTACCTTATCTCCAACATGTTACAAGCCATAGCCACAATTAAACAGCACACAGAATAATATGTTGATTAAGACTCGAGGAATTGTTTTACGCGCAACAAAGTACTCCGAAACAAGCATCATAGCTGATGTTTATACGGAAGAGCGCGGCTTGCGCAGCTACATAGCCGGTGGGGTGCGTAGCCCCAAAGCGAAGTTGAAGGCTGGCTTGCTGCAGGTGATGTCCCTTGTAGATATGGTGGTATATGAACGGCACGAAAAAAGCCTCAACCGCATCAAAGAATTGCAGGCGGCTCACACCTATCAATCTATCCCTTTTGACGTGCGCAAGGGGGCTGTGGGCCTGTTCCTGGCGGAAATAGCCCGCAAGGCCATGCGCGAGCCAGAGGAGAACCGCGCACTGTTCGCTTTCTTGTTTAATGCTTTCAGCTTCCTGGATGAGACCCGGCAGCCGATTGCCAACATCCATCTGCATTTCCTGCTAAACCTCAGCGCTTTCCTCGGTTTCCTGCCCGGTGGCCGCTGGGAACAGGATACGCCCTTCTTCGACCTCCAGGAAGGCGCTTTTGTACATCAGGTGCCAAGCCATGCTTATTATTTAAATCAATCGGAAAGCGAATTGCTTTTCAAATTGCTGGAATGCCCCCTGGAAAACTGCCACGGGATCGCCATGAACCGGGCTCAGCGCAAAGCCCTGCTGCTCCATTTACTAGACTTCTACCGCTATCATATCGAGAGCTTCCCGGAAATACATGCCCATTTGGTGCTGGAGGAGGTTTTAGGGGGATAGGATTATGAGGTATTACAGGTTTTACAAATACCCTCATAGCCCCAAACTGATTTACGGCCATCCTGGTTCATCTGCTAATGGTCAAAAACGAGCTGCCCCAACTCGCCGCTTCCAGGGGCATCCATAGTGCTAAAAACACGAGAGCTTGCCCGGAAAGACTTCTGGGCAAGCTCTGCTGTACAAGGCTGTCGCACCACTTGAAAGCAGGCGAGCAGCCCTTCTAATTTGGGCTTAGAGATTGGGGATGACCAATTCCTGACCCGGGTGGATCATGTTCGGGTCCTTCAGGATGTTTTTGTTGGCATTGAAGATGGCCATATACTTGTTGGCATCATCGTAGTAGTGCTTGGCGATTTTGGAGAGGCTCTCGCCGCTTTTCACCGTGTGCTTGTGGTAGTACTCCTCTACAGACACCTTGATGTCTGCTCTGATATCGGAAGGCGAATCGCCGCCGATTTCCTTGATTTTGTCCCACATCTTGTTCTTCTCGTAGGGGGTGTGGGCGGTCCCGCCAATTTTCAGCACGCCGTCTTCTTCTTTAACGTAGCCATCTTGCACTCCGAATTGCTCGCCCAGGTCAAGGACGGGGCGATATTTATTTTGCAAAGACATAGTAAATATGGTTTTGATGATAAAATAAGCTTTTTCACCCTTTGGACGGGCACGAGGAGCCATAGTAACACCTTGCGTGGTCAAATTTACGAAAAGAGGAGAACTTAAGACGAAAACGCAAGGGAAATCTTTGAAAAACTTGCGCTATTATGGCCGGAAAACCTAAGGCTAATGCAATGCTACGGCAAATTATGCCGTTTTTATAGCAGCAAGAAAGCAGCTAATTGGCTGCTCCAAACCCCAGACACGGAAAGAGCTAGATCATTTTAGCGATATATTTTTTTATCATGGGATTCTAATTGTATTTGTGAGGAGTGCCTTCCGGTGGAAGGCATTTTTTTTTTTTTGCCCCCCGTCTTGAAGAGACCAACCAAGTGGCTGTGATTTACAACAATGCCCCATTCACTTCAAAAGCGTACCCAATACTTCCTCCACCGACAGCGTAGCCCCACAGATGACTTCATCTGAAGCGCCGTAGTAGAGGGTGATTTCGTCACCATCGACGAGCTGCCCGTTGGTAAAGACCACTTTACCGAAGAAGCCGTTTAGCTCGTAATCGGCTATTGGCTCTAGGAGCGGGTGGTAAGAACGGGCCAATACTTTGGAGGGGTCCTCGAGGTCGAGCAAAACGGCCCCTAGGCAATAGCGATGCTGGTGATCAGCGCCGTGATAGATTTCGAGCCAGCCTTTCGGGGTCTTGATCGGGGCCGCCCCGGCACCCACGCGGGCACTATCCCACCAGCCCTCACGGGTGTGCAGGATGCAGCAGTGCCTACCCCAATGCAGTAAGTCTGGGGAAGAGGCCAGCCAGATAAAATTGCCGCCCAGCCCAACGCCCGAAGGGCGGTGCAGGCAGAAATACTGGCCACCGATTTTTTCTTCAAATAGTGCGCAATCCTTGTTGTGCGGCGGTAAAATCATGCCATCCCGGGAAAAGTGCCGCCAATCAGCCGTACGCATCAGGCCAACACCGACGCCGCTTTCGGATACCTGCGTATAAGTAAGGCAATACTGCCCTTCGATCAGGCTCACCCGGCAGTCTTCGATGCCGAAGGTTTCGAGCGCTCCCTGCCCGAAAATGTGGGCAGGCCAATCGTCCGGCTCGTAGAAATGCCGCCCGTCTTCGCTGCACACCAAGCGCAGATGTGAAATGGTGGAGAGGTAGGTCTGTCCTTTATATCCTACAATGCGGATGTCGGACAAGTCGAGCGCGGGATCGGCTCGCTCAAACTCCATAATCCTGAACTGCCCTTCGCCATTCATTACCGGGAAGGAAATCAAGCCCTCTTGTTGCACCGGGCGCTCGGCCACTCGCAGCAACAGCCAATCCTTACCCGAAAAACGGAAGGCGCCAGGGTTTAGGACGCACTCGACGACCCAGCCATCTTGGCTGGGCCGAAGGTGGTCTTTAGTGAGGATAGGGTTTTCCGTAAAGCGTTTTACCATAAGTGAAAAACCAAAGTTTTCGCGTACTCCTGGAGGGTTTTGAGCACTTCAGGAAGCCCATGCTGAGGCGCGACAGGCGCCGCCTGCCACGCCCCAGTATGGACAATCTTATTTTTAATCGCGCTTAATGCTTAATAAACTTCATCGAACCCAGGTTTTTCCCACCCAGGATGAAATTAAGCGAGTACATGCCCGGCGGATAGCTGCCTACCTGGAGCGAGAACTGCCCGTGGGCTACCTCGCCAGGGTTCAGATAAATGGCATCCAGTTGCCGGCCCTGCGCATCAAACACCCGCAACAATAGCGGCTGATTGGCCGGTAGTTGATGCCCCACCGTCAGTAGATCAGTCACGGGGTTTGGAAAGACCTGCTGAATATAAGCGCTCAGCAAATTGGCCTCTTTAGTGCCCGTCGTACCCGTAGCAAACAGCCTGGCAATCTCCTGCTCAGTCAGTGCCTTATTGTATATCTTGACGTCGTCAAGAGCCCCGATGAAATACTGTCCGCCATCAATCGGGTTGTTGCCGAAGCCCAGCGGGCGGGCAGTGCTGTTGAGCTCACCCAAAACTGGTTTGCGATTCGCCTCTACACCGTTGACGTAAATGATGTCGTGGGTGCCGTCGTGTACCATGGTGACATGCCACCAGAAGCCAATGACCAGCTCATTGCCGTCGCCGCTATCCATGTCGGAGATAAAATTGGGGAACTGAGCATTATTGCCGTTGGTCGTAAACACGATTTTCAAGTGTTGGGGCAGGGAAATTTTCCAGCGTTGATCCCAGTGGCCAAAGTCGAGGATATAAGCCTCGGCATCCTGCAAGTTGCGGTCATCCACCCTTATCCAGAAGGAGATGGTGGTATAGTCTGAAAGCAATTGTACGGCATTGGGTGCCAGCACGGAATCCTGTACGCCATCAAACTTGATATTCATGCCGCCGTGAGCATGCCCAGCGGTTTCAAAGACGGGGTTGCCGCCGATGACGCCGTGGTTTTGATAGGGGGTGGCATCATTGGCATTGCCCTCAAACGGATAGTGGGCCACCAAGCCGGGTTCGCTCGTTACTAGTGGCTCGGTAGTGCTGATGGTGATTTCCGCAAAGTCGGAAACGTTGCCCGCTAAGTCGAAAGCCGCTACTTCAAAGCTGTAAAGGGTGAGTGGATCCAAGCCCGTGACCAGGATTGATAGCGTGGCAGCCGATACGGAGTCGAAAAGCACCCCATCTACCCAGATGATATATCCGGCCACGGCCCGGTCGTCGGTAGAAGCCTCCCAGCTTAGGAGTACCGAATTGAAACTAGGCGAAGCGCCGAGATTGCCCGGCACGCTCGGCGGAGTCATGTCCGGTGTTTCTTCCTCGCCGGTGGTCACATTCAGCGTGGTAGGCAGGGATTCATTGCCAGCAGCATCAATCGCCGTCACGCCAAAGCGGAAGGTGGTGAGCTGCGGCAAGTTAGCGAAATAGGCAGTGGTCGCGGAAGTGGTCGCCACGAGAGCACCGTCGCGATAGACGTTGTAAGCCGTCACGCCCACGTTGTCAGTCGCTGGAAGCCAAAGTAATTCCACATTATTGAAAGTTACCACCGCCCGGAGGTTGAGCGGTGCACAGGGCGGCTCGTCATCCATGCTGACCGGAGGCTGCGATTGATCGGCGTAGAGCTGGGCGATCTGGGCATCGCTTAGAGCGACTTTATATACTTGCACCTCGTCGAGATTGCCATCGAACCAGTTGCCGCCGTCAATGGGGTTGTAGCCGATGCCGAAGGGGCGTGTGGTGTTATTGAGCGCGCCGGCAACATTTTTCTCTGCCACCAGGTCGCCATTAAAATAAATCTTGTCCTTCGCGCCATCATGCACCATCACGACGTGAGTCCAAGTGCCAACGCTCAGTTCATTGCCATCGCCAGAATCCATGTCAGAGATGCCATTCGCATGGTTGGTGGTCCACACCGGCTTGCCATGCGGGGGCAGCGATATTTTCCAGCGCTCCTGCCAGCCGCCAAAGGAAAGCAGGAAGGCTTCGCCTGTACCCGGTAAGCTGTTCGGCTTGACCCAGAAGCTCACTGTCGTATTGGGGCTATTGAGCTGGGGCGAATTAGCAGCGGTCACTTCGGTAGAGCTGCCGTTGAAAACGGCGGCCTGATTGGCTTTGTCAAAGCGGTCGCGGGCCAGGACAGCAGCCGAAGCGTGGTTGTTATAAGCCGTGGCATCCAGGCTATTGCCAGTGAAGGCATAATGCGCCACCAGATCGCCCGCGATGGCCGGTGCCTGGTTTTGCGCTGCGTACAAGGCAGCAATCTCAGCAGCGCTGAGCGCAACATTATAAATTTGTACATCGTCGATAGCTCCATCAAAGAAGCTGCCGTTGTCAATGGGGTCATAGCCGATGCCGATCGGGTATTTCGTCTTATCCAGAGCACCGGGCACATCCTTCTCATTGACCAGTGCACCGTTGAAATAAATTTTGTCCTTGGCCCCATCATGCACCATGACGACATGGGTCCAGGCATTGAGCGCCAACGGGGTATTTGAGTCCATGTCGCTGCAACAGGCACCATTGGAGTGGGTGGTAAATACGGGCTTGCCATGAGAAGGCATGGAGATTTTCCAGCGCTCTTGCCAGCCGCCATTCGAGAGCAAATAAGCTTCGCCCGAACCAGGGAAGCTGTTGGGATTCACCCAAAAGCTGATGGTCGTATAATCGGATTGCAGAGCCGCCGAGTTGTCGGCTGTCGCTGCGCCAGCCAATGCATTGGAGCCCCAGCCGTGGCGGTTGGCAGTAGCCACAGCGCCCTCATCCAGGATAGCGTGGTTTTCGAATTGAGACTCATCCTGGCCATTGCCATTTAGGCTGTAGTGGGCCACTAGATTGCCGGGGGTACCGGGGAAAGCAGCTTGGGCAGCATACAAATCGGCGATTTCCACCTCGCTTAGGGCATAGTTGTAAAGGATAATCTCATCCAGCAGGCCATCGAACCAGTTGCCCCCATCAATAGGGTTGTAACCAATGCCCAGCTTGCGAGTGGTGCTATTGAGCGTACCCGCCACGTTTTTGTCGGCTACTTGTACACCATTCATGTAAATCTTGTCCTTCGCACCGTCGTGCACCATCACGACATGTGTCCATTCCCCAACTTCGAGTTCATTGCCATCACCAGAGTCCATATCGGAGATGCCGTTGGAGTGGTTGGTGGTCCAGACGGGTTTGCCATGCGGGGGCAGGGAAATTTTCCAGCGCTCCTGCCAGCCGCCGAAGGAGAGCAGGAAAGCTTCGCCCGTTCCAGGCAGACTATTGGGTTTGACCCAAAAACTGACCGTAGCAAAGGGCGAATTAAGCTGCGCGCTATTCGGGGCGCTCACTTCGCTGCTGCTGCCGTCCGTTTGCAGCGCGCGCTTGCCGAAGCCGAAGCGGTCCGCTACCAGCGCTGCCGTAGAGAGGTCGAGGTGGTTGCTAAAGTCCGTGCCATCCGCTCCATTCCCGCTGAACGCGTAGCTGGCCATCGGGCCCGGCGCAGCAGTAGGTGGGGTGGTTTGAGCTGCGTAGAGCGCAGCTATCTGTGCATCGTCCAATGCCTGGTCGAAGAGCAAGACCTCATCGAGAGCACCGTTGAAAAAAAGCCCGCCATCAATCGGCTCGTAGCCGATGCCCAGAGGGTGAGTCGTGGCATCAAGCGCGCCGCTCACGCTCTTTTCATTCACCCGCGCTCCATTGAAATAAATAATGTTTTGCGAGCTGTTGTGCACCATGACGACATGCGTCCAGGCCTCCAGCGCCAGTGGGGTATTAGAATCCATATCGCTGCAGCAGGCCCCACCGGAATGGGTGGTGAATACGGGCTTGCCGTGCGAGGGCAGAGATATCTTCCAACGCTGTTGCCAGCCGCCGAAAGACAGGATAAAGACCTCGCCCTGACCTGGGAAAGAGGTGGGTTTTATCCAGAAGCTGATCGTCGCATTGGGCGAGTTGAGCTGGGACGCATTCGGTGCCGTCACCGCACCCTGGATACCGTCGAAATACATGGCCTGGTTTGCCAAGCCAAAGCGGTCTTGGGTAAGCCAGGCGCCATTTACCGTCGCGTCGTTGCCGAAGCTGGTGCCATCCTTGGCACTGCCGGAAAAGCCGTAGTGTGCCACTGGTGTCTGTGCTAGAAGCCCCGTGGTGGCCGCCAGACAGCAGAGGTATAAAAGGGTTGAACGTAGAAGCAATCTCATGATATTTCAGATTTATAGTTAGAAAAATATTTCTCTTCGACATTTACCAGGCGCTTGGGTGCTGCACAAGAGGGGATCAAGCCTCATCCAGGCCTCATAAGCTGGTTTGCCTGACAGGCAAAGACTTGCTGTCAACCTGTTCAACAACTTGCCGATTGTGGCTTGTAGCTTTCAGCCTTAGGCGGCATTTAAATAGCCACCACACTTACCTTTTCACAAACCGCCCCGAAAACCAACCTACTGGGCCGATGCCGACCGCCAGATAAATCCCGGGCTTTAAAGCGCTCACCTCCAGCTGGATCTGCTCGCCGCCACCGCTATTAGCCTCTAGGGCCAGCCGCCCGGCCAGATCAAATATGCGTACTTGCTCCAGCACCCCGCCCTCAGCGGGCAATGCGGCGATGAGTTGGCCCGCAACCGGGTTGGGAAATAACCGCAAAGTGGGTGATGGGGCTAATGCGGACTCGCCGACAGCGTTCGTACCCTCCTCAAAAAGGGACTGCACGGCTTCCGGCAAAAGGGCATAATCGTATATTTTTACCTCGTCTATCGTGCCTTTGAAATTGAAATTCGCTTCGCCAGGTAGCATCTGCCCGATGAGGAAGGGCGCTGAAGCTGCCCGGATAAGGCCACTGAAAGCCTTGAAACTGTGCAGCTCGCCGCCGATGTAGAGCGCCAGCAGCTCGCCGTCGTAAGTGGCCGCCACGTGGTAAATGCTATCCACCTGTAGCGGGATGAGCGCATCAAGATCACTGATGCCGCTGAACGAATTAATCGTCCAGCGCAGGTAGCGATCGGGGGTGATGGATAGCTTCCAGCGGCTTTGCCAACTGCCGTGAGAGAGCAAGAACGTCTCCTTCTCAGGCAGGGCAGCTGCATTGAACCAGCAACTGGCCGTGATGCCATCCTGGAAGTTGAGCAAGGGCGAATTAGCAACGGAGATGTGCTGCGACCCTCCATTAAAATAGTAGGCGCTCTGCGGGTTCCCAAAGCGGTCAGCAGTGAGGATAGCGCCATTGGACTGCCCATGGAGCTCGTTGCCGCTATGGTCATCGGCATTGCCGCTGAAGGGGTAATACGCGATCATATCGCCCGCCGCCGCACTGAATACTTTCACCAGCACTGCCGCCGTCGCCGTCGCCGACAACCCTCCTTCATCGGTGACTGCCACCTCGATTTCAAAAATGCCTTCCATGGGAGGAGCAGCCCATTCTACTTGGCTACCGCTGCCACTGATACTGCCACCGGAGGCCGTCCAGGCATAGCTCAATGCTCCATTGTTCGGGTCAAAAGCCAGGCAATTGAGCTGCAGGCTGCCTCCGGGCGCGACGTACGGGGCACTTCGTTCAATGGCGATAATCTGGGGGGGATAATTGATTTCCGGCACGATGGCCAAGCGCAGGGTAGCCGTATCGCTCAGGCCCTCTGGGTCAGTGGCAATACAGCGGATATCCACTTCGCCTGGCTCAGGCGGCGCAGTGAAGCTGGCCTCTCCTCCAGCGCCATCAATAGTGCCAGCGGAGGCGCTCCACTGATACGTAATCTGACCCGTGCCAGCCGCAGAAACCGTACAATAAAGGGTAGTCATGCCGCCAATCTCCAGCGGGTTGTCAGCTGCGGCAAGCGCTTTGATGCGGGGCGGCTGGCTATAAGGCTGGGTACCTTGGCGGTAATCTACAATTATGCCATCGACCAGCATTTTGTTCCGATCATAAACCACTTCGCCACCCGCCGGGCAAATCACCACTAAAACGGCTTCATTCGCCGGAATCGTCAGGCTTACCGTACCGCTTACATTTTGCAGGATGAAGGCTTCTGATAGCGCCTCGTAGAGGTCGGCCGGAGCATCTCCAGCCTGAAATTGCACCGTGCGCGGTATATTGTAGGAGTTGTAAAACAAGTAGCTTGGATAGGCTTCGCCGCGGAAGAAGTCCGTTTTCAAGAGGTCGATTTTCAATATCCGATCTACATCCGTTTTTTCTACTAAAGCCCCGAGGTAACCTATTGAGGAAGTGCCATACAAAGCCAGGTTGGTCGCCGCCCAACCGCCATTGACGGCGTCGCCGGTGGAGAAGGGGGAAGCCCCCTGCCAGACCTGTCGCATGGCTTCATAACCCATAACCTGGTCAGGGTCGTTGGCCGCCGACCAGGCGGAGGCGTCCTGAAGGCTGGAAGGCAGAAAACCGGGGAAAAACAAACGGGTAGCATTAGTCAGGTTGAGCACCCATTTGCCGATGGCACGGGCAAAACGCTTGTCATAACGCACCATAGGCACAAGAGCCGCCGCCTGTTGTACGCCGTTGAGTTGGAATGCGTAGTCGTTGCCGGCATCATTGGCTTCACCTACCAGGCCCGACACTTCGAAACCATTCCAATTGCCCACTATCGTGCCCCAACCTCGCAATGGGCCGCGATCGAACGACCAGTTGGCCATCTTTTCAACATTATAGCTGGTGCCGATTTCGGCATTCATCTTTGCTGCCGCGAGGGTGCCATAAGGCAGCTGTAGCTCGTAGGAAGGGTTCGCCGCCCAATCGTCGAGAAATTCGATCGACCACTCTGCCGCTTTGAGGAATTCCGGGTTGCCAGTCTTTTTCCAGGCGTGATAGAGCACCCAGGCAAAAGCGCCGGCAGCTTCTGGCTCCGGCACGCCGCTGGCGTTGGGCTCCATGGTTTTAAACTTCCACGCCCGGTAGTTCATATAGGCCGGCGCCCAAGGGGCATCGTGGCCGCCCATAGCCCGCACCGCTCCCTGAAAACGGCTGGCGATCATCTCAAACTGCCAATCGGCCTCGCTGCCCAGATTGGGGTAGAGGTCGTACAACTGATAAAAAAAGACGTTGGGCATCATATCGTACCACCAATCGTTTCCACTGCTTGCACTCGGGTTGTTGAGGTAGAGGTTTTCGCCATTGGCTTTGTTGAAAAAATCTTGGGCCATCGCTACCCAATCGCGGCCGTATTGGTTGCGCTTGTCGATGCCTGCCAGCGTAGCGCCCACTAGCGAAGGCAGCACGTTAATCGCTTCGTTGCCGAATGGCGAATTGGTGCCTACATAAGTGTGCAACCCAAAAGACCCCATCTCTGGATAGTTTATCCCTGTCGGAATCAGATAGGACAAGGGCAGATACTGCCCGGCTCTTTGCAGGTCATAAACCAGCGAGTCGTATCGCTGGGCGACTATTTTCCAATCACGCACATTATAAGGAGTTGGCTGATTGGGCATTTGCTCAACCCGAGGCAGGGCAACCTGCCCTGGCTGCGCCCAGGCGGACGGTGCGTTAAACATGATGTAGAGAAAAAGGAGTACGTGTAGTTGCTTCATAGAAAGTAACCGCCTAAAGTGATTGCAATAAGCAAATATCAATAATCAATTGTAGCAAAGATGGTACTATGATGCAAAAAGGTAGTACTAAATCCCCCGAGCATGGCTCTCCTTGAACCGACGAATAGCTCTGCTGTAGGATTTTAAAATTTTATCGCGCCTTGGATTTATAGCCTTCAGCTTTTCAAACACCAGCGGCAGGGGAAGAGCCCTGCCTGGTGCTGTCGGTACTAGTACCCTGGATTCTGCCGCAAGCTCGAGTTCAAGTCGATCTCGGTCTGAGGCAAGGGGAATAGCTCGTGTTTCCCTTTTTGGAAGCCGGGCAGCAGATCCTCGGCGATGCCCCAACGCACCAGGTCGAAGAATCGGTGGAGCTCAAAGCCCAGCTCTACTTGCCGCTCATGGCGGATGGCCTCCCGCATTTCGGTTTGACTGGTAGTAGTCACGGGCGGCAGTGCCGTCTCCGGATCGGCGGCTTGGCTGCGGGCGCGGGCGCGTACCTGTTCGAGGGGTGCCTGGGCTTCGGCAGTGCGCCCCAGTTCATTGAGCGCCTCCGCTTCCCATAGCAACACCTCGGCAAAACGGATGGCGCTATAGTTGATATCGCCATCGGCAGGCTGAGAAACCGAGGCCGTATCCTGAAGATACTTCCGGGGGCTAAAGCGGGTGGCGGAAAAAGAGTTTTTATAAATCGCGCCGAAATACTCCTCATTATTCATCGCCACCGTAAACCGCCGACGGGGGTCGCCTGGCTCGAAGACGGCCACATATTCCGCCCTGGCCTCGGCAAAGCCGTAGCCATCGAGCTTGCGGGACATCCACCACTGGTTGAGGAAATTGCCGACGCCGAGCTCGAGGTTGGCGTGCTGGATTTCCCATACAGACTCGGCGTTGTTTTGAGTTTCTTTGCGGAAATTATCCTCATAGTCAGGCATAAGGCTGTAAATGCCTAACTCCTTTACTTTACCGACGTATTCCACGGCTTTATCCCACTTCTGCTCGTACAGAAATGTCTTTGCTGCCAGGGCATAAGCTGCGCCTTTAGTGGCCCGCCCAATTTCGGAAGCAGGCTGCGCAGCGGGTAACAATTGCGCCGCCCGCTCACAATCAGCGGTAATTTGGGCAAAGATATCTGCCCGAGGCGTACGGGGTATCTTGAGTTCGTCAGGCGGGGCTATGCTCGTAAACAGGGGCACATCACCAAAGACCTGAGCCAACAGGAAATAATAGTAGGAGCGCAGAAAAAGCGCCTCGCCAGTGATCTGCTCGCGGCGGGCCTCGCCCATTTCGATTTTAGGCAGGTTGTCCAACACCAGATTGCATTGGGTGATCCCCTCGTATTGCAGCTTCCAGAAGGTATTGAATTCTTCGGTGCGGGGCGTATAGGTGAAGGCGTCCAGCTCCACCAGTCCGGGCCGGGAGCCATCGCCTCCGGTGATGGCCTCATCAGAAGCAATCACGGCGAAAGCCCAGTAGAAATTTGAATTCCGGTTGTTGAACAGCAAGGGGCGATAAGCAGCATTGAGGGCCTGTACCGCATCGGCCTCAGTTTGGAAAAAAGAGCCCGCATCGAGCGTCGCGATGGGCTCTTTATCGAGGATGCCCTGGCAGGCGCTGAGCGCCAGTGCCATGAAGAAGGCGAGGATATGGAGCGGTTTCATATTACCTGGTTTTTATTCGTGGTTTATTGAATTCAAAACGCCAATTGCAGCCCCGCAATCCAAGTGCGCGGTGCGGGCACCGTGCCCCAGTCGATACCGACACTGAGGTCGGAAGCGATCCCCAAGCCGCGGGTATCATTGGCGTTGGCCTGTATTTCAGGGTCCAGGCCGGGGTACTTGGTAAAGGTCAGCGCATTTTGCACGCTTAAGTAGAGCCGCAGGCTGCTGATGCCCTGCCAATTCAACAAATCTTTAAAGTTGTAACCCAGCGAGATATTGCGTACGCGCACATAGGAGCCATCTTCCAGGAAACGAGTCGAGACGCGGCGGTTGCCGTTGCGGTCGTCCACGCTAGCAATGGGGATATTGGTATTGGGGTTGTCGGGCGTCCAGCGTCCGAGGATGTCCTGATAAGAGTTGAAACCCCGCAGTTGTGCTTCGTAGGCAAAATTACCATAAAGGAAATAAACATCATTGCCCTGAATGCCCTGGATGAGGGTCGAAAAATCAAGATTGCCCCAGTTGAAGCTGGCCGTGATGCCATAAGTAAAATCGGGGAAGGGGCTGCCGACATGCCGACGGTCCTTGTCGTCAATGCGGCCATCCTCATTCAGGTCTTTGAATTTCACATCGCCGGGGCGGGTAAAAGCCGTCTGGAAAGGGCTGGCATCTATTTCCTCCTGAGATTGGAAGAGCCCCTCCATCTCCCAGAGGAAGAATGAGCCGACTGGGTGCCCCGGCTCCGTTTTGGTGATAGGCCCATCCGATAATCCGAATCCCCCCAGGATGGGTTCGCTGCCGGATATGGAGAGCACCTCATTGCGCAGGGCCGTAATGTTGGCCCCGATGTTGTAGGTAAACCGGCCGTGGCGGTTGCGGTAGGACAAGCCCAACTCAATGCCTTGGTTTTCTACCGAAGCAGCATTGACGAATGGCGGGCGGGTGGAGCCACCAGCCTGAGGCACGGGCACGCGCACCAGGATATCATCGGTGCGCTTGCGGAAGATATCGGTCGTCAGAGACAGGCGGTCTTTCCAGAAGCTGGCGTCCAGCCCGATGTTGGTTTGAGTGCTGGTCTCCCACCTGATATTGCTATTGCCGGTTTCGAGGATGCTGGCACCAGTGGCGATATTGCCGCCAAATGGATAAACAAACTCGCCGATATTGACCAGGGAGCTATAAGGGTAAACCCCAATCTCTTGATTGCCCAATCTCCCCCAACTCCCCCGCACCTTCAGGGTAGAGATGAAGCTGACGTCCTGGAAAAAGGCTTCATTCGACACATTCCAGGCTGCCGATACGGAGGGGAAGGTGCCCCAGCGGTTGTTCCTGCCGAAACGGGAGGAGCCGTCGCGCCGCACTGCCGCGCTAAACACATAGCGGCTGTTGAAGGAATAGCCCACTTGCCCAAACCAAGATAGCAAAGCCCACTCCGTAGCAATACCCGAAGCACTGATATTATTGAGTTCAGCGGGGACGCTGGCATCGATGTAACGAAATAAGGGGTCGGTGAGGCGGAAGTTGTTGGCCGCAGCGCCGAGATAGTCGGTATGGTTTTGGATGGCTTCCATGCCCGCCAGGGCCGAAACGCGGTGGGCCCCGAAAGTGCGCGTAAAATCGGCCGTATTGTTCCATACCAGCGTCTGGTTGAACACCCGGCCTTCGTTAAGCGAAGTGGGGTCGTAAATGGCGGGAGAAAGACGTTTTTTGAATAGCTTCTCACGGTCGAACAGGAAATCGCCCCCCAGCGTGCTGCGCAGGTTCAGCCCTTCAAAGAGCGACAACTCGGCAAATACATTGCCAAAAACCCGGTAGCGCTTGATGGTCCAATCGGTATTTGCTACAAATGCCAGCGGATTGGGGTTGCCGTCACCGAATAGCACCGGATCACCCAATTCGGCCGTCACATTGACAAGCCGGCCGTCGGGATAGCGGGCAGGGAATACCGGAGAGGCGATGAGCGCATAACGGACGCCACTGAGCTCATTCCCTGGCCCGAAGCCATCGCCTGAACCATTAATGACCTGGCGGTCGGTATGGGAAAAAGACATATTGCTGCCTACTCGGAAACGGCGGGTACCGATGTCGCCATTGAAGCGCACCTGATATTTATCGAAGCTCTGCCCCTGGAAGACGCCGTCCTGGCTAAGGTATTCGCCAGAGATGTAAAAATTGCCGGCCTCGCCGCCACCCCGGGCCGATAGCGAATAACGCTGGATAGCCGCAGGCTTGAAAACCAAGCTGAGCCAGTCATTATCGGGAAGGGTATCCAAAATGGTGGGGTCGTATGTGGGCAGTTGATTCGCCGGGTTGCGTAGGGCATTGGCATTAGTGATGGCTTCGTTGCGGATCAGGAGGTACTCCTCGGCATTCAGCAACTTGGGCAGGCCAACGGCTTGCTGGATGCCCCTATAGGCCTCAAAATTGAAAACTGGCTTGCCCGCTGAGCCTTGTTTAGTGGTAATGAGCACGACGCCATTGGCGGCCCGGGCACCGTAGATGGCCGCCGCCGCCGCATCCTTCAATACTTCGATGGATTCGATATCGGTAAGCGAAAACATATTGAGGCCTTCTGTAGTCGGCACCCCATCGATTACGTATAGCGGGTTGTTGTTGCCCAAGGTGCCCACACCGCGGATGCGAACGGCGATATCATCCCCTGGCGAGCCAGTCACCTGGGTGACCATAACCCCCGGTGCCTGCCCCTGCAAAGCTTGATCGATGCCAACCACGACGAGCTTTTCGATGTCACGCGCCTTTATGGAAGCAATGGACGAAGCGACCTCGGCACGGATTTCCCGCTTATAGCCCGTCACTACGATTTCATCCATGAGCTTGGCCTGCACCTGCAAGGCGATCTGTAACACTGCCCGCCCCTGAACGGGCACCTCCTGATTCTGGTAGCCAACATAGCTTGCTACCAGCACCGCTTGCCCCGAAGTAAGGTCGAGCCGGAAACCGCCGTCCAAATCGGTGACGGTCCCGTTGGTCGTGCCTTTTTCCAGGATGGTCGCCCCGATGAGCGGTTGCTGGTCTTCGCCGGAAACGATGGTGCCAGTGACCGTGAATTTTTGCGCTTCAGCGGCCTGCGCAACGGCAATGAGCCAGAGGAGGGTGAGTAGAGCTAGGCGGCGCATATCTTTTCTTGTTTTATTCGTTTTGGCAAATATCTTTAATCAAATGACAAGGCAATGGTACAATCATGCAAATAAATAATACTTTTTCAGGCAACATTAATGAAGACAAGCTATTCAAATTGCTCGCTGCCCTGCGGCAATCTCGTGTAAAAAGCTTATCTTTGCTTTATGGGTATCCAATCGGCATACCAGGGAAAAGCTTGGGAGGCCTGCTTCAAGCGTCATCCATCAGGCACATCAACGACACGTCCGCTAAACTGACGCACTATGAATATCTATCGTGAAATAACGCCGCTCAAACCTCAGGACGTCTTCGTCGTGCTGGATTCTATCTCCAATGGTTTCGACTACCCCATCCATAACCACCCGGAATACGAGCTCAACCTCATCGCCGGCATCTCCGGCACCCGTATCGTAGGCGACTCTACCGAACGTTATACTGATGGGGATCTGGTGCTACTTGGCCCCTTCCTCTACCACAAATGGGATGGGGACCAAGAACTGCAGAATAGCGGCCAGCCCTATCGGGTGGTCACTATCCAATTCTCGATGGATTTATTCAGTGGGCAGATGTTCCAAAAAGAACGCTTTTTCAAAATCCGCAAGCTACTGCAAGATGCCAGCCGGGGCATCAAATTTAGCGGTAAAGCCTTCGAGGAGGGTATGCGCATCATGCTCAGTATCGCCGAAGATAAAGGCTTTGCGAACATCATCGAATTTTTCGAGCTGCTCGACCTGCTTTCCAATTCCACCGAGGCGGATTTCCTGTCCAGCGAAGGCTTTTCCCCCCAAGCGCTGCGCTCGGAAAGCAACCGCATCCAGGTCGCTTATGCTTATATCCTCAAACATTTCGCCGACCCTGCTCTACGCATCGGTGAAGTGGCGGCAAAGGTCCACATGAGTGAATCGGCTTTTAGCCATTTTTTCCAGAAGTATGCCTTTCGCAGTTTCACCCAGTTTTTAATCGACCTCCGGATAGGCCACGCCTGTAAGCTGCTGCTCGATACCGATGATACCGTGGCTCAGGTCAGTGCTAAATCTGGCTTCAATAACCTGGCAAATTTCAACCGCTTATTTAAGAAATACCGCTCCTGTACCCCCGTAGAATATCGCCGCCGCTACTTGGAAAAGAACGAATTTGACTGGACAAAGCAGGCGGCACCCTGGCAATTTTTACCTCCTAAGACCCAACTTGGCGAACGGGTCCTGCCGGTTGCCTATACGACCCGGCTGGTACATGTATAACTGCCGCCACACCAAGATTCCTGGTGCGGCCCGCAGCGCAATACCTTATTGAATAACACAACTAAAATCGTAGAAAACGATGCAGCAGCAACCCATAGCCGTCATAACTGGCGGTGCTCAAGGAATTGGCAAAGCCTGCGCCCACGGTTTGCAACAAGCTGGCTGGCTGCCGGTTATCCTCGACCTGGATCAGGAGGCGGGACTGGAAGCGGTAGAGGAAATGCCCGGCCTAGCCTTCCTGCCTTGCGATGTCTCCAAAGAAGCGAGCGTACAGGAAGCCATTGCCACTATCGCTTCCCGCTGGGGGAGCATTAAAGGGCTGGTCAACAACGCCGGTTTGGGCATCAATAAGCCCATCGCGGAATTGACGCTGGGGGAGTGGAACCGCGTCATCGGCACCAATCTGACGGGTGCTTTCCTTTGCGCTAAGTATGGTGCAGAGCAGCTGCGCCAAACCCAAGGTGCCATCGTCAATATCTGCTCCACGCGAGCTTATATGTCAGAGCGAGATACCGAGGCCTACACTGCCTCCAAAGGTGGCCTACTGGCCCTGACCCATGCCCTGGCCATCAGCTTGGGGCCCACGATACGTGTAAATAGCATCAGCCCTGGTTGGATTGATGTGACGGGCCACCAAAAGGCAAGTAGGCGGCAGCAAATCGACTGGCCACCGGAGGAGCACGCCCAGCATCCCGTTGGCCGCATCGGGCAGCCCGAAGACATCGCAGCTATGGTTGCATATCTGCTTTCGGACAAAGCAAGCTTCATCACCGGGCAAGACTTCGTGATCGATGGGGGCATGAGCAGGAAGATGATTTATCTCTAGCGCCTCGCTCGCGCACCAGGTATTCGAGCTGCCCTTACGCTACTCTCTAGGTGAACTATGAAACACTACAATAAAAGCCATGAGCAGGCGGGCAGGCAGGCTCACGCCTGCGGGCAGCTCATCTACGACGCCCCAATCGCGAGGATCACCTTGCCACTGAGTGTACATTTGGAAATCGCCGCCAGAAGCAGCGCGCAGGTTCCATTCGTCCCAGACGTTGCCGTAGCGGCATACCAGCGTAAAGCTATAGCTACCATCGGTAATACGCCACTCACGGAAGTTATTGTTCCAGACGGTGCGGGCGGTGGCAATATTATGACCGCCACGGGCCTCCCATTCGTTGGGGTTATCCTTCCATTTCAGGCGGATGTTGCCCGCTGCATTGCCCAACTGATACTGCCAGTCCGTCCAATCATCCTGCATTTGCCATTTTTGGCGCAGTTCGCCCTCTTCGCCCTCGATATCCGTGTAAATGACCCACTCCGCAAAGCTATCGCTCCAGCGAGTGCCCAGGCCAGTTATATGCTGGCTGTACAAACCAGTGAGCGCTGGCATCATTACAAGCCAGGTAAGTAAAATTTGCCGCATTAGGGAGGCTTTCCTAGAACGGGAGGTCATCATCACCTTCTGTCGCGGGAGTAGCAGCATTACTGCTGCTAGCTAGCGGTTCGTCTTCCGCGGAGGGGAAGCCGCTATGGTCTGCCGGAGGCGGAGCCGCTGGTTGTTGCGCCACTGCCTTCTCCAGGCGCCAGGCGTTCAGGTTGGTAAAATATTTGCCCTGCCATTCGCGGCCGCGCAGGTCAAAGTGGACCTTGATATACTCGCCCTCTTCGTAGGGGTCGAGCAGGGGGCAGCGGTCTTGGACCAGTTGGAATTTGACGAATTGCGGGTAGTTGCCGCTGTTGACCTCAATGACAAACTCCCGGGCTTGAAAGGTGCCGGTCTTGTTTTCGGTCTCGTATTTTTTAATCAGCTTTCCTTCTACTTCAAAAGACATAAGGCTTGTGTTTTAGTTTTTAATATCAACGGGCTTCAAAAGTATAAAAAAACTGACTCCCCTCAAAATATGGGCACAATAATTCCCTTCAATTTCCGCTGACCGCCACCGGCAAACCGCTTTTCAACACATTAAGTATTGGGCCAGTCCGGGCAGAGCGATTCGACTAGAGCGGGCTCTTCTTTAAGCAGTTCCTGGCATTCCTCGGTGTCCATCAGCTGATGGATATCAGTCGGCATGTGGCAGATGACCGCTTTGTAGCCCCGTACAGCGATGGGCCATTGGATCAGGTTCGGATTGTGGCGCAAGATGTGTATCCAGCCCTCCTGGTCAAATTCCCGCCCCTTGATGTTGGCCTGGTAATAGGGATCCGATTTGTTGAGCAGCTCCTTGGGGTCAATATCCAATGCCGCGAGGATCTCTTCCCAACAGGTATCATTCAGCGGCGCTTTGTCGAAGGCATAGGCTTCCACGTAGGATACCAAGCTTAGAGCGTGAGCGACAGCCATGCGGTGAGACCTGATTTCAGGATTGTAGAAAATGCGGATTTCTCGAAGGTTCTTTTTCATAATCTCATGCTTTAATTGCCTATACAATTTAGGCAAAAAAGCAAGAGCACGGAATCATAAAAGGTATGAAATCAGGGATTTTTACCCCTGTACGTAAATGGCGTATTTCTCCTGATAGTATTCTTCTGCAAAAACATCTGACAGTGGCCAAGTTTCGGAATAGGAGCCGCGGGGCAGGGCTTTTATTTCGGCCTTGATGTTACCGCCTTTCAGGCAAAGCAGGCCATTGGGCAAGGCATGTTGCTGTTGTTGCTTGAGCAGCGGCAGGCTCCAGGCAAAGAGTTTATCGATACTGGCCACCGCACGGCTAAGCACGAAATCGAAGCGCTGCCGCAGTTCTTCGGCCCGCACGTGCTGGGGCCTCACATTTTCCAGCCCGATAGCTTGGCTGATTTCTTCCACGACCATGATTTTTTTTCGCGTACCATCGATGAGCGTAAAGGCCGCCTGTGGAAAGAGGATGGCTAAAGGTATACCCGGGAAGCCGCCTCCAGTGCCTAAATCAAGCAGCTCCGCACCGGGTTTGAAACGGATGAACTTAGCCAATGCCAAAGAATGCAGGATGTGGTGGGCGAAGAGGTTGTCCATGTCCTTGCGGGAGACGACATTGATTTTTTCATTCCACTCCCGATACAGCGGCCCCAATTGAGCAAGTTGCTCTTTTTGCCGCTCGTCAAGCTGCGGGAAGTACTTCAGTATAATATCCATCTGGGCCTTTTTTATTTGCCGTGTATCGGGCTGGCAAAAATAGTGCTTTTTTCTGGTACTATATATTGCTGATGATGCTTCCCGATAGCTGGTTGGCCAGCCTGATCGCTAAAAGCTCGCTCAGGCTTTAGCCTTTGCGCTGAATCGGACTACAAAGACAGACATTATTTAAAAACCACCCCCAGAGAAAACAGTAGCGGCAAACCTTCGGCAGTAGGGCCTTCAAAAGCCTGCCCATCGCGCTCTGCCAGGGTTCGATTATTGAGCGGCACGCGCGCCTTTTCCGGAAAGAGCAGTTGCTTCTCTTTCAGGTACAGGTGTTGTTGGCTACTCAGCCCCAGTCGATATTCGCCCCGGGCGAATAGCTCCAGGCCGGGGTGCAGCTCCAGCGCCAGCTCCAAGCCGAGGTTGAGATTGCGCACTTGGCTGCCGTAGTACATATTCACCCGATTAGAGTTAAACTTCTTGGAACCTGCCTTGAACTTCCCATAATCATTGTCGGCTGTACCGATAAGGCTGGCGTGGCGCAGACGGCCGTATTGAGCTGATGCCCGGACAAAGAAGGGGCGCTGCCGGGAGAGGTTGAGCTGGGTACCCAGCCCTATTGCCTGCTCGCGATAGATGTTTTGCCACAAGCCGCGCTGGTGGCTGTATTGAACGTAGAAGTTAGGGTGAAACAACAGGCGCAGGCCAATATGCGCCAGGGGTTCAAAGGAATTATCCGGCATCTCGCCTGCCAGGGCGAGGATAGCTGCGCCATCGGCATTTTCCAAATAAGCCAGGCCAAAGCTAGCTGCTTCGGTAGACAGCATGCTTGCACCCAGGCCCAGCGACTGCTGCAACTGCCAGCGGAAGGCTTTTTTTTGCGGCGCTCCCGTTACTGAGCCCGGTCGGCGAGGCAGGTCGATTCCGGCGCCATCAGCTGCTTCGATGGGCTTGAGCGGGTTTTCCAGGCGCTGGATAGAGTCTCGCTCCAGTTGGCGCTGTGCCACAAAAGCGCTGTCAAAAACCGTAGCTGCCTTTTCCTCGTTTTTGATTTGCTGCACACTGCGCTCCAGCTTTTCATTGATGGGCGCGGTATTGTATTGTTTCCAGAAATCCGGATCATACGAGCTGGCCAGCTCAAGGAATTTTTGCTCCCGGCCAAGGCGCTCCAGATAAGGCACCTGCTTCCCTCTCCCCGGCTTTATTTCTGTAATCAGGATTTCATTGCTGTACAGGCCTCCATCACGATAAGTCCCCTCGCGGAAAGCATCACTGAAATGCCATTTCTCCCCGGATTTACGGTAGTTGACGACGTAGCGGTTGCCCTTCCAACTGCCGGAGTACAAGGGGTAGGCGTTTTGGCGGCGCAAGGCTTCGGGCCGGATTTCAAACTCGGCGCGGATGAAGGCATAAGAAAGCGTATCGATAAAAACCTTACCTTTCATGCGCCCACTGGCGCCTTCCGCCTGGTCAAAGGCGATGACGTAAGCCGGGCGGTTATCATAAGCCGTGATGCCCTCCAGCCAATAGTGATAGTCGGGGAAATATTTTTCATTGATGAAGTCTTCACGATACTTCACAAAGTCAAACCGGTGTGCAGCCAGATGCCCGGAAGAGAAATTGGCCTTTTTACTCACCTCCTCTTCAGGGGCCAGTTCCATTTTGCGCCCCTGTACCAGGCCCACCTGGCCTTCATCGCTGTTCTTATAGCTGGTTTTATAGACGTCCAGCACCCCTTCGGCCAGGTAAACGTACTCCTGTTGGTTGTCGGTGCGGGATTCCCGGTAGAAGCCCAGCATAGAAACTGGCTGGGTGGGGTAATTATCGGGGATACGGCGTACCGCCCGGCGGATGATATTCTCCAGGGCTGATTCTTCCATCACGACAACCTCTTGCAAATTGATGGGCGAGGGCTTCAACTTGATCAACAGCGGGCTTTCCACGGCTGCCAGTGGCTTCTCATAAGTCGAGTAGCCAATAAAGGAAGCGGCAAGTGAAGCCCCAGCATAGCGCTCGGCTATTTTCAGGGTAAAGCTGCCATCCTGGCCGCTCATCGCGCCAATACCGCGCTCGGGTATGCCCACGTGTGCGAAGGCCAAGGGCTTGCCAGTAGCCGCATCGATGATTTTCCCCTGAATGGTTTGGTAATCCTGCGCAGGTAGCAGCAGGCTAAAGCATGAAGCAAGAGCGATTAAAAGAGCAAAACGCATGGTTGAAGGGTTTTTAGGTATTAACGATTCTAAACAGTACAGCCATCTGGCAGTTATTTTGCATAAAAGGTTGACGCTTTAGACAGGGAGAATGTTACAAAAGCAAGCGATATTTATTTCCAGGGCATCCCTATATTCCTGAAAAGCGGCCATTTTCCAGCTTTTTTACCATCTTTGCAGCAAAAGCTATCTGGACATGAAGATTCTCTTGCTTGGCAGCGGCGGCCGCGAACATGCTTTTGCCTGGAAAATAAAACAGAGCCCGCTCTGCGAGCGCCTGTTGATCGCCCCGGGCAATGCCGGCACGGCCAGCTTGGGCAAAAACGTATTGCTCGACCCTAATAACTTCGAGGCTGTAGCCAAACTCGCCTTACAAGAAGCCATCGATATGGTGGTGGTTGGGCCAGAAGAGCCGTTGGTCAACGGCATTTACGATTATTTCAAAGCCCGCAAGGATTTGGAGCACATCCGCATCATCGGGCCCTCCAAGCGAGGCGCCAAGCTAGAGGGCAGCAAGGCTTTCGCCAAACAGTTTATGCTGGAGCGCGATATCCCCACGGCTGCTTATGCTGCTTTCAATAGCGATACCATGGAACAGGGCCTGGAGTATATTGCCAACCAAAAGCTGCCTATCGTCTTGAAAGCGGATGGCCTGGCAGCCGGCAAGGGCGTGCTCATCTGCCAGTCGATAGACGAAGCACAACGCGAATTCCGCGCCATGCTCGGCGGCAAGTTCGGAAAGGCCAGCTCCCAAGTCGTAGTTGAAGAGTTCCTCGATGGCATCGAATTTTCTGTCTTCATCATCACCAACGGCAAGCAATACCAGCTCTTGCCTATCGCCAAAGATTACAAACGCATCGGCGAAGGCGATACCGGCCTCAACACGGGAGGCATGGGTGCTGTATCACCAGTACCTTTTGTAGATGAAAACCTCATGGCCAAGGTCAAAAATTGGATTATCAGCCCCACGCTCACCGGCCTGGAAGAAATCGGGGCCCCCTATCACGGCTTCCTCTTTTTCGGTTTGATCAAGGTAGGCAACACGCCCTACGTCATCGAGTATAACTGCCGGATGGGCGACCCGGAGACCGAGGTCGTCTTGCCACGCCTCGACAACGACCTCCTAGAAATGATGGTCGCCCTGGGCGATGGCAAGCTGGGTAGTATCGAAGCCCAAGCCGACCCGCGCGCCGCCGCTACTGTCATGCTGGTTTCCGGCGGCTACCCGGAGGCTTATGAGAAGGGTAAGCCCATCAGCGGGCTGGAGCTGGTAGAAGGCAGCCTGGCCTTCCACGCCGGCACTAGCCTGGGCGATGGCAATGCGGTCGAAACGGCCGGTGGCCGGGTTATTGCTCTTACTTCTTATGGTGAAGATATCCAGGATGCCGTCGCCTATTCGTTAAAGAATGCAGAACTCATCCAATTTGAAGGAAAATATTTCAGACGAGATATTGGGAAGGACCTCCTGTAAAAAAAGAACCGCCAACTCCTTTTCAGCGCTGGCGGTTAAGAAATATATTTGAAGGAAAACGTGGTGTTCTACATTGGTAGCCCCCCTTACAAGCCATCGAGGGCAGCTATAATTTCCGGCAGGGCCATTTTTTGTGGCACTACCTCTATAGATAGATGCTCTGTAATGATAATTGGCTGCCTGGCGAAGTAATAATTTCCTTCCTCTCCTTCGGCCACGACGATAAACTCTGCTTTATACCCCGTAGGCAGATTTTGCCGGCTCACTTTAGGCAGCGCTTCTGCAAAGTCGAGAAAAGGCACCACCATGTCCATGTTTTGCATCGCCAAAAACACGACGGTATTGTCTGGAGAAAAACCGAGGGGCAGTTTCAGGCAAGTGATCGCGGCTTTTCCGGTAATACTGCTATCAGCATAACGGGCGCACTGCAACCAGCCCAATCGGGCCGTGGCAAACTCGACAGCCGGCAGCCATTTATTCGTTTCCGCATCAAAAACCTGTACCGCTTGGAGAGGGCCTTCTCCACCAAAGCCTGCTTCCGCCCACTCGAGCCTGCCGCTTTCGCCTGGCTCAGCGGTAAAGAGCTGCAATTGAGGGTGGTATGCTTTAACAACCAACTGTATCTGGAGGCTTTGCCCCGGCGCAAGGCGCAAGGAGCGCCCTTGATGCCGGATATCCAGGTGCAATACCCCTGCCGATTCCAGGAGCAGGTTGCCAGCCGCCGTCCCGATATTACTGCGGATCAGGCTGCCTTTATCCCGCAGCTCGACGATGCTCGCCTCTAGCGTGCCCGTAACATAAGCTCCGTCCATATCAACAAAAGCATCGGCGGGGATGATTACCCGGCTCTTATCTGGCAAGATGAGAGCCTGCTCCTCCGCTGCATCCCAATGGAAAACCATCGGCGGCGTTTGCACCTGAGTGAAGAAGCGCATGATGTCGCCCGATGCCAGGGAGGCTGGCTCGAAGAGGTCAATATCTTCGTGGCAAGCCGGTGCAAGCATCAGGGCAACCCCTACTCCTAAATATGCAAAAAGCCTTCTCATTTAGCGCTGTCTTTGTTTAAACCTCCGATAGCCTTTCTTGCCTTAGACCCCTCCAGTTCGTAAAGCGTTGCCTGGCCGCCTGATTTTTTTTGTAAAAAAGATAGCTAGGCCGAAAAAACTTGGCAGTCTGCTTTTATTTCCCTAATTTATCGACTAGTATTGCATGGACTTATAAAATCGATTTATCATGAGTATGCTTGATGATTTCAAAAAATTGTTTTTTGGTGCCAAATCGGTCGCCAAATCTGCTGGCAGGAAAGCAGCTGAAACCGGCAAGGAAGCCGCTGAGGAAATAGGCGAAAAGTCAAAAGAATATTTTGACAAAGCCAAGGATACCGTACATGGCCTCAAAGAGGAATATACGCCCAAAGCCAAAGAAGCACTGGATGATGCCAAACACTTCGCCGAAGATTTGGTGGATGATGCCTGGAAGAAAACCACCGAGCTGTCTGAAAAAGCCCGCGGTTTCTTTGACCCCAAAGTGGAAGAGGATTTCCTGAAATCCGAACACCCGAACGATGTGCCCCTAAAGGCTAAACCGCCACAAGATGAACTCTTCCTCGATGATGATGACGGAACCCCCCATATCCCCAAAGCGGATACCTGGGGGCAGGGCGAAAAAGCCAGCGAAGTAGCCGAAAAGCTGAAGGGTGCGGCGGAAAACCTCGGCAAGAAAGCGCAGGACATTTCCGAAAAAGTCGGCAAAGAGGTACTGGAAAAAGGAGAGAAAGCCTGGGGCAAATTCCAGGACGTGTCGGAAAAAGTCGGCAAACAAATCATGGATACTTCCGAAGAAGTCGGCGGCAAAATCCTGGATAAATTCAACGAGTTGTCCGCAAAAGCAGAAGCTGAAGCGGCTAAAGAAAAAGAAGTATCCGACGTGTTGGCCCAGAAGGCCAGGGAGGCTAAAGCAGAACTCGAGCGCCGCGTACAGGAGCGCACTGCAAAATCCAATGTCGAAAATCTGGAAGAGGACAACAAGAAAGACCCCCTCGGTGGCTTCGATAGTTTCTTCAGCCGGGCGGAGCGCTTTGCTGAAGGGGATTATCAGGAAGAAGTTAGCCCGGGCATGAAAATCTCTCAAGACCCGGATTACAAACCAGAAGCCAAAGAAGGAAGCCTTAAAGGCTTTGAAGACCTAGACGGCGATGGCAATGAACTCATTGACGACGCCATCCTTGACCTGGATGACGAGGGCGATGACAAAAACGACAAATAGAGGCGAGGGCTATTAAATAAGCATGGAGGACAGCAACCCAAAACCGTGGCGCCTCATTAGCCAGGAAACCGGCCCGGACCTGAAGCTTTTCCGCGTGCGCTACGACTATCTTACTAACCCGCGCAACGGGCAGACCGGACGCATGACCATCCTTGAAGCGGAGGATTCTGCCAATGTTGTAGCGCTTACAGCAGATAGACAGATACTCTTTGTGCGGCAGTATCGCTTTGGTATCGCGGCTTATACCCTTGAGTTGCCCGGCGGCTTCGTTGACCCGGGTGAGGAACATGGCGAGGCAGCAAGGCGGGAATTGCGTGAGGAAGCTGGCTATACGGCTCAAAACTGGCGCTATTTGGGCAGCATCCCCTCCAATCCAGTCTTCATGGATAGCTATATCCATCACTGGCTGGCAGAGGGCGCGGTCAATAATGCCGCCCAGCAACTGGATGATGGCGAGGAAGTAGAATTGGTGCATTTGTCAACCGCCAAAGCCCGCCAGATGCTGTATGCAGGGGGATTCCAGCACCCCCACACCGTCAATGCCCTACTACTGTTTTTTAGCAATTGGACTGATGAAGCAATAAAAAGATGATTAGTAAGGAAATCAAAGGGGTCTTCTTCGATGCTCATGGTACGCTTTTTGACCTCGGCTCTATTCATAGTGCGCTAGAACAGCTATGCGGCAATCAGGCACCTGCCGTAGCCGAGCTCTGGCACCGCAAACAACTCGAGTACAGTTGGCTACGCACCATCATGGGGCGCTATGTGGATTTTTACGAACTGACCAAAGATGCCCTGCGCTATGCGCTACAGGCTGTCGGCCAGGAGCTTTCACGAGCTGATAAGCAGGCGCTTATGCAGGAGTACTATCGCTTGAAAGCTTTCCCCGAAGTGCCCGAGGCTCTGGCCCGCCTGAAAACCCGCTTCCATCTGGCCATTCTCTCCAACGCCAACCCCAGCATGCTGGAACGCGTCGTCTCATTCAACAATCTCGCGGATTCATTCGACGATATTATCAGCGCCGATGAGCTGCAAGTCTACAAGCCCAATCCTGCCATCTATCAACTGCCGGTAAAGAAACTGGGGCAGGCAAGCTGGAACCTGCTCTTCGTTTCATCCAATACTTGGGATGTTGCCGGCGCTACAGCCTGCGGCCTGCAAGTTGCCTGGATAAAACGCGGGGAAGCCGTACCAGAGCAGTTGGGCTTGCTGCCAGATACAACGGTAGGTAGCCTTGCGGAATTAACCGACCTGCTGATGGGGGCAAGTGAAGTAGGCAGCCGCCGGTAGGCATAGCGCGTTGGAAGTAAACATGAAAGGGGAGAAGGGGCTTAGCGCCTAAAAACTGTAAGGCCGGTTGGCGCTTTGAAGTTTTGCCTCAAAGCGCCAACCGGCCTTGCTCGCTCAACTACTCAGCAGAGCTGCGCAGGAAAGACAAAGCTTTAGCGGTTTTGCCCTTTGCTTGCACTGCAATATGATACAGGCCGGGCGGCAGGGTAGACACATCCAGCACCCAAGGCCC
This sequence comes from uncultured Phaeodactylibacter sp., assembly GCA_964432875.1. Taxonomy (GTDB): domain Bacteria; phylum Bacteroidota; class Bacteroidia; order Chitinophagales; family Saprospiraceae; genus JACJYE01. Next base: position 5,368 of record CAYSPJ010000037.1, on the reverse strand, counting down.
GGCGGGGGCCAAATCCAGGCGGTAGTGGCGCAGGCTCTGGCCTAATGTATTGAAAATACTGAATTGTACTGGCTCTCCGGCCAGCTCGCCAAATTCGAGGGAAAGCAGCCCGGAACTTGGCGAGGGGTAGGCTTTCAACCCCTCAACCAACAGCGCTTCCCCGGTATTCGTTACCACAATACTGATTTCCTGACAAGCGGTATGCTCGCCTCCGGCATTGGAGGCCGTAAGACATACCTCGTACTCTCCGGAGGCCTCATAAGTATGAGTGGGGTTCTGTTCTTCACTGCTGTTGCCATCGCCAAAATCCCACATCCATTGGGTTGGTGTATTAGCAGACTCATCGGTGAAGGCCACTTCGCCTTCGCCGATAATTTCCACGGAAAAAGCAGCTACAGGGGCAGCAATATAGCTAGCTAAGTAAGTTGCGAAAAACACATTGCCCTCCGCATCCACCTCTAACGTCAATACCTGCCCCCGGCCTCCGGCAGCCCACCATTCATAGCTCAAGCTGGTGTCTTGGGCAACATCGAATAAACTCCACACACCAAAAAACTTGATGAAAATCGAATCGGTAGTATGCGTTTCTACCCGCTGCCGCAGTACTTCGTAGGAGGCATCGGGTAGTGCCAGGTTACCGTAGGCGTCAATTTCTGCTTGCTGGAAATTATTTTGAATGATGCGGATCGAATCCAGCAGCGGATTGATGACAGAGCCATCCAATTCTAAGCGTACTCCATAGTTATTGGAAAAAGAGCTGCCGAAAGTAGCCGGCACGGTCAACAGCTGTTGTGCAGGGGCGAAAGCTACCGTCACGACGCCTCCTGTAGGCAAGGCAGCCGAACCACCCAAGGCAAACAAGACATCGCTGGTCACTTGCGCATAACTGTAAAAATCGGCATCACTGACAAATGCAAAGGTTGCCTGGGGGAAAAAGCTGCCAAAAGGTGTTTCTGCTGGATCAACCACGGTATTAGAAGTCTGTTCATCACCCTCCAGCATCGAGAAGTCCCAACTGACGGCTGCGCCAGCCCCACCTGGGTCCAGGCCGATTGGCAAGGTATCAGATTGGGTGACGAGTACAGCGCCAAAAGGCGGCACGTCGGAAGCGCCCAGGGTAATCTGCGCGCCGGAAAACAGCGGCACCAGCAGGCTAAAAAACAGGAGGAAAGGTGATTTTTGTACCATGTATTTAAGTCCTTTTGAGTTTGAAAAACCGTTAATGAAGATGCAAGAAAGCATTTTTTTGAAAAAAAGAAAAGGATTTACCGCAAAACGGAGAGCTCACCACTCAGCACTTCAATTATCCCACCAATAAATTCTATTTCCGCCATCCAGGCGTAGAGGCCCACAGGTATGGGGTGCCCTTTGAAGGTGCCGTCCCAGCCACTGGCAGCATCATTCATAACCGAATGGGCAGAATAAAAAACGGGCTTGCCCCAACGGTCGAAGACCCACAAAGAACGCAGGATGCCAAAGTCGGGGCTTTGCAGGAAGAAGAAATCGTTGGCCCCATCACCATTGGGTGAGAAGACATTAGGGGCATAAACCCGGCGCGATTTATCTACCAGGAAACGGATGCTGGCCGCATCGGCACATACGCCATTGGAAACCCGCACGGTATAGGTCGTATTGTCCAGAGGCTTGGCGATAGGAGCGAGGCAGTCTAGACAGGAGAGCGTTTGGCTCAGCGCTCCCGACCATTCAATTGAAAGTGAATCACCGCTATTGTTCAAGATAGCGGACAAGGCATACTCCTCGCCCAAGTGGATTTCCACCGTTTCTAATGGCAGGCTCACGCTGATAGCAGGGCCTCCAGCTACGTAAAAGAATACCCAGAAAGGCTCACAGCCGTTAAAGACGGTAAGCTCGTAAACCCCGGGGGCGTTGATGGTTTGGCGGGCATTGCGGGAGCCGTCGTTCCAGAGGTAGTTGGCACCGTATGGGCTTCCGTCCAATACCAAGGTTTCCCCCGGGCAGATAATCGTATCTAGCCAGAGCGTATCGGTGCCGGTGCCAAGCACTTCCAGTGCCGTGCTATCCATGCCCGGCTCTAGCAAGCTATTTGAAAGGCGCACCGGCCCCAGGGCTGCGGGCAAGCCGGCCAGCATCGCCCGGTTCAGGTAGGTGCCAGGGCCGATGGGGCCAATGGCTACCTTTAGCTCCAGGGAATCTATGCCCACCGGCACCTTCATGCCCTCCAGGTGGATGATGCCCGGCGGCAGGCCTGGCCGGAGCGTCCCGCCAAATGGATTGCGGGTAAAGCCCGCAAAGGTCATGCCCTCGGGCAGCGTATCAATCAAGCTTAGGCCATTGCGGCTTATGCCCGATTCGTTGCGGATGATGTAGCGGAAGTCCACCTCGTTGCAGGGGAAGGTTTCTTCGGGCAAGATGCCGTGGCTGAGTTCGATGATGAAAGGGCAGGAAGCCATCGTCACCTGATAGGAGACCACGATAGATTGACAGCCACTGACGGCTTCAAAAGAGTAGAGCCCTTCTTCGGTAACTACGATCTGCGCGCTGGTTGCACCGGTATTCCAACTCAGGTTACTACCATAAGCACTGGCATCGAGCAGCAGGCTTTCACCCAGGCACAAAAAGCGGCTGAAGGAAAGGCTATCTTCTTCGACTCGATTGATGCGCACCGCCGTGCTGTCTCTTTCGCGCAGGGTAGTGGGATCGTCAGAGCGGCGGGTGCTGCCCAGGGCCGGCGGCAGGCTGCCCAGCACGGCCTGGCTGCGGTAATCACCACCCGGCAAGTCGCCAGCTTGTACGAGGATGACGATGCTATCTACGCCTTTGGGCACTTGCAGGTTTTCCAGCCGGAAAACCTCTGGCAGTGCCGCTTGGTCGAGCGTGCCACCAAAGGGGTTGCGCGCCAGGCCCTGATAGCTGAAGCCGGGCGGCAGGGCATGCTCCAGGCTCAGCCCTGCAGTAGTACCCGCACTATTGCCGATGACGAAAGCATAAGACAAATCGCCACAGGGGAAGGTCACCGCCGGCAGTACCCGGTTTTCGAGGTCCAAGGTATAAGGGCAGGAAGCCGCATCAGCGATGGGATAAACCGGCCCCGTTTGGCGCAGCCTTTCCCTACCGGTATTTTTATCGATGGCAAACAGTGCACTGGCCACGCCAAAAGCCGTGCTCCCATAACCAAACAAACGGCCGAAAGCATCGAAGAAGAGCCCCTGGATGGCATTGCCTGCGCCCAGGGGCGGGAAAGCAGTCAGCGCGCCGTTATTCAGCCCGATACGCAGGACACTGCGGCTATTGAGATCGTAGCCATAAAGATTATTGGTAAGGGGGTCGAAGGCAATATCGACGATGTTGGCCATGCCGCCCAGGGTGACAGGCGTCGTATTGAAACTGGCATCCTCCAGGTCGATGCGTACCAGGCTTTGGGCAATGCCATTGAGCGAGCCGATGGCAGTCAAATAGCGACCGTCGGGGGTGATGTCGCCGGCCAGATAGTCCAGGGCAGGATTGAGCGGCAGCGCGCCCAGGTCTTCTACCGCACCATCGGCACCGATGCGGTAGAGGCGCTGGCCGGCTTGCCCGATGGCATATAGCATACGGTCGGCCGAGCGAAAAGCCAGGGCTTCGATACCGCCATTAAAACCAATGCTGATGGGGGTGAACTGGATGGCGTTGTTGACGGGGTTGATGGAGAGCTGTGCTAGTTCAGCCCCATCATTCAAAATACAAAATACCTGCCCTTCACAGGTAAAGGGAACCTGGGCGTAAACACAGTTGCAACTGAGCCACAGCAAGACCCCAAGCCAGGACGAGCGCTTCATTTTTTTTATCTTTTTGACAGCCTCCTGATAGAATATTATTCCAACATTACCGACGGTAGAAAGTTTTTCCACCAGCTTGTTTACCTTTATACCGTTTCCTGATTTTGTCAAACCGATTAAATACCGCTTGATGAAAACCATAGCCAACCGCCGCGCCTTTTTAAACCAGCTGGGCCGCTTTGCTGGCCTGATGCCCGCCATCCCATTTTTCAGCAGTTTGCCCGGCCGGGAGTTGCTGAATAGCCTGGAGCGCCTAAAGGGCTTGTCGGCCGAGATGGCTGTGGAAGATGAAACCTTTTGGCAGCAGGTGCGCCAAGCCTATACCGTTTCGCCTACGATGATCAACCTCAACAACGGAGGGGTATCACCCCAACCGAAGGTGGTGCAGGAAGCGGTGGTGCGCTACAACGAACTGAGCAATGAAACCCCCTCCTACTACATGTGGCGCATCCTGGATCAGGGCCGTGAGCCGCTGCGCCGCAAGCTAGCCGGCTTGGCGGGCTGCTCGCCGGAAGAGCTAGCCATCAACCGCAATACCTCTGAAGCCCTGGAGACGGTCATCTTTGGCCTGCGGCTTAAAGCTGGCGATGAGGTGGTGCTGACCCGGCAGGATTACCCCAATATGATCAATGCCTGGAAACAGCGCGAACAGCGCGACGGCATCGTGCTAAAATGGCTTTCTTTTCAGTTCCCCATTGAAGATAAAGCGGCCATTGTCAAGGCTTTTACCGCTGCTTTCACCGAGAAGACCCGGGTGGTACAGCTCACGCACATGATCAACTGGACGGGGCAGCTCCTACCGGTGCGGGAAATCGCCCGTGAAGCTCGCCGTCGAGGCATTGAAGTACTGGTAGACGGGGCGCACACTTTCGGCCAGATCTGCTACGACATCCCTAGCTTGGAGTGCGATTACTTCGGTACCAGCCTGCACAAATGGCTCTGCGCTCCATTCGGCAGCGGCATGTTGTACGTGCGCCAGGAAAAAATTAAAAACCTCTACCCCCTGTTGGCGGCTCCTGATCCGGAGAGCGAGGACATCCGCAAGTTTGAAGCGCTGGGCACCCGCTCCTTCGCCATTGAGCAAGGCATCGCCCAAGCTATTGATTTCCACTACCTGATCGGGCCAGAGCGCAAGGAAAAGCGCTTGCATTATTTGAAAAATTATTGGGCAGAACGGGTGCTGGAGCTGCCCGGCGTTCAGGTGTACACTTCCCTCAAGCCCGAATGGGGTGGTGCCATCGGCCTACTGGGCATCGAGGGGAAAACCCCGGCTGAAGTTGCTGATTTCTTCTTCAAAAAACACAGCATTCATAGCGTACCGATTGAATGGGAAAACGTTTCCGGGGTGCGCCTGACCCCTAATGTTTATACCACTACCCGCGAGCTGGACGTGCTGGTGCAGGCGGTGGGGGAGGTGGTTAAAGGGTAAAGGAAAGGTTAAAGGATAAAGATTAAAGGTTAAAGGGGTGAAGTGGGCTCCCTTTCCAGAGCTGGCGCTCACCTCAAGATTACCTTTTTCTCTACACCACGGCTGCCAGCCAGGCAGCCTGGCTGATTGCCCGTTTGGCATC
>CAYSPJ010000036.1:20217-43075 GCA_964432875.1 uncultured Phaeodactylibacter sp. | reverse complement strand
CCGTGATGCTGCAGACGCTGCTGCAGCCGTTTGCGTCGGTGACGGTGACGGAATATACCCCGGCCATATCTACGGTGATGCAATTGGTGGATCCGCCGGTGCTCCACAAATAGGAAGCGGCGCCCGGAGGCACGCACAGCTCAGTGGATGCTCCGGGGCAGATGTTGTCATCGCCGGTGATGGTGCAATCGGGCAGCGGGTTGACGGTAACTATAATGGTGTCTGAATTTACAGTGCCACACTCTTCGGTATTGGTTACAAAAAACTCACCACTTGTAGTTACGACTATCGATCCTGTAGCTTCTCCCGTGCTCCAAACACCGCCGACATTACCGGAAAGGGTAACGCTACCGCCGGTACAAAACGTTGTTGGCCCACTTGCTGTAATGATTGATTCTACTGGTAGCCCGTTATTTATTATATTGTTATTTAATTCAATGGCGCCCGCACAGGTAAGGGCTCTGCCCGAAAGCGCTGCGGCTTCCAAAATCTGGATTGCTCCATTAGCAATGATAGTGCCCATGAAAATGGACCCTTCTCCTAAGGTGACGGCCCCATTTACCTGCCAATAAACATTACAAAAGGAGGCACCGTTAATCAGCATAACCGTTGAACCCACGGTTGTTTCGAAGGCGCCGTCTATCTGAAATATAAATACAGCGTCAGGATTATTTTCCGCATCCAAAATCAAGGTTCCATTTAAGGTGGAAGCCGCTCCGAGGATGTAAACGTCTGGGGTAAGGGTCTGGCCGCTTCCTAAGGTAGTTCCAATCACCGTACCTCCGAGAATGCCGTCTAAATACATATATGCGGCACACACATCTGGTGCTGCTGCTGCTGAAACACCATCGGCGTCATGGATACTTCCTATGACTACGCCCGGTGGAAAACCGGTGACGCCGCCGACATTAGAGCCCACATCGCCGGTAACTACAGTGGCGCCATTGTTAGTAAGCGCTCCAACCGCAGTAAAGACAGCAAAGGTCTCTGCCGCCCCAAGAAAAGGGGGCGAGGGTTGTAATTGTGCAAAAATTAATTGGGGGGTTAAGCATAGCATTAAAGCTGCAATGATAGCATAGTATAGGTTTTTCATATAATGTTCATTTGGTTTTGATGATGATGACAGTCCCCCAAAGTTCAGGGATTATCTAGTATCTATTGTTGCACGGCTCCTGAAAAAAATTACATAATTCATTGTTTATCATAACTAAAGCCCGCTGCTTGTAATGCTTAATGCTCGTTGCAATACGCTTGCGAATGGAAGAAGAAGGTACTTTTATTGCGGGTATGCACCACAGCCGATCCTGGTGCGGCGACAGAAAAAGGCGGGTATTTCACCTGGAATAGAGTAAGTGCCCGCAGCGTATTTCACTATAGGGCAGCCTGGTGACGGGATTGTTCAACAGTTCGTAGTTATAAGCCGCCGACTATGAGCTATGGCGTAGATGCAAGACTTTGGCCGTCGGCGACTCGAATGTCTGCTCCCTAAAGTGCTGGGGCAGGGTTTTGGCGGGGTGTAGCACAGGCATTCCTTTGAGTTGACCGCCAAGAACCAGCCCGATGCTTGGCTACTCAAGCGAAAAAAAACTCGGCGCGGGCTTCTCATCCCGGAGGAGATGCCTGTTTGGGGCTAACCGTAGCGGAGCGCACCGCCTCCAATCGAGTAGGGAGAGGCGGCAAAGATTAGCCACCCTTGCCTACACACACAGCACCGGACGTAAGGACCGCGTATCCTATAGTCTCCCTACTTTTCCTGTAATTCAACTATTCGTACATGCCAACTTTGGTGTACCCCCTGACTCCAGGCTCTGCCTCGCGGCCCATGCTTCCCTCTATGCGGGACGGCCTGATACACGCATACTTGCTTTAGCGTGAGGAGGAGCCTAGAAGGCTTCCAGCTCAACAAAACACCGCTATTTCTCCCCTAGCTGCACCTGTCAGCCCTCCTCGCTTTGCCCAAAATAGCCTTTATACCATGCCGTCTCGTGCTGATCGATTGCATCTCCAGCTATTACATGATCCGGATCGATTTTGGCGTACAAAATCTCCAGCGAGGCATAGTCGCGCTGGCTGATTACTTTAAACCCATGGCGCATCAGTTGCGCTGCGCATACCCCGGCACCGATTTGATATACTTTCTGCTCGGCGAAGCGGTTGCCAGCATAGATGACCTGGCTGCCACATGCCGCGCTGATGTCCATCATGACCGCTAGTTCTACCGCTTCGCGCCGGGCAAGCTCCAGCATTTTCAAGGAGGCTTGGATCATGCCTTCCGTCCAATCCTTGCCCTTTTCGGTCAATACCCGGGCTTTGCCATCCAAGACGTCAAAGCCGGTGCCGCCGTGGATGTCGCACATCTCGCGCGGGGTACCGAAAGCATAGTCCTCCGGGCAAAACCGGACCAAGCGCACGTTTTCGTAGTTCAGAAGTTTCAGTACGCTGGGGTAGTGGCCATAAGCCGTCCCATCGTATCCACAAGTAATGCCGGTCAAACAAGCGCTGGCCAGTATCCGTAGTGGCTTGTCTTTGGTGGGTAGCCGGAGTTGTTTTAGGTAAGCTCTGTCGGTCATCTGTGCAATCTTGTAGTGGTCTCAAAGATGTTGATTCGTGTAGCAAGGTAGCAAAAATCATTGCATTATTCCCCCGGGAGGGCTAACTTTCGAGTTGGTTTAGAAAAAAATCAGTGGATCATGAAAAGTATATTAGTCGTTATCGGTGTAGCGCTATTGGCTATCATCGGGTACTTGGGGTATTCCGGCATGTTTGCCAAAGTGCAGTTTACGGAACAAGCGTTTGGGGGCGAAACGCTGATTTACGAAGAGCATATCGGAGATTACAGCAAGGTGGGCACGGTGATGGATGAACTTTACCGCCGCCTGAAAGAAGAGGACAGTATCGAGACGGAGGTAGGCTTTGGGATTTATTATGACAAACCCGACGAAGTGCCCAAGGAGCAACTGCGCAGCGAAGTAGGCTGTGTGCTCCCGGCTCAGTTTGTAGGACGGGCTGAAGCACTGAAGGAGAAATATAACGTCAAAGTTTATCCAGTACGGCGCTCTGTAGTCGCTGAATTGCCTTACCGCAACGGCACCTCCATCATGCTCGGCGTTTTCAAAGCCTATCCGGCACTGGAGAGGTTGGTTGAGGAAAAGGGCTATCCGCATCATGCAGTAATGGAGCGCTATGATCAGGCCAATAAGCGCATCCAGTATATCATGCCGATTGAACCGGAACTAGAGGCGGATGAGACGGCAGAAGTTAAATAAAAAAGCATGGGTAAGCCAGGCGCTTATTCCTGAAACAGCCGCTTATCCAGCCCAGGGATAATCCTTAAGGCATTGCCGTAGTACAATTTCTTCAGGATTTCATCGGGCAGCCCCAGCCCATACATGCGCCAGAAGGCGTGGTAGCGCTTGTAGTAGGGGAAGTACTCGTCTTCGGTTTCAAATACGCGGAAGTAGGTGTGGTATTCCTCCGGGTTGTAGGCATCCTTGCCGAAGAGCACGCGGTCCTGGTATTGGGTAAAGAACTTCAGCGCCTGGCGGGGCTGGCGGCCCAGCTCGGCAATGATAGCGCCGCATTCCACGTACATATTGGGCATCTCATCCAGCAGTTGCCCCAGCTTTTCCAGGTCGTTGGGATACCAGCCGAAGTGGGCGTTGATGAAAGTGGTTTGGGGGTGGCGGCGAAAGATATCGTGTTGTTCAGCAATGATAGCTTCCCAGGCAGCGGGCTGATCGGCTTCGCGCTTGCGGCCGGGGCGCAGCTTGAGCTCCAGCCAGCGTTCGTTATTTTCATCTAGGGGGTCCCAAAATGACTTGGGGTCAGCAGAGTGGATGAGCACGGGGATGCCCAGCTCGCCGCATTTAGCCCACACGGGGTCGAGCCGCGGGTCGTTGATGCGGATGCGGTTGCCCAGAGAGTCCCGGTTGTCCATGCCTTGGCTTTTGTAAATTTTCAGGCCACGGGCACCGGTGTTGACGTCAAATTCTAATTGTTTGAGGGTGTTTTCCAGCCATTCAGGATCGTCAATGCTGCGCAGCTCGATATTGGTGAAGAGCAGGATGCGGTCTTCATAGCCGTATTTTTTAATGTGCTCTGCCATGGCTTTGAGGGCTAGCCCCCCTCTTCCGCTGAGGTTAATGATGGCGCCCATGTTCAGCGAGTCCATCTCGCGGATGAGCTGGTCCAAGTCCTGCTCGGCCATACGCCAGTGGTGGCTATGCACATCAACAAAGGGGTATTTGGCTTGCTTCAGTGGATTTTGGGGTACGACCAGGGTAGAGGGCGGGTCGTACCGCTCGAAGTCCATGCGCAGGGTAGAGTCGATGGGGATGCGCCCTTGGGCTTGAGTAAGGGCAGTTGGCAGGGCGCAACACGCGGCGAAAAACAGTGTTGTTGTTATGGTTTTCAGGGTGTTGGGTTTGTTAAAGCCTGCCTTTTCCAGAAGTGCTGCGCTCAAGGCCGGTAAGTTCCAAAATGAATTCATCGTTCTATATTTTAGCGGTTCAAAACGGGACGGTAAACCCCAGTAATGGCAAAGGTATGATTTCATTGCCAAAGAATTCTTGATAAACCAAGAGGATCAAGCCCAAATCCCAACTAGTACGTTGGCCGATAATGCGGCCGCTCAGGGAAAGCAGGGAGCCTTGGGTCGGGCCGCTGGCCAGCCAGTTCTCGGTAGCCAGGGCAAATTTGCGGGTAAAGCGGTACTGGCCGCCGAGGATATAAAGCGGTGAGGCGGAGTAATCCCCATCAATCCGGGTATAGCCCAGGCCTACTGATACATGGCGGTCGGGCGGGCCGTAAGTCAGGGCAGTATAGTAGTTGACGAAATCAAAGGTACTGGGCCCGAAATCAGCCAGGTGGGTAAATACTGCGCCGAGGCCAATCTGGAACTGGTTTTCTACCACCGGGATGGATACTTTGGGGTAAAGAGCAATGCTAGGGAGCCGCAACGCATTCTCCAGGAGCGAAGCCAGCTCCAAGCCCATGCCCAGTGAGAAGTGGTCGGTGAGGCCATAGTGCACTTGATTGACCACCAGCATGTAGTTTTGATAGTAACCTTTTCCTTTCGGAGGGTTGTAGCCTGTCGTTGGCCCAAAGATATTGCGCGCGGCATCGCGGGTGGCATTCCAACCAGCCCGGCTGCCTTCCGGAGAACGGATCAGCACTTTTACTTCCGAACGCAAGATGCTGAGCTGGCCCAAGCTAGGCGTCTCGATGATGATGCGGGCCTCATCCTCGGCAATCAGCTTGCCAATGAGCTCGCCGCCATCCCGCATTTTCAGCAATACTTCTTGCCGATTCAGCTGGGCTGCTGCCGATCCGCTCAGGGCCAGGAAGAGTAAGCAAATCAGGAGCCGGGGCAAGCTGCCTTGGGCGCTGCTGGGCAATAGTGCCTGCCCCATTTTACGAATAGCAGCCTGCCCGGAAAAAATCAGTCGTTGGTTCATATTGTTTTGTTTATATCCTCGCCTAAAGGACGCCTTCCTGGGGGCGGCCGTTTGGTCGCCCGGGGTTTTACTGGAGAAAAGGTTCAGATTGGCAGCGCGCCTAGGCATGGCGTATCAACCTGCCTTCGATAAAAACCCGCTCCACCAAATCCGTCCCGAAGGCATAAGGCAAGTAAGCCACCGACGGCATGGGCTTGGTGAGGAAAAAACTAGCCGCCTTGCCCGGGCTGATGGTGCCGTGGCTGCCTTCCAATTCCATGGCCCGGGCACCGTTCAGGGTTGCGGCGTTGATGGCCTCCTCGGGGGTCATGCGGCACTTGATGCAAGCCAGGGAGAGCACGAATTGCATGCGCCCCGAGGGGGTAGTGCCGGGGTTGTAATCGCTCGCCAGTGCTACCGGCAGCCCAGCGTCAATCAGTTTACGCGCCGGCTGGTAGTGGCCGCCGATAAAAAAGGGGGCCGAGGGTAGCAGGGTCGGCATGGTGCTACTCCCTTTCAGGCATTCAATCTCCTCTTCGTTGACGACTTCCAGGTGATCTACTGACAGGGCGCCGCCGGCCACGCTGGCCTGGATACCGCCCATGCAGTTGAACTGATTGGTGTGGACCTTGGCTTTTAGGCCGTACTTTGCCCCGGCTTCGATGAGCCGCGCTGTTTCTTCCACCGAAAAAAAGCCCTTTTCGCAGAAGGCGTCGATATAGTCTGCCAGGCCTTCCCCGGCGATGCGCGGCAGCATCTCGTCGATGAGCAGCCGCAGATAGCCTTCCCGATCATCGCCGTATTCCAGCGGCAGCGCATGAGCGCCGAGGAAGGTAGCTTTGACGGGCATGCCCGCCAACTCCTTGAGGGAGCGGATGACGCGCAGCATCTTCAGCTCGCTTTCCGTATTCAGCCCGTAGCCGCTCTTGATTTCCACGGCACCGGTGCCGTAGCCCTGTATCTCCTGAAGTCGCTCGTATGCGCTAGCCAGCAGGGTTTCCTCTGGTGTCTCGCGCAAGCGGCGCGCCGAGTTGAGGATCCCGCCGCCCTGCCGGGCGATTTCCTCGTAGCTCAGCCCTTTGATGCGAGCCACGAATTCGGCCTCGCGGCTGGCGGCAAAAACCAGGTGGGTATGGCTGTCGCACCAGCTTGGGAAAACCATCTTGCCGCTGGCATCCACTATCTCGTCAGCCCGCTGCGGGCATTCCGCCATGGGGCCGAAAGAATGGATGATGCCATCCTGGCACAAGAGGAAAGCATTTTCGAGTAAGGGCAGCTCTTGCATGGCTTCACCCGCGATAAAGGGGCGGGCTTGCCTTGTGGCTTGCACCAGTGCTTTGATGTTGTGGATGAGTAAGCTAGGCATGAGATTGCGGTGTTGATCAATTTTTCGAACGGTAATCAGCCGCCTAAAGGTAAGCTTTTCAGCATTAATGCCTAATTTGCCCGCCATGAATAAAGAGATCCTGCGCCTGGCCATACCCAATATCATCAGTAACGTCTCCGTGCCCCTGCTCAGCAGCGTGGATACGGCGCTGATGGGGCGTTTGTCGGAACTACACATCGGCGCGGTGGGCATCAGCAGCATGATTTTCAATTTTCTGTATTGGAATTTCGGCTTCCTGCGTATGGGCACTACCGGGCTGACGGCCCAGGCCTTCGGGCGGCGTGCCGAGGCGGATATCGGGCAGATACTGGGGCAAGCCCTGCTGATCGTGTTGGCGGTGGCCGGGAGCATCTTGCTGCTGCAACAGCCGCTGGGGCAAGTGAGCTTCTTTTTGATGAATGCCAGTGCTGAACAGCAGCCGCTCATCGCCGAGTACTTCTACATCCGCGTGTGGGCAGCGCCGGCTACCCTGGGGCTCTACGTCTTCATGGGCTGGTTTTTCGGCCTGCAAAATGCCATTTACCCCCTGCTACTCACGCTGGTAGTCAACGTCATCAACATCAGCCTGAGCATCTATTTGGTACAAGCCCGGGGCATGGGCGTAGCAGGGGTGGCTTATGGCACGGTCATCGCCGAGTATAGCGGGCTGCTGCTGGCCATCGGCCTGGTTTTCTATCGCTACCCGCAGCTGCTGGCGCACGTCCGGCGGGAAGCTATCCTGCACTGGGGGGCGCTGCGGCGCTTCCTGCGGCTGAATGCCGATATTTTTATCCGCACCCTTTTCCTCACCCTCGCCTTTGGCTTTTTCTACAGCCGTTCCTCGGCCGCTGGCGAGATGGCTCTGGCCGTGAACGTCATCTTGCTGCAATTCCTCAACTGGATGTCTTATGGGGTAGATGGCTTTGCCTATGCCTCGGAAAGCCTGGTGGGCAAGTATCGGGGCGCTGGCGATGATGCCCGGACCCGCCGCGCCATCCGCCTGTCTTTTGCCTGGGGGATGGGACTGGCGCTGCTCTTTAGCCTGTCCTATTGGGGCTTCGGGCCGCATCTGCTGCGTCTTTTTACCAATCAGCCGGAGGTGTTGGAAGCTGCCCGCCCCTTTCTGCTGTGGATGGCCATCCTGCCGCTGGCCGGCACGCCTTGCTATATCTGGGACGGCATCTATATCGGCCTGACCGCTTCCCGCGCCATGCGCAACAGCATGTTGCTGGCCTTCGGGGTATTCGTGTTGGCTTATTGGGCGGCCCAGCCACTGGGCAACCACGGTTTGTGGCTGGCTTTACTCCTGTTCCTGGCGGCTCGCGGCGGGATTCAGCAGTGGTTGTTTCTGCGGCGGGGGCTGGGGTTAGTTTGATGATCACGTACTTTTCATCCACCGCATTGGGTCTCGGCTCCGTGTATCATTGCTAATATTTAGACCTCCGTTTTTTTTCGGCAACAGCAGCTCGGGCTTCAGGGCTTCCATAGATGCCTTGAACTACCAGCGCCGAAATCCGGTTCTATCCTTATTCAACTACAAAAAAATGACCATCAAAATCGCCAAACCGGGAGACGAGCCGGAAATCTTCTTCAGCATCCAGGGCGAGGGCAAAAACCTGGGCCTGCCCAGCATCTTCGTGCGCACCTCCCTCTGCAACCTCCACTGTATCTGGTGCGATACGGACTATACCTGGAACTGGCAGGGCACCCGCTTTGCCCATCTCAACGACCGCCTGCCCGGCTACGAGAAATTTGATATCAAGGAAGTGGTGGCAGAATTGCCCGTAACGGAAGTGGCTCAGTTGGTGCAGCAATACCCTTGCCGTAATGTGGTGCTCACTGGCGGAGAGCCCATGATGCAACAAGAGCAGCTCACCACCCTGATGGCGGAGCTGGGCTCGGGTTATTGGTTCGAAGTGGAAACCAACGGCACTATTGCCCCCACCCCCGCTTTCGACGCCCGCATCAGCCAGTACAACGTATCGCCCAAGCTCGCCAATTCTAATAATCCGAAGAAGCTGCGCGAAAAGGCCGGCCCCTACCGCTTTTTTGCCCACAGCCCCAAGGCCCACTTCAAATTCGTCGTCGCTCAGCCCGCCGACTTGGAGGAGGTGCTTGGGCTCATCGAGCGCTACGCCATCCCGGCAGAAAAGGTTTACCTCATGCCCGAAGGCACCTCCGGCCCCAGCCTGGCCGAAAAACAAAGCTGGCTCATCGAGGTGTGCAAAGTGCACGGCTTTCGCTTTACCACTCGCTTGCACATCCTGGTCTATGGGAATAGGAGGGGGGTGTAGTGAGCAAGGCTGGGGAGCTATTGTGAAGCATGATCAGGCTTATTGAGAGGATTATCGCAGGCTAAAATGTTTCTTTGGAGAGGGCTTTCTTTGTTTGTTGCCAATCAATCCAGCAGCCCGCCAGGCACCCCTACCAAAAAAAACTCCCCTGCACCGCGAAAGGCGCAGGGGAGTAGTGAGGGGCGTAGCCGCGAGGGCTTACTTCTGTATGACGAGCTTCTCCGTATAATATCCCGCTTCGGTCTGTACGCTGACGAAGTACAAGCCCACTGGCAATTGAGCGGTGCTCAGTTCCAGCGGCGCACTCGTATCAGCGAAGCGGCGGCTCAGTATTTCCTGGCCGTTCAAGTTGAACAAGCGGACATTAGCCTGGCCAGGGATGCTGCTTTGGAAACGGATTTGCACCTTGTCCTGAGCGGGGTTGGGGAAGAGGGTGATGCCGTTGGCAAGGGGCACACTCTGCACGTTTACCACCGCATCCTCGTCGATGGCGATGTTGAAGGTCTGGGTTGGTATCCAGCCGCCCTGGCTATTTTCCACGATGAAGGTAAAACTATCGCTTTGGGTATCGCTGCCGTCGTGTATATACGCCAGGTTGAAGGCGTTGATAGTAGACTGCGAGAAGCGGCTGCCCGCTACCAGCTCCTCATTGAGGCTAGTGCGGAAAAGCTGCCCGTGAGCTGGCGGCGTGAGGATGGTATAAACGATCTGATCGGGGTTGGAGGCCCCATCGGCTGCCTCCAGCAAGGTATTGGTAATCACATTGGATTCGCCCGGGGGCACCTCCAGGGTTTCATTGGTGATGAGCGCTGGTGATTCGGGCGTCAGCGCGGCGCAGAACTCCAGGGTCCAGCTCCGGAAGGAGCCGCCGCCGCCAAAGCCGCTGCTGACTACCTGGGTACGGAGCTGCCATTCGCCAAGGGTGTTTTCGCCATCAAAAGCGGAGAGCGACTGGTTGGGCCGTACCGGCGCGCCATTATCGGGGGGGCAGAGGATACCGGTGGGCGCCTCGTCGTCAAAGCCCAGGCGGATCAGGCCGGTGTTCAGGCAATTCAGATTGTAGAGCCGTACCTCGGTGCCCGCGGGGCTGATCAGTGTCATGCGGATGCTGCTCACTGGCTGGAAAGTGACCTCTACATCTCTCAGGTTGAGATCGTTGATGATACCGCTGGTGGGCACGAAGATTTTGGAGGTCCTCGTGGTACCTGCGGCATTGGCGATGCTGACGGGCAGATCGTTAGCGCTGAAGTCTGCACAATCAACGGCCGCGGTGCTGAAAGCGAAGGGGGGCAGCCACTCGCCCGGGCCGCATTCATTGACCGGGCGTACGCGCCAGAAGTACAACTGGTTTTCGTCCAGCAATACATTTGGCGTATGGCTGGTAGTCAATAGGTCATTAGTACTGGAGATGACTGCCGGGCCAAAACTGGCTTTGGTGGCTAGCTCAAAGTCATAGCGGTCGGCATTCGGCACCGCTGTCCAGGAAAAACTGGTTGAGAGGGTAATATCTGAGGTGCCGTCAGCTGGTTGGAGCAGTTGCAGGGCAGAAAAATCGTTGGAAAGCGCGATGAAATAAATATCGCGCAGCGCAGGGGGCAGGCCGGGGCCTTCTGCCTGCACCTGAAGCCGGAACGTATCGCGGGTGGCATACGGGCCAAAGTCAATGCTCAAGGTCGTGCTTTGGCCTGGCAAGAGCTCTTCGTTGGCAAAGAGATAGGTGGTGTTGGTTGGCAAAGCTCCGATTAGAGAGAGGGTGATGGTGTTGTCATAGCCGAGCAGCGCGGCGGTTTCTATGTCAAAAACCAGTGGTTGGCCCGCTACGCAATATAGGGGGATCGAAGCCGGGGACACGCTCACGGCAAAGCCTTGCTCTACAGCTGGCTCGATGCGGAAATTGGCATCGGAAATATCAAAAAAGATATTGTTGGTCGGCTCAATCCGGATGCGTGCAGTGCTCGTCACGGCATCTGGCACGCTCACGAAGGCCGAGCCCGTATTAGGCGCATTAGCCAATAAGGTGATGGGGTAAGTAAAGCCGCCATCCGTAGAGAGCTTGATATTGACATAGTTGCAGCGCACGCGGTTATTGGTGGTATTGGCCACGTCCCAGGTGACTTCCTGGTATTCGCCTACTTTCCAGGATACATCAGCAGTGTTGGGGGCAGTGACGAGGAAGGGGCCGGCGGTTTGGTCGGCTTTGAATTTCACTTCAGCCCAGGTCGCGCCGCCTGCTTCCGGGTTGTTATCGCGTACCGTACAGCGGAAGGTCAAGTCGCGGTTGTAAGTGGGCAGTATTTCGTTGTTGTTGGACAAGTTGTTGACAATCTTGAACAAGCTGGGGAATACCCGGATAGGCTCGGAGGTAGGCGGTGCCGAGCGGAAAATCGGGGCATTCAGGGAAGGGCTGCCAATTGGGCTCACCGGGCCCAAGTCGTATTGCTCCCAGCAGTAGGTAAGGTCATCGCCATCTATGTCGCTAGCCTCAGCCGTCAGTTCAAAGGGGGTGCTGATGGGGATGAAAAAGCCATTTTGGTAAGGCAAAACGACCTCTGGAGCGCGGTTGCCGGGGAAAGTCACTTCACCACAAGTAGCGCCGGTACCTTCGCGGCTGAAAGCGATGAAGTCCTCCAGCGAGCCGATATTGTAGTAAACATCGGAGCTGTTTTGGATATTATTGGCAGCGCCGCAAGAGCCGGCATAAGACATAATCGTGCTGCCGCTACCCGGCTCAAAGGCGTTTTCAACCGATAATTGATCCAGGGAGTTAGGGCAGTTGTTCCAGCTATGGCCGCAATTGAACTGATGGCCCACCTCATGGGCATAAACCTGGGAGACCATGGTCGCGATATTGTTGTTGTAGTGGCAAGTCACCCCTCTACCCTTGTTGGAAGTGCATACAGAGGCGAGGCTAGCCACTCCACCCACATCGCTACAGGCGGCGGTAAACACGTGGCCGATATCATAGGCATCGGCTCCTACGTAGCTGTTGAGCACGCCGGGGTTTTGACCCAACAACTCCCGGCCCTGGTTGATATCCTGGTAGGGGTCGGTAGCCGCATTGAGGAAGATAAGGGTGTCGTTATTTTCGATGAGCTGAGTGCGCACTGAAGCTTCCAGGATGAAAATCTGATTGGCAAGGTTGACCGCCGTGTTAAAGGAAGCCATGACGCTGCTTAGGGTACCCCCTTTTTGGGAGGCGTACGCACGCGTGCAAGCCAGCGCCAGGCGATAAGTGCGCAAGGGCACGGGCTCGTTATTGCGGAAGGCAATGGCCTGCTGCTCTATGGCCGGCTGGATGGCTTCGAAAGGGACGTCTTCCTCTTCATCAAACCCACAAGCCAAGCCCAGCGGATTATGGGCGTGCGTGTCGCTGCGGTAATAGCTGATGTGGTACTGCCGCTGCCCGCTGGCGTAAGGTTCGATGAATACGGTGCCCTGCGGGGTACGGATCGAAGCATGGAAGCCCAGGGGCGAGTAGTCAAAACGGGCATTTGCCATTCGATCCGTCGTGCCATAGGCCTGGAAGGAGCGGATATCTGGATAGCGGGCAGCCAGCCCCGGCGCCATCACCGGCGATTCTACGACCTCAAAGATTTCCATGCGCCCATCGGGCAGAGGCAGCACAATCTGAATAGGTTGAGACGCCGCCGGCGTATACTCCATGGGCGCTTGGCGCAGCGCGCTGGTCAGACCCTGGAAATCCAGTGCCAGGGTGCGGTATTTGCTGGCGTTGATGTCCACTTCGCTGCCTGGCGGCAGGGCGATGCGGTTTTCTTCTACATCGGTCCAGAAGCTTTGCTGTGCCTGCATATTGCCGAGCAATAGCGCACTAAGGAGAAAAGTAAAAAAGTATTTCATACTCAATAGTTTATTTGATTTAGACCGGAAAATAACGGCTTTTTTGGGGGTTGTCAAAAAAAAAAGTGGCTCTTTGACAATTTGTGTGCGCTTTCGCTGGTGGAAGCCAGCCCTGGGGAGTATATCGCGCTACTCCACGGGGCCAGCCGACAAATGCTCCTTGCAGGCGCTTAGCCTCTAGTGCCCACAAAAATTGTCAAAGCAAAAAAAGTCAATAAAAGCCATCACCGCTGCACGGCGAGCTTGTGTGCAAAATGTCCCTCCGCACACTGCACTTGTACGAAATAAATGCCCGCGGGCAATGCCGCAGTACTCACTGGTAATAAATTGCCACCCTCTGCAAAGCGCCCCTGTTGCACCAGTTGGCCCTGAAGGTTGAAGAAGCGCACCTCTACCAGCCCGCTGACGGGCTGTTGGAACCCAATCGTCACTTGCTCTTTAGCGGGGTTGGGGAACAGGCTGATGCTGTTTTGGGGTGTAATCTCCTGCGTTTGCACCACGGCATCCTCGTCGATAACGATATTGAAGGCCTGGGTCGGTATCCAGCCGCCCTGGCTGTTTTCCACGATAAAGGTGAAGCTATCGTTTTGGGTTTCGCTGCCGTCGTGGAGGTAGGCCAGGTTGGAAGTATTGATGGTGCCTTGCGAAAAGCGGCTGCCCGCCACCAGCTCCTCATTGAGGCTAGTGCGGAAGAGCTTCCCGTGAGCTGGCGGGGTGAGGATGGTGTATGTGATTTGATCGGGGTTGGAGCCGCCGTCAGCTACCTCCAGCAGGGTATTGGTAATCACATTGGATTGGCCGGGTGGTACCTCTAGCGTTTCATTAGTGATGAGCGTCGGTGCTTCGGGGGTCAGCGCCGCGCAGAATTCGAGGTTCCAGCGCTGAAAGGCGCCGCCGCCGCCAAAGCCGCTGCTGACTACCTGGGTGCGGAGCTGCCATTCGCCAAAGGTATTTTCGCCATCAAAAGCCGAGAGCGGCTGGTTGGGGCGTACCGGCGCGTTATTGCTGGGTGGGCAGAGGATACCGGTGGGCGCCTCGTCGTCAAAGCCCAGGCGGATCAGGCCGGTGTTCAGGCAATTCAGATTGTAGAGCCGTACCTCGGTGCCCGCGGGGCTGATCAGTGTCATGCGGATGCTGCTCACTGGCTGGAAAGTGACCTCTACATCTCTCAGGTTGAGATCGTTGATGATGCCGCTGGTGGGCACGAAGATTTTGGAGGTCCGCGTGGTGCCGGCGGCATTGGCGATGCTGATGGGTACATCATTAGCGCTGAAGTCTGCACAGTCAACGGCAGCGGTGCGGAAGGCGAAGGGGGGCAGCCACTCGCCCGGGCCGCATTCGTTGACCGGGCGTACGCGCCAGAAGTACAACTGGTTTTCGTCCAGCAGCACATTGGGGGCATGGTTGGTAACCGTCAGTCCGTTGGCGCTGGAGATATTGGCTGGGCCAAAGCTAGGCTTGGTAGCCAGCTCAAAGTCGTAGCGGTCGGCATCGGCCACGCTCGTCCAACTGAAAGGCGTGGATAAAACGATGTCACTGGTGCCATCTTCGGGAAGCAAGAGCGCCAGGCCGGAATAATCATTGGAAACCGTCACTAGCTCGAGGAAGCGGTAGGTGGTGTCAAAGCTGGTGGTAGTGCCCACGATTTGCAGGCGGAAGGTATCGTTGACGAAAGTACCCCAGTCAATCATCATAGTTGTAGTTTGGCCGGGCAGTATGGGGTTATCGGCAAAGCTCACGCTAGCCTCGGTGGGCAGCCCACCTTCCAACCAGAGGTTGATGGGCTCATCAAAACCCAGCAGCGATTCGGTAGTGATGAGGATCTCCGTCGGCTCAGGCAGGCAGGCCGGCCTGATGATTGCCGGTGAGGCCGTCATCGCATAGCCGGGCACCGTCGGTTCGGCAATGGCAAAGTTGGCATCGGAAATATCGAAGAAGATATTGTCAGCTGCTTCTACCCGGATACGGGCGCTGTTGGTCAAGACGTTAGGCACCGTAATGTATGCGCTGCCGATATTGGGTACCCCTTCCAGGAGGGTGTGCGGATAGGTGAAGCCCCCATCCGTCGAAAGCTTGATATTCACCCGGAAGCAGCGTACCCGCGGGTTATCGGTATTGGCTACATCCCAGGTGATTTCCCGGTATTCGCCCACTTTCCAATCGATGTTGCTGGCATTGGGCTGGGTCACGCGGAAAGGGCCTGCGGTTTGGTCCGATTTGAAGCGAAGTTCGGCCCAGCTTACATTGCCGCCGCCGGGGTTGTTGTCCCGTACGATACAGCGGAAGGTCAGGTCGCGGCTATAAGTTGGCAGCACTTCCGAGACATCGAAGCTGTTGGACACGATTTTGTCGAGCCGAGGGAAGACGCGGGTGGGGCTGGCGCTTGGCTGAAAGCATCGGAACAGCGGGCTATTCCCCTGCGGGCTGCCCAGCCCGACATCATTCGGCCCCAGGTCAAACTGTTCCCAGGCATAAGTCAGGGCATCATTTTCGGGGTCGGTTGCGCTGGCAGTCAGCTCAAAAGGGGTGTTGATCGGGATGAAGGTGCCCGTGAGGGTCGGCACCGCCACCGTCGGCGCCAAATTGCCAGTGGGGGTTTTTACTGCGCAGCCCACTCCGCTGCCTTCCCGGGTAAAGGCCAGGATTTGCTGGATGGATGCGGAGTGGTAGAAGTCCTCGGTGAAGTTTTGTACATTATTGGAGGCTTGGCAAATGCCTGCGTAAGACATGATCGTGACGCCGCTGCCCGGCTCGTAGGAGGTTGAGGACTCTACGTTTTGGCAATCGTTCATGGTGTGGGTAGCCCCAAACTGATGCCCCATCTCATGGGCGATGATGTCGATGACGAAGGGGTCACCCTGAGGGACAGCGATACCCGAAACACCCATGGCTTTGCTGAAAGGGCTGCAAACAGAGCTGAGGATAGCCACCCCATTGCCGACGAAGTCATTGTGTACATTCAACACATGGCCGAAATCGTAGTTGGTTATCCCGATACGGGCATTGATAATGGAACTAATTTCGCCCAGCAGCGTACCGCTGTTGCCATTGGTGAGGTTGTCTGTCGCGGGGTCCAGGAAGATGATGGTATCATTATGCTCGACTAGCTCGGCGCGTATCGCCAAATCGCGTTCAAATACCTGATTCAGGCGGTTGACTTTGAGCACCATGGCTTCGAGTACGCTTGCTTTGGTGCCGCCGTGATACTGGGCATACTCGCCCGTACAGGCCATCGCGAGCCGATAAGTATGCAAGACGCCTTCCTGCTCCACCGGGCTGCGGGTTTCGATCTGCTCGCCCTGGTAAATGCCAGGTTCCTGCGCGTATTGGTGCGCTTCATCAAGCTCGCAGGTGAAAGATGCGCGCAGCTCCGGCGCGGCGTTGTCAGCCACAAAGTAAGCCAGGTAATGGCTATTGCCGCCTTGCTTGAAGCCATCGATATACACCGCGCCCTCTGCGGCAAGGATGGTGGCATAAAACCCTTGCTGGGGGCCAAAACCAAAGCGGATGGTTTCTTTAGGGCGTTCGGGGTTCCAGCCTTTATAGGTTTTGATAGCAGGATAACGGGCTGCCAAGCCGGGGGCCATTACGGGGGAAGCGACAACGCTGAAGCGCTTCATGCTGCCATCGGGCATGGGCATGAGTAATTCCACCGGGCTGCTACCCGTCATTTCCGTTTCCAGGGGGGCGGCCTGTAGCGCAGCTTGCAGCCCTGCCAGGTCGAGGGCGAGGGCCCGGTAGTGGTCAACCTTGAAGTGCCGCTCTTGAAATTGTTGGCCGGAGAGGGTGCGGCTGCCGTCTTCAGACCAGAAATTTTGTTGCGCTTGTACTTGCCCAAGGCATAGCACACTGAGGAGAAGGAGTAGTATGAATTTCATAGCTGAGAAAATTTGGTTTAACCCAATGGTTGCCGTTTGTTGGTTGTTTTAACGAATGCCCTATTTAGTCGAGTGTCTGCTCTTTTAGCGTTCGAGAGCAAGGCTTGCGAAGGCCCCAAAACCGGAGTTTACTCCACGAAGCGTGGGATAAGGGCCCCACGCTGAAGTCGCGAGGATTTTGGTGCCGAGCGTAACGCAGCTATCGAGCTATAAAAACAGACACTAAGTGAAAGCCGGGCCCGAAAATCTGCTGGGGCCTGGCTTTACCTCTTAGTTTATGCTATCATAGTTCCTTGGCCTGGCTGAGGCGGTCTCTAATGGAACAAAGCGACATCCCAGCTGAACGGAATGAAGCAGTAAAGCGAAAGCAAGCGTTGATCAATTCAAAAAATGGCACATCATCATGCGACAAATGCGCACTCTTTAGTGCGGCATCGAAATGCAATTCCGCCATGATGAGGCCGCCTCAAGCCAGCCTTGCTCAAATTTGCCGTTACCGTTGTACCGCGAGTTTTTGCACGTAGTGCCCTTCCGCACCCTGCACTTGTACGAAATAAATGCCCGAGGGCAATGCCGCCGTACTTACTTGTAAATAATTGCCGCCTTCAATAAAACGCCCTTGCTGCACTTGCTGCCCTTGCAGGTTGAAGAAGCGCACCTCAGCAAACCCGCTAACGGGCTGCAGGAAGCCAATCGTCACCATGTCTTTGGCGGGATTGGGGAACAGGCTGATGCCATTTTGGGTGGCTAGTTCCTGAGTATTGACTACCGCATCCTCGTCAATAGCGATATGGAACACCTGTGTGGGTATCCAGCCACCTTCGCCATCTTCAACTACAAAGGTGAAGCTATCCGCTTGAGTATCGCTGCCGTCGTGTACATAAGCCAGGTTGAAGGTGTTGATGGTGGCCTGAGAAAACTTGGCGCCGGCTAGCAGCGGTTCGTTGTTCTGGCTGAGGCGATAAAGCTGGCCGTGGGCGGGCGGGCGCACCAGGGTGTAGGTCAACTGCTCGGGCGCAGCATTTTCATCCTGGGTTTCCAGGAAATTTTTGGTTAGGGTATTGGATTGGCCTGGCGGTACGGGCAGGGTTTCGTTGCGCACAGTAAGGGGAGGCGTGGGCGTCAGCGCGGCACAGAATTCCAGGTTCCAGTTTTTAATAGAACCGCCGCCAAAGCCGCTGGTAACTACCTGGACCTTGAGCTGCCATTCGCCAAAGGTGTTCTCGCCATCAAAGATAGAGAGCGCTTCCACGGGCCGCATCGGCGCGTTGTTGCTCGGCGGGCAGAAGATGCCAGTCGGCGCTTCATCGTCAAAGCTCAATCGCACCAGGCCGGTGTTCAGGCAGTTCCGGTTGTAAAGGATAGCCTCGGTGCCCGCCGGGCTGACCAAGGTGATGCGCAAGCTGTTTACCGGCTGGAAGGTCACCTCCAGGTTCTTGATATTCAAATCATTGATGATGCCGTTTGAGGTTACGAAGATGCGGGAGATTTTGGTATTAGGGCTGTTGGACAGGCTGATGGGCAAGTCCGTGGCACCATCCGTAGCGCAATCAACGGTAGCCGTTTGGAAGGCGAAGGGGTCCAGCCATTCGCCCGGGCCGCATTCGTTGATGGGGCGCACGCGCCAGTAGTAGAGCTCGTTGGGCTGGAAAAGGGTTGTGGGGGTATAGCTGCCTTGCGCAAGCCCGCTGGCATTAACGATACTGGCATCGTTGAATGCCGGATTCGTAGCCAGTTGAAAGTCGTAAGTATCCGCACCGGCGGCGGTTGCCCAGTTGAAGCCCGTGGAGAAAAGTATCCCGCTGGTGCCGTCAGCCGGTTCTTGCAAGGCCAGGTCTGAAAAATCGGACGACAGGGCGATGACGTACAATTGGCGGTAGGCCGTGTCTAGCCCTGGCGCGATGGCTTGCACTTGCAGCCGGAGCGTATCCCGGCCGATGAAATTGCCCATATCAATCGACAGGGTAGTGCTTTCGCCGGGCAGTAGTTGTTCCTGCCCAAAAGCATAAGAGGCAGAAGACGGCAGATTACCCAGCAGGCCCAGGGTAATCAGGCTGTCGTATCCGAGTATAGCGGTGGTATTGATCTCAAGGGAAAGCTCATCGCCAGGCAGGCAGAAAAGCGGGATGGCTGCCGGGCTTACCTCTAGAGCATAGCCAGGCTCGGTGGCTGCTTCGATGCGGAAGTTGCGGTTGGAAATGTCAAAAAAGATGTTGTCGGCAGCTTCTACCCGGATGCGGGCAGCACTGGATACGGCATCTGGTACCGTCACGAAAGCAGAGCCATTGTTGGGGGCATTAGCCAACAGGGTGTAAGGATAGGTCTGTCCGCCATCTACGGATAGCTTGATATTTACATAGTAGCACTTGACCCGGTTGTTAGTCGTATTGGCTACATCCCAACGCACTTCCTGATATTCGCCGACTTTCCAGGTCACTGCGCTGGTATCGGGGAGTAGCACCACGAAGGGGCCAGCGGTTTCATCAGCGCGGAACCTCACCTCTTCCCAGGCCGCGCCCCCAGCCACGGGGTTGTTATCTCGCACTACGCAGCGGAAGGTCAGGTTGCGGCTATAAGTAGGCAGCACCTCCTCGTTATCATAGGTGGAGGCAATGATTTTGCTCAAGCGGGGGAAGACGCGGGTGGGGCTGCTGACGGGGTTGAAAGAGCGAAAGATTGGGGCATCGAGAAAAGGGCTGCCCAAATCAGTGGAAGGCCCCAGGTCGTATTGCTCCCAGCAATACGTCAATTCGTCTCCGTCGGGGTCATAAGCATCGGCACTCAACTCAAATGGCGTACTGATGGGGATCTGGAAACCATTGGCGTAAGGCAGAGTCACTACGGGCTGATTATTTCCCGGAGTAGAAGTTTCGCCGCAGGTCGAACCGCCGCTCTGGCGGGCGAAAAAGGTGAAGGTCTCAATCGAGCCGATATTGAAATATACGCCCGCCGGGCCAGAGATGTTGTTGTTGGCCCCACAAGAACCCTGGTAAGACATGATAGTGCTGCCGCTGCCTGGCTCAAAAGCCGAACCGGAGGCATGCTGCTGCTCGGCGCCCGGGCAAGTGTTCCAGCTGTGGCCTACGGAAAATTGATGCCCAATTTCATGCGCCAATACCCGCGTGACGATATGGGTCAGGTTGTTGGTATAGTGGCAAGTGACGCCCCGCGCTTTATTTGCAGAGCAGATGGTGCCTCCGGCCACACCGCCCACATCCGTACAGCCGGAAGTAAACACATGCCCCAGGTCGTAAAAAGCAGGGGGGATGATGCCGTTGATCACTGCGGTATTTTGCCCCAGCAAAGACCCACCATTATTGGAGCTGACATAAGGGTCGGTCATCGGGTCGAGGAAGATGAGCAGGTGGTTTTGGGGCACCAGCTCCAGGCGTACGGCGTTCTCCAGTACGAAAATCTGGTTGACTAAGTTGACCGCAGTATTGAAGGAGGCTTGTACCGACTCCAGCGTGCCGCCTTTCTGCTGGGCATATTCACCCGTGCAGGCCAGCGCCAGGCGATAGGTGCGTAAAGGGACCAGCTCGTTGTTGCGGAAGCCAATCGCCGTTTCGGAAGCTTGGAGCATTTCATCCCGGTTCAGCTCTTCGTCGATGAAATCGTCATAGCCGCAAGCAAAGGGCGGCAGATCATTCACGGTCAAATCGCGCGAGTTGTAGCAAAAGTAAAAGCTCGTCTGCTTGCTGGCATAGGGCTCGATAAAAATGCGCCCTTCCGGGCTAAGGATGGAAGCGATGAGGCCATTGACCGAAAAGTCGAAGCGAGCGCTGACCAATGGGTTGTCCAAGCTATAGGCCTGGAAAGATTTGATGCCCGGGAAGCGCGCTGCCAGCTCCGGGGCCATCACCGGAGATTCCACTACTTTGAATTGATGCATACTCCCATCGGGCATAGGCAGGCTGATGTGGGCCGGGTTGGCCGCCGCCGCAGTGTATTCCAGCGGGGCAAGGCGCAGCGCGCTTTTAAAGCTTTCATAATCCAGTGCCAGCGTGCGGTATTTGTGGGCATTGACCATGACCTCTGAGCCGGCGGGCAGGAGCACCCGGCTTTCCTCCACATCGGTCCAGAAATTATTGGGTTGGGCCTGCAAGATGGAAAGGGCAAACAGGCAAGATACAAGTGTAGATAGAAACCTCATGATTGGAAACTTTATTTATGGCGTAATCATGTAATCTAATGGTAAATGGGTTGGCAGCATGATTTGTTCTAAGCAACCTAGGGCTGGATTTTTAATCAGAGAAAATAGCTTGCCAATGCCAGGACACAAATTTAGCCGCTTTCCCCCTACTTTTCAGCAAGAAGCCCCCCTGTTTTTGTCGGCTCGGAGTGATTGTTAGTAGAAAAGCGATTTGTGTGCTACTCGTTTTTAGCCTCCACTTCCACCAAAGTGCCGCTCAGGACAAAATTGACGAAAGTGCGCACGGCCGGCTTTTTAAAGTGGCTTAGTAGGGCCAGGCGGCTGAGGTAGCACCAAGTCCCCAGGTTTTGGAGGGCCCGTTGCCGCATTTTAGCCGTATCATTTTCCTCGAAGCCGCTGTTTTGAATCACGATAAGCCCTTGTTCGGTTTCCAATATAAAATCTATGATCGAGTTAAACAATCGGCCGTGGTGCAGATAGCGGACGGGGTACTTGCGGTGGATATGGCCAGCCTTGAACTGCTGTGCCAAGAATGCGCTCCAGGCATCGCCCTGCTGGATGAACTCCTGCGGGTTTGCCTCACCCAGCCCATAGCGCTTGACGAACCCCTGGGCCATTTGCAGGCGTTCAGCTGGCTGGTATGCCTGTCGGTCGGCAATGAGGAAGGCTTTAGCTGCCTTGGCGGCGGCGTAGAGGTCAGTGCCCTCGGGCAGAGAGAGCGGTCTGCCGTAAGTGGATAGCTGACCGATGCGGGGCCGCACCTCTTCGCTAAAGTTTTCTTTGCCGAGGTCGATGTCGAAGGGTTGATGCATTTCTTTGCCGGCTCGTTCTTCCAGGAAATAGGCTGGTGCCTCCTCGGGCACGGCGGGGGGGAAGCTGGCAGGATAAGTAAAAATCTCCGTTTTAATCATCAGTGTTTCGCCATTCCATTCCCAGGGGCTCTCGCCGGAATCAGGATCGAGGGTCGGGAGGTCTTCCTGCCCCTGGTGCCACACCCGGTTGAGCCAGCGGGTCGGCTGTGGGCGGGAAGGCAGGATGAGGTAGTCGCGGGCGCGGGTGAGGCCCACATAAAGCAGGCGGGCTTCTTCCTCCAGCGCTTGCTTGCGGGCATGTTGGCTGGCAGGGCTATCTTTCAGGCGTTCCTCCAGTAGGGTATTGCGATCCTGGTCGGCATAAGGGTTGACCCAGTAACGCAGCCAGCGGTTGGCCAGCACCCGGTCCAAATCAACGATTTCACTCTCGGCGATCAGGCCGATGCCCCATACCTCCGCACGCAATTTGCCTTCCAGGCTATGGCAGATGACGATAGGCCACTCCAGCCCTTTACTCTTGTGGTAAGTCAATACATTGACGGCATCGGGCCCTTCACCGGAGCCTTGCATGTCCAGTTTTTTATTTTCCAAATCAGCCAGCCACAGCAGGAAGCCCCCTAGCGAGGCAGCGGTATGCAAGCGGTTGCAAGCATCTTCGTATTGCCCGGCCAATTGGCGGAGCACCTCCACATTATCGAGCCGCTGCTGTTCTTTACCCCAGCTGGAGATGGTGCGGCGCAGGCCGAGCTCTTCCAGCAGCAAGTCCAGTATCTCCGAGCTGGACAGCTCGATGGTCTGCCCGCGCAATTCGTTCAAAGAGCGGATGAAGGCATCCTCTTCGGCCCATTGCCCGGCGGCCCAGCCTTCCGCCTCGAATTTGTCGAGATACTCCAGGCGGCTTTCGATGATGTCCTCGATATTTTGTCCACTAGCCAGCAGCAAGATTTCAGCTACTGAAAGGGAGTCGTATTGGTGCAGGATATACTTCAGGCAGGCCAGGATAAGCTTGGCCTCGGCCGTGGCAATCAGGCCGCTGCGGGAGATGGCTGCCCGCAGGCCCGC
>CAYSPJ010000036.1:0-20117 GCA_964432875.1 uncultured Phaeodactylibacter sp. | reverse complement strand
TGGCCTCGGCCGTGGCAATCAGGCCGCTGCGGGAGATGGCTGCCCGCAGGCCCGCTTGGTGCAGTGCTTCGGCCACTATCTGGCATTCTGTATTGGAGCGGCAGAGGATGGCCACATCACCAGGGCGGGCCCGGCGGGCCTGCGGCTCATCTTTAGGCACCACTAATACGCCCTGATCCAGGAATTGCTTCAGGCTAAAGGCAATGCAGCTCTCCATCCAGGGCCGGCCGGGCAAGCGCCCCTCGCCCTCAAACTTGAAATGCCAGTGCCGCAGGGCGGCTTCCATCTCGGGCGGGTCATTGCTGCGTCCGCGCTTGGGTTCCAGCGCCACCTGCTCCTGGGGTAAGTTGGCGAAAGCCCGCACAAACAAAGCATTGGTAGCCTGGACGATATCCTGGCGCGAACGCCAGGAAAAGGTTTGTATATCCTCTGGCTTGATGCCGCCTCCCGCTGTGATGACGGCTTGCATCAGCTCTGGCGCGGCACCGCGGAATCCGTAAATGGACTGCTTGGGGTCGCCCACCCAGACCGAGTAGCGGGCCAGGCGGGATAGCTTCAGGAAAATATCCAGCTGGATGGGGCTGGTATCTTGAAACTCATCTACCATCAACAAATCCAGTTCTTCCTGGAGGACGGCCTTTACCTGTGGGTTTTCTAACAGCCGGCTCACCAGCACTTCCATATCGGTGTAGTCAATCAAGCCGCGCCGTTTTTTATAGCGACTGTATTCCTGGATGGCAGCGATGGCGACATCAAAGATGCCATCGATAAAATCCCGGATATCTTGTTGGAATTCGGGGTGTTCCGTATGGTTTTGGGCAAATTCGATGAGTTCGGCGGCATCCTCCCGGCTTTTGGCGCCTACGCCCAGCTTGGATATTTTGGCCCACTCGTGCCAGTAAAGGCAGTGCCGCAACTTGAGGTTGCGCCGCATCTCGCGCAGGAGTTCAGCGGCCTCGCGGGTCTTCTTGGTTTCGTCGGCATTCTGTTCCAGGCTGCTGGCAGTAACCTCCAGCAAGGTAGCTAGCTTTTGTTCGAAATGCCCCTTGGGGCTGGAGGCGGGCTGCCCCAGGAAAGGCTGGAAGCTTTCAAAAGAAAGGCGCTTGCTCTTTTCCAGTACTTCGTCAGAGAAGTCGTTGGCCCGGGCGATATCAGTCACTTGTTTAACTTCCTGGCGCCAGTCGTAGCGCTCCCGTTTATTCAGCCCCAGGCGGTCGCTCAGGGTTTCCATCCGGCTCACCCGCTCGCTGTCCAGGATGTTGGCCAGCGATTGGTTGAACAAGACCTGCTGGTCTTCATCCGCGATGATGCTGACTTCCGGCGAGACTCCAGCCTCGTAGGCAAAGCGCTGCAACAATTTGACCCCTAGCCCATGGACGGTGCCGATCAAGGCGTTGGCCAATTGGTCGGCTTGCTCATTCATGCCCGCTTCCAGGAGGCGCACCCGTACGCGTTCCTGCAATTCCGCCGCTGCTTTCTTGGTAAAGGTGGTGGCGATGATGCCGTTGGCCCGCACGCCTTGCCGCAGCAGGTCAACCATTTCAGCGGTGAGCCGGTAGGTCTTGCCGCTGCCGGCACCAGCGGAGATGATGCGTGGATTCATGAATTATCGTCGCGTAAACGTTTTTGCCCGCACAAAGTTAGGTAAATATTGCGACTTGATCTTGGGCCTAAACTTGTGATCCAGCCTCCTGACCACCTCGCCGTTTGACGGGCCGATCAGGAGGCTGCTCACCGTATTGGTTTACCGGCTTACTCTGCCGGCAAGCGCTGACACGGAGCCTTTAGCCGGGCAGTGACACTGCCCGTGGACTATTTAATCACCATCATCCGTTGGGTGACAGTTTGGCCTTGGGTGCGCAGCGTATAGAACAACAGACCTTCGGGCAAAGCGGATGCATCCAGCCGCAGTTCGTGATAGCCAGCCGGGAAGTAGCCATGTTGCTCGTACAGCAGGCTGCCATTGGGAGCGTGGACCTGTAGGCTAGCCTCTCCGGCTTGCGGCAATTCAAAACCGATAGAAGTTTCTCCTTTGAAGGGGTTGGGCATGTTTTGAAAGAGGGACAGGCCAGTGGTTTGTTGCAAGCCCTCAAAATCGAGATGGAGCCCGTAGGCTCGCAAGCTTTCGTCATAAGCTTCAGCTGGGGTAAAGCCCGAGCCGATGCTCAGCCAGCGGCTCAGCTCACCCGTTTGCCGGGCGCGGAAGCGCAGGGTAAACAGCGGCATATCCGCGGCGGCTTCTTCCAGAGGCGTGCGCATCCAGCTGGCGGTGATCCAACCCTTGTTCAGGAAGCGCCAGCCCAAGCAGGCTTCCGTCGCCAGGCCGTATTCTATGCCTTCCAATTCCAGGGCAGCAGGGTCATATTGCAGGGTAAATTGGCAGCCTTCCCATTCTTCTCCGGGTGCCAGGCGGATGGGCACTTCAAAGCTGGCGCCAGCCTGGGCTTTAGCCTCCTTGGTCAGCAAGCGATAAGCCGAGCGTTGACTGATTGCTTGTAAAGGCAAAGCCGCATCGCCGTTCAGGTCGCCGATTTTAATGGCGATAAAGTCGGCATCATCTACGCCAGTAGCCGGCATGTTGTCGATGGTGATGGATTCGGGGAAGGCCTCAAACCAGGGGTTGGCAGCCTGGGGGAAAACATAGCGCGCCGGCACAAAGCGCCAGCTTGTGTTGTTGGAAAAAGTCTCGCTGATACCGATGATGACCCGCTGGATACCAATCAGGTCCAGGCTGCTGATCGACTGAGAATTGTTGATATCAGCCGCGATCAGGCGATAGGGGTTAGTAAGGGGCTCGACGCCGAGGATATGCCGGTTGATCAGGATGAGGTCGATTGTGCTGACCCCATTGCCGTGGTTGGCGTCGAGCAAAGGCCTGACGAGATAGCTCTGGCCAGCCTGGGCATTTTCCCAGTAATAATGGCCATCCTGACCAGTAAGTAGATTGGCAGAGGGCTGGCCGCTGATGCTCAGCTCAACATTAGGTACCGGATTGCCAAAACTGCTGTTGATATTGCCCGCAATAAAAGGCCTGATTGGCGCTGCGCCGCTCACCAGGGCCAAGCCGGAATGGCGGGGGTCGGCCGCATCGAAGAGGACGCCAGCGATGAGGAATTCATCATTGTTCAGCACCAGCGCATCCAATATCTCCTGGCGTTGGAAAGTGATCATGCCCAAGTCGTCAGCCGGGCTGCCGTCGGGGGCGAGGATAACCATCCCTGCGGCAGGCATGAGCCCCAGGGAATCAAAAGTGCCTACCGCCAGGATTTGACCGTTGGGGAAGAGCCGCAGGCTGCGGGCTTCACCATCGGAATGAGGCTCAGCGGGGCTGAAGCTGCCGGAGAGGTTAAAGCTGCCGTCGAGATTGCCGCTGGCGAGCATCCTGATGATGCCAAAACGGGCTTCCGGATCGGCGCCGGCCCACTCGAAGGCACCGCCGGCCAGGATTCGGCCGTCGGGTTGTTCGGTGAAGGTGAAACGGCAGGGCTTATCGCCGCAGCCCAAAGTTGAGGGCGCCTGGAAGCCCAGGTCGCGATTCAGATTGGGCTGCAAGCGGATAATGGAAGCCGGTGCGGCACCATCATACCGGATATTGGTTCCGCCGATGAGGATTCTGCCATCCGACTGGCGGTACAATTCCCATACGCCGGAAGCTTGCACGCGGGCAGAAAAATTTTGGTTCAGGCTGCCGTTGCCATTGAAAAGGACCAATCGTGCCGCGACGATATTGGGGTTGAACAGGTGGAATTCCCCGCCTACGAGCATTTGCCCATTGGGCAGGGGCAGCACTTTGCGCACCCGCCCAATGGGGTAGTTGGTGGGCGTAATCTGGAAGGCAGGATCATGTGCTCCACTGGGCAGCAAGCGCAGCAGGGGCGATTCATTCAAGGCATCGGCATTATCGTGGTTGGTGCCAGCCAACAGCAGCCGGCCCTGGCTATCCAGTGCGAGGTCATTGATGGCATTGCGATAGCTGATGCCCGGGTTGGTGAAACTGGGGTCCGGCGAGCCGTCGGCCAGCATGATGCGCCCCACATTAGTGCTGTATGTGTTGCCGATCATGGAAAATTCGCCGGCAATGTATAATTTATCCTGGCCGCTGCGCACCATGGCTCGCACCAGGCCGGGCCGTTCCAGGCTGGCATTAAAACCTGCGATTGGCGCACCGGAAGGAGACAGGCGCTTTAGGCTCAGCGATGGCTGCCCATCGTAAGCGCTGAAGTGGCCGGCTACCAGAAAGCCACCATTGGGGTGGATAACCGCCCGGCGGATGAGCCCGTCGGCACCAATCCCCCCATTGTAGGGCTGCAGGCCCGTTGTAGTATTGAAGGGATGGATGCTGCTGACGCCCTCAAAGTCGCCGGCTATGAAGATATTGTTGTTGTAATCAATGGCGATGTCCATCGGGATGCCGAAGACATATTCCCAATCCAGGAAGCTGCCATTAGCGTTGAGCACGACTACGGCGTAGCGGATGAGGAAAGTGCTGGCGGTAAAAACGATCCGCCCGGAATTGTCCAGGGCCAGGTCCCGGATACCGACCAGGGTGTTGGTGGTGCCGGGCAAGGTCAGGCCAAGGCTGAAACCAGGCACTGGCGAACCATTGGGCAGGTGATTGCTAAGGTAGGCATCGCTCCCGGCTACCCCTCCTACCAGGAAGCGCCCATTGGGCTGTACCAGCAGGCGGTTGACAAAGACCGGCACGGCAGCTTGCAGCGGGATACTCTGCAAAAAGTTGCCGTTGGCGCTCAGCCGGACTACTCCTTGGGTCGGCTGCCCGGCAAAGTTGATAAAAGCGCCTCCCACCAATATGGTGCCGTTGGACTCTACGGCAATATCATTCAGGTTGCCGCTGGGCGCAGAGCCAGCCTGGAAACCAAAGTCTCGGCTACCATTGATGTTCAGGCGCAGCACGGTCACCCCTCCTGGGGCATCCTGGCCGGTGAAATAACCTCCTGCTAGGATCCTTCCATCGGCTTGCTGGCTGAGGGCCGTGATGTAAAAGTCTGACAGGTCTGGTTGGAAGGAGGTGTCTAGCTCTCCGTTGGCTAAAAAACGGGCCAGGCTGGCTCGCGTTGCTTTATTGGCAAAATCAAAGGTGCCTGCCGCATAAAAGCGGCCATCGGGTAGCAGGAGCAACCTGCGCACATCGCCCGGCCGGCTGACGTCAGGCTGGAAAGAAGCATCAAAGGATTGGCTAAAGAGCAGCGTGCATAGGCCTGATATCAAGGCCGCCGTGAGCAGTGCATGTTTTTTCATTTTGGGACTACGATTTTATTAATGTTGAGCCAGGGTGCTACCAGCTTGGAAAAGACCCGAGCATATAGCTATACGTCAGTTTATACGGGAGAATTTGTTTTTTGATTCATTTTCCCCGGATTTATTTTTAAAAAAAGCTACGAGCCCAGCACCAGCTTAGTGCGCTGTTAAGTTTGAAATAGCAGGCGTCGTGCCCCCTCCGAGCTGTCCGATGCCTTCATATCCTGCGGATTGAATTTGGCTTTGACTACAGCGCGCTTGAATCTTGAGGCTGCCTCCCTCTCAAAACCTATTCTTCCACATCATACTCTCCACCGGCTTATCGGTGCGTTGGTTGTACTTGGCGTTTTCCTTCTGGTTGTAGTAATTGAGGATATCTCCATCTACGCGGAAATAGATCAGCTGGCCAATGGGCATGCCGGCATAGACGCGCACGGGGTGGGTACAGGAGATTTCCAGCGTCCAGGTATTGCAAAAGCCGACATCACCTTTACCTGCGGTGGCGTGAATATCGATGCCCAGCCGGCCTACGCTCGACTTGCCCTCCAGGAAAGGCACAGCCTGGTGGGTTTCCGTGTATTCTTCCGTAACGCCGAGGTAGAGCGTATTGGGGTGCAGCACAAAGCCGTGCTCGGGGATTTCCAAATACTCGATGGGGTTGTGTTTGCGAGCATCGAGGATGTGGTCTTTATACATGGCCAGCCATTTACCCAGGTGGACGTCGTAGGAGTTAGTACCCAGGCAATCCGGGCGGAAAGGCTCGATGACGATTTCTCCTTTTTCGATGCCTTCCATTATTTTTTTATCCGAAAGAATCATAAGTGCCAAATTTTGAGGGCGCAAAGATATTGATTTCCGGCTCAATCCCTGCGGCCAAAGTAGATTGGTAGTAAGTCTTCTGCTGGTTTTCTGCTGGGGGTAAAGCCCGTTTGGCCAGGGCCGCCGTGGCTCAGGTAAGAAGGGAACTTCCACCAGAGGATCCCTTTGACCCAATCCTGGCCGGGTAAGCTCTGCAGCACGATGCGGTAACAGCGGGCCTGTGCCTGGCCGTCGTAGGGCGAGCCATCGCGGTCGCGGTGCGGCTCTTTCCAGGGCGTAGGCGTACTGGTAAAGCCGATTTCAGTAAACAAAAGCGGTTTGCCGTAGCGTGTGCTGATGCCTTGGGCTAGTTGGAGCACTTGCCCAAAAGCTAGGGCGAGCTCCTCATCGGATGGTTCATCTTGCTTGCTCAGGGGATAGTAGCAATTCAGGCCAATATAGTCGAGCTCGTCCCAGAAGACCAGGTTTTCAAATTCCTGCCCCCAATTGGCGGCATAAGTGAGCGGCCCGGAATAAATGCCGCGCAGCTTGCGGATGAGGCGCCGCCAATCCGCTGGCCTTTGCAGGCTGGCTTTGGTAAACTCCACCCCGACGCAGAGCAGGTCTATCTGGTGGATTTCCGCCAGGAGCGCATAGTGCCGCATCCAGCGATAGTAGTAATCGAAGAAATCCTGCCAGCCTGCTTCATGTGGCATTTCGACATCCCCCGGCCAGTGGTTGCGGCCCAGCCACAGCTGGGGCTTGAGCACGGTAGTCATGCCCAGGCGGCGGGCGGTAAAAGCATCTTGCGCCAGGCCCTCGTCGGTTTCGGCACCCGCCCGGCTGACGACCGGGATGAAGGCTGGCTGCCGGGGGGCGCGCAGGTAGGAATAGGGCACCAGAGCTACCGCATTAGCGCCCAGTGCTGCCTGTTTTTCCAGTGATTCACGAGCCAGGGCAGAGCCATAGCCGTTGTAGATGGCGTAGCCTTCATGCGCAAAATTGAAGCCCTGGAGATAGGGTAGGGGCGGCCGGGGCTTCGTTGTTTGATGCGCTGCACCTTGCTGGGCCAGATACTGATGCCAGCCCTGTTCCAGCGTGATTATTTCAGCTTGCTCTGCCTCCCAGGAAGCGTAGCGCCGCAGAAATTCATCTCTACCCCAATGCTCGATGAGAAAAGCCGTAAACGAAGCGGACAGGCAGCCCATCACCAGGGCCGATTCGCGGGCGAAGCGCTCATTGTCTAAAATTTCCACGAGTGGTGCCATGTTGCCAGAGTGGTACAAGAGCGCTGCCCAATGCGCGTAGCCCTGCCCCTGCCAGTAGTTGGTGAAATAAACCGCCAGGCCTTCTTCCAGCGCTTGGGTTTGAGGAGGGCCCAGCAACCGCCGCAACAGCAAGGCATTCTCCTTGCCGCTATGTTGCCGGGCATAAAGTTCATTGAGCACGATATGCGCCGCTTGCCCCTCAAAATCGGCATGGGCTTGTTGGGTGTTGCGCTGCAGCAGCCCTTTTTGCTCGGTAGAGCTGTAAATGTAACAGCTGATGGCGCGGTCTGGGGCGGGCAGGCTGGTAAAAGCCAATATCGCTTTGCCCGCCTGTTTACACTGCAGTGTGAGGGCCTGAAGCAGCTCCGGAGGCGGGGCCGGTTCGATAGGGATGAAGTGGAAGGGGCCTGCCAGGAGGGCCGTATCTGGTACATCAGCCTTACGCGCAAGAGGCACGTCTCCGGGGTTGGCCTTAGCCGCTGCTACCCGTGGTGAGGGGAATTCGCAAACAGAGGCGCTCAAGGCAGGCAGTAGCAACAGGGTAATATGGGCTAGTCGTTTCATGAAGGCTAAGGTAAGCATAAGCTGGTTTTTTGCCCAATCTATCTCGACGGGCTCTATTGGCGAGACCCAGGGATGATTTTCGTCAACCTGGCTATTTTCCCGTTTTTATGTTGAATTTATTTGCTAACTTTCAGCTTTTACAAGCTAGCAGGCTTAGTTTTTCTTGCCTAAACGTCTTTGATCATGAGTGAAATGAACAAGGGGATTATTGTTGGCGGAGAATCCAGTGGCGTGGTAGCTTCCGTAAGGGGGAGTATCGTAGACGTACAATTCGATGGCCATTTGCCGCCGATTAATACCTTGCTTCGTTCTGGAAAAGAAGGGCGGGTCGTTATTGAGGTCTTATCGCAACTCGGGCGGCATAGGGTGCGGGGTATTGCCCTGACGCCGACCGAAGGGCTGGCGCGCGGCATGGCTGTGCTAGATACCGGCAACGCCCTCAAAGCCCCGGTGGGCAAGGGGACGCTCTCCCGCATGTTCGATGTCTTCGGCAAAGTCATTGACCGGGGGCCTGATTTGACCGATGTTCAATTCCGTTCGGTTCATGGTGATCCGCCGCCCTTGGCCCGGCGTTCTGTCAAGTCGGAAATTTTTGAAACCGGCATCAAGGCCATTGATGTGCTGATGCCGCTCGAGCGCGGCGGCAAAGCTGGTTTATTTGGCGGAGCAGGCGTAGGCAAAACCGTTTTGCTCACCGAAATGATCCATAATATGGCCGGGCAGCACCAGGGGGTGAGTATCTTTTGCGGCATCGGCGAACGCTGCCGTGAAGGGGAAGAGCTTTACCGCGAAATGAAAGAGGCCGGCGTACTGCCCAATATGGCGATGGTCTTTGGCCAGATGAACGAGCCGCCGGGAAACCGCTTCCGCGTAGGGCACGTGGCGCTCACGATGGCAGAATATTTTCGCGATGACGAACACCGCGATGTACTGCTGCTGATTGATAATATATACCGCTTCATCCAAGCAGGCATGGAAGTTTCCGGCTTGATGGGGCAGATGCCTTCTCGCCTGGGCTATCAGCCGACGATGAGCACCGAGTTGTCGCGGCTGGAGGAGCGCATCGCCAATACGGATACCGGGGCCATTACCTCCATCCAGGCCGTGTATGTGCCTGCCGATGACCTGACCGACCCTGCCGCGGTGCATACTTTCTCTCACCTTTCGGCTTCCATCGTCCTTTCGCGCAAGCGGGCCAGCGAGGGGCTTTTCCCCGCCATCGACCCGCTGAATTCAAGTTCGAAAATGGCGACGCCAGGCATAGTCGGAGAAAGGCATTACGAGCTGGCGCAGGAAATACGCCGCACCCTCGCTCAGTATGAAGACCTCAAAGACATCATCGCCATGCTCGGCTTGGAGCAGTTATCGCCGGAAGACCGCAATGTGGTATTTCGTGCCCGTCGGCTGGAGCGATTCCTCACGCAGCCATTTTATACAACCGAGCAATTTAGCGGCATCAAAGGTAAGCTCGTCAGCCTGGAAGACGCCCTCGATGGCTGCGAGCGCATCCTGCAGGACGAGTTTAGTGATTATCCGGAAAGCGCCTTATACATGATTGGGACAATAGATGAGGCTAAAGCCAAGGCAGATACAGGCCGAGCTGAAGCAGGGGCATCAGCCGCCCTGCTGCCTACCATTGGGGGGTAAAGCGAATTTACACCAAAAGAGATAAATATGAATCCAGCCCTGATGCACTTGAAAGTACTGCTGCCCTTCCGGGTCTTGCTGGATTGCGGCGGGGTAATGCGCATCGTAGCCGAAACGCGCGAGGGGTCCTTTGGGCTGTTGCCGGCGCGCCTGGATTGCGTAGCCGCGCTGATACCGGGCATCCTGGCCTATGAAACGGAAACAGGGGGCGAGGCCCATATCGCCATCGATGAAGGCGTATTGGTTAAGACTGGGAGCACCGTATTCGTCTCGGTGCGCAACGCAATCGTTGGGGCCGACTTGGGCAAACTACAGGAAGCGGTTGAACGGGAATTCCTCGACCTGGATGACCAAGAGAAGAACATGCGGACGGTGCTGGCCAAAATGGAGAACTCGCTGGTCCACCAGCTACTAACCTATCGCCATGAATAAAGCGCAGGAACCGAAAAAAACAGCGGCCCAAGAGTCCTTTAGCCAGGAAGTAGGCAAAAAAGAAGGGCGGCGGCTGAAAGCAAAGCGCAAAGGGGATCCCCCCATCTGGCGCGGCTTGGGCATGATGGGCCTGATTGGCTGGTCGGTAGCTGGCCCGACGCTTTTGGGGGTTGCTTTAGGGATGTGGTTGGACCGTTACTATCCCGGCGAGCGCTCGTGGACACTGGCGCTGCTGGCTGCTGGGTTGGCCATTGGGTGTTGGAATGCCTGGCGCTGGGTAGCCCAAGAAGAGCAATCTATCCGAGAGGACAATCACAATGGAAAAAACACTTGATATGGCAATATTGGCGCTGTCTCTGGTTGCCGGGCTGGTGCTCGGCGGCATCTTCTTCGGAGGGTTGTGGTGGACCATCCGCAGAGGCGTGGCCTCCGCTCGGCCCTGGCTCTGGTTTGGTGGCAGCCTGATACTCCGGCTAGGTGTTGCCTTAGGGGGGTTCTACTATGTCAGCGGAGGCGAATGGCAGCGGCTGCTGGCTTGCCTGCTGGGCTTTTTGCTGGCGCGCCTGACTGTGATCCAATTGGTGCGGGCCATGCCTGATCAGGCCCATTACGAGATGCCAATTATTAAAATGCCGCCTGCCCGGTGGCGCAAACCACCAAGCGATGAGGATTAGCCCCGATGAAATCGTTTATTGGGAATACGGCTTGCTCAAGCTCAACGCCACCATTGTCATGACCTGGGGGTTGATGTTATTCCTTTCAATTGGTGCCTGGCTGGTCACGCGGAGGCTATCTGCCCAGGGGTCGCATATCTCGCGTTGGCAAAATGCTTTAGAAGTCATCGTCCTGGGCATCAAAAAACAAATTGAGGAGGTGGGGCTGCCCCGGCCTGAGCGCTATCTGCCTTTTCTGGGCACGATTTTCCTATTGCTGGCAACAGCCAATTTATTCACCATTTTCCCGGGATACGAACCTCCCACCGGCTCGCTTTCGACTACGGCAGCCCTGGCGCTTTGCGTCTTTGTCGCCGTGCCGGTTTATGGCATCTGGGAGCGTGGTTTGCGCAAGTACCTGCGCTCCTATGTGGAGCCAGCCTACATCATGCTGCCTTTCAACATCATCAGCGAATTGTCGCGTACGTTGGCCCTGGCCATCCGTCTTTTTGGCAATATGATGAGCGGCGCGATGATCCTGGCCATTTTGCTGGCGATCGCCCCCCTGATTTTCCCAATCGTGATGATTGCCCTTGGCTTGCTGACGGGCATGGTGCAGGCATATATTTTCAGCATCCTGGCTACGGTTTATATCGCCGCAGCGGCGCGGGGTGAAGCAGCGTAGAGCCCGTCTTTACTAAATAGAGCAATTGCCGATGTATAACCATCGAATAATAAAAAACGAAAAAACATCAAATATGGATACTACTATGCTAATTGCCGTGACCTCAATCATTGTAGCGGGTTTTACGACCAGCGTGGGCTGTATTGCTCCGGCTTTGGGGGAAGGCAAAGCCGTTTCTTCGGCGCTGAGTTCACTGGCCCAGCAGCCCGATGCTTCCCCTGCCATAACGCGGACTCTGTTTGTGGGCCTGGCGATGATCGAATCCATGGCTATATACGCCTTTGTGGTTTCGATGATACTAATCTTCGCCAATCCGTTTTGGAACTACATCATCGCGAAATAAAGTCATTATGCTGATAGATTGGTTCACCGTCGTGGCGCAGGCCTTTAATTTTCTCCTGTTGGTATGGCTGATGAAGCGCTTCTTGTACCAACCCATCCTCCAAGCCATTGACGAACGGGAGCGGCGCATCGCTGCCCAGATCGGGGACGCACAGGAGCAAAAAGCTGCGGCAGAAAAAGAACGCCGCGATTTTCAGTTGAAAAATGCGGCCTTTGATCAACAGCGCGACAAAATGCTCGGCGAGGAAACGGCCAACGCCAAAGCCGAGGGGCGGCGCCTGATTGAGTCTGCCCGCGAAGAATATAATGCGCTGCATAGCAGGCTGCGGAAGGCGCTGCAAGAAGAGCAGCAGGACTTGAGCCGGGAAATCACCCAGCGGGCCCAGCAGGAGGTCTTTGCGATAGCGAGCAAGGCACTGGCAGAGCTTGCCGACACCCGGCTCGAAGAGGCTATCGTCCATGCTTTCATCCGCCGTCTGCAGGAGATGGAAGACCAGGAGCGGCAAGGGTTGTCCGATGCTTTCCACGCATCAGGCAAGCAGGCCATCGTGCGTACTGCCTTCCCGCTGACGAGCGACCAGCAGGCCGCTGTCGAGCAAGCCCTGGAAGAAAACCTGGCTTTGTCCGCCCCCATCGAGTTTGAAACCAAACCCGAGCAGATTAGTGGGATCGAACTGGCCATGAACGGTTATAAAATAGCCTGGAGCATCGGTGCTTATCTGGCTACACTGGAAAAAAGCGTGGCTGAATTGCTCAATGGCCGGCCCGGCTCGGGCGCAAACCCCAAAACCCAAGCAAGCGATTATGGAAAAGGCGAATGATGGTTTAAAAAGCGCCCTCGGGCGGGCATTTTCAGTGATGCAAGGGGGGCGGGAAGCCTTCAGCCCCACCTTGGCCTTGCGCGAGGTGGGCACCATCACCAGTGTTTCCACCGGCATCGCCAAAGTGGCTGGCTTGCCCGGGGTCGGTTATGAGGAGCTGGTTCGTTTCTCCGGGGGGCTATATGGTATCGCTTTCAATATAGATGAAGATGAAATTGGGGTAGTACTGCTTGGCGATTACTGGAACCTCAATGCTGGTGATGAAGTAGAACGCACGGGCCGCGTTATGGATGTGCCCGTGGGCGATGCCCTGATTGGCCGGGTCATCGGCCCTTTGGGCAAGCCGCTCGATGGCAAAGGGCCAGTACTATTCAACCGCCGTTTGCCCATTGAGCGCCCTGCCCCCCATATCATGGATCGCGAGCCAGTAACCGTGCCTTTGCAAACTGGTATCAAAGCCATTGATGCGCTCATCCCGATTGGCCGCGGCCAAAGAGAACTGATTTTGGGCGATCGGCAGACGGGCAAGACGACAATCGCTCTGGACGCCATCCTCAACCAGCGAGACAAAGGGGTGTTGTGCGTCTATTGCGCCATTGGCCAACGGGCTTCATCGGTAGCGAAAGTAGCAGCTTATCTGCAGGAAAAAGGGGCGATGGAATACACTACCGTCGTCGTGACGGAAGGCAACGACCCGCCGGGCTTAAGTTACATTGCCCCTTATGCAGCCACCAGCATCGCCGAGTATTTCATGGAAACCGGCCGGGATGTGCTTATCGTTTACGACGACCTGACGCACCACGCTCGCGCCTATCGGGAATTGTCCTTACTATTGCGCCGCCCGCCCGGGCGGGAGGCTTTCCCCGGCGATATTTTCTACATCCACTCGCGCCTGCTTGAGCGTGCCACCAACCTCTGTTCCCGGCTGGGCGGTGGCTCACTGACGGCATTGCCCATCATCGAAACGGAAGCCCAAAACATCTCGGCCTACATCCCGACCAACCTCATCTCCATTACCGATGGCCAGATTTACCTTTCGCCCAAGCTCTTTGAGCTAGGCGTTTTGCCTGCCATCGATATAGGCAAATCCGTTTCAAGGGTTGGCGGCAAAGCGCAACGTGCTGTTTACCGGGCCGTAGCGGGCAATCTCAAACTGGCCTATTCGCAGTTTGAAGAGCTGGAGAGCTTCGCTCGCTTCGGCACCCGCCTGGATGCTCGTACTCGCCAAGCCATCGAACACGGCCGCCGTATCAGGGCCTGCCTCAAACAGCCCGAGGGCGAGCCTTTGTCGGTGCCCGAGCAGGTGAGCGTACTGCTTGCCCTCACTGCGGGCCTTTTTGATAGCGTGCCCCTGGAGAAGATGCGGGAAGCGGAGCGTGCCGTAATCGATTTGGCAGCCACAATCCCGGAGCCGGTTTGTCAGGCGCTGGATTCATCCGAAGATTTTAGCCCATCAGGCTGCGAGCTGATTTTGGAGGCTGCCCGCAAGCTATTGGCACCTTTTCAAAACCATAAGGAAACATGAGCGATTCGTATGAAGGCCTGCGCCGCAAGATTGATGGGGCCCAGGAGTTGGAGTCGGTGGTCCGCACCATGAAAGCTCTGGCCGCTTCCAGTATTGGCCAATACGAGCGGGCAACTCTAGCCCTGGCCGATTATTATCGCACCGTGGAACTAGGGCTGCAGGTCTGCTTCCGTCAGATTGGGGCGGGCGCTATGCCCAATGGCACCCCCAAGCCCAAACCAGGCAGCCTGGGAGCGATAGCCTTCGGCTCTGACCAGGGCTTAGTAGGGCAGTTCAACGATGTGCTGGCAGATTTTATAGTGGAAACGCTGCGCGGGCTGCCTGGCGAGAAGCAGATTTATGCGGTTGGCGAGCGCATCCAAAACTATCTCTCGGAGGCCGGCCTGCCGATTAAGCGGCACTATCCAATACCGAACTCCGTCAGAGCAATTACGCCCTTGGTGGGGCAGATACTTATGGATACGCGGCCTCAATCCGGGCAGGCAGCAGTCGAAACGCTCTATATCTTTCACCACCGCCCGCTTGCTGGGGCAACTTACGAGCCGGTGTGCGATTTGCTGTTGCCGCTGGATGAAAAATGGAACCGTGGCCTGCGGGGGCTGCAGTGGCCAACCAAGAACCTGCCGCAGCCCATCGGCAGTGTGGAGCACACCCTGCAAGTCCTAGTGCATGAATATCTTTTCGTGTCGCTATTCCGGGCTTGTGCCGAATCTCTAGCCAGCGAAAACGCCAGCCGGCTGGCCGCGATGCAACGCGCTGAGAAAAATATCGATGAACTGTTGGAAGGGCTAACTCGTTCCTTTCACCGCCTGCGGCAAGATGCTATCGATGAAGAATTATTCGACCTCATCGCGGGCTTTGAAGCGCTGGCAACACCGAACCAACCACCTGAAGGCCGCCTCACCAGGCCAATTTAGGGATTGGCGGTACACTTTACTCCTCCAGGTTTACTTCCCATACGATCATGCTGCGGTCATCGCTGGCAGAAATCAGGTAATTGCGGTAACCAGCCCAGTGGAGGCGGTTGACCGAGTTGAGGTGGCAGCCGTCGCGGGCCGTATCCAGCACTTTGAGCAACTTGAAACTATGGGCATCCCACAATTTGATGGTGCGGTCGCGGCTGGCCGTGGCAAAAAAGAGGCCCTCAGGATGGAATGCTATACTATTAATGGTGTACCAGTGCGCTGGCTGTTCGGAAATGAGCTGGGCATTGCCCTCTAGTGACCAGGCTTTCAGCATGGCATCGCGCCCCCCGCTGAGCAGGTATTGCCCATTGGGGGCATAGCTGAGGGCAAAGACGGAGTTGCTATGGGCTTGGGGGAGCTGCTCTTTGAGTTCCAGGCTATCGGCATCTAGCAGATAGATGCCATTATCGCTGGCACCCACCGCTATTTCACGGCGGTGTGGGCAGTAAGCCAGGCAGCGCAGGCTTTGGTTGCTGAGTTGATAGCTCTCCAGGCTGCGCGCGCTCGCAGCATCCCAGCGGGTAAGCAGGCCATCACCACCTACGGTAAATACTTGTTGGCCCAGGGGCAGGATGTCAAAGACCCCTTTTTTGTGGTGGGCGATATTCTTGGTTTGTTCGGGATCAGCCAAGTCCACCCAGTGGAGCCCACCATTCATATTGCCTACCACTAGCTTGTCAAATTCAGGTAGCAAGCACAGGGCAAAAGCCTGGGTATCAACTTTAGCCAGCAGGCGTCCGGTTTCCGGGGCGTCCAAATCCCAGCGCACTACCCAACCATCGCCGGCGGCGGAGAGGAAAAAGCGGGGCTCATCGCTTTGGCCTAAGGCAAAGACAGCGGCATTATGCCCGGTCAGTTGGGCTATTTTTCGGGCGTTAATGGTAGGCATGGGCTTATTTTACGTTCCTCCACGAAACAGATGCCGGCTGCTTTTGGTTTATTATTAGGGATTTGATGCTGGCAGCCTTACTTAAAAATACTGAATATGCCCGTTATTTTGCATGAAACCATACTGCCGATTGTAGAGCTGGGCCTATGGCATATCGAAGAGCAAGAAGAATGGTTCAGCCAGAATCTGTTGCTTGAGCCAGAGGAAGCAGCCCAATTGGCCCGCATCAAAGGCCAGCGGCGCGTGGAATGGCTGGCTGCCCGCCAGCTTCTCCACCAGATGCTGGGCGGCGCGGCACGGGTTGCTTTGCTCAAAGATGCCTATGGGAAGCCCTACCTTGAAAGCGCCGCCTACCATTTATCGATCAGCCACTCCAAAAACATGGCCGCCGCTGCCCTGGCTGCCGCCCCAGTGGGCATCGATATCCAATACCTCGTGCCCAAGATTGAAAGCATGGCACACAAATACATGCGCCCCGAAGAACTGGACAGCCTGCAGCCACCCACTCGCTTGGAGCATATCCATGCTTATTGGGGGGCTAAAGAGGCCCTCTACAAAGCTTACGGCCGGCGCGGCCTGGATTTTTG
The DNA here is from genome assembly GCA_964432875.1 of uncultured Phaeodactylibacter sp. Classification (GTDB taxonomy): domain Bacteria; phylum Bacteroidota; class Bacteroidia; order Chitinophagales; family Saprospiraceae; genus JACJYE01. The sequence continues at coordinate 3,682 of CAYSPJ010000036.1, read as the reverse complement.
CGGCCATATCCATATTACCCCTTTTGTTTTTGCTCCGGAAGGAGGCAGCTTTGACGGGAAAATCGTCAAAGCAGGGTATGAAGCTCATTTCGAGGGCCAATACACACTGACCGCTAACTATATGTTGGTGCATGCCGTAGAGAAAAAAAACTAAACTTGGCAATTTCCCTAAAGTTTCTTACCTTTGTGCCGAGCAGGTTGATTGCCAACAGCCGTTCTTGCTGATCGAAAGCCCCCAACAGGTAAGCAGGACCGCCCAAGCCAACCGGTTTCTACCCCCTTTCCCTTCCATGAGTCTCGGTAAAGCTGTGGCAGCTAGTGATTGCCCAGCATCAAGCTAATTTTTAACGCTGGTGTTCTTTACGGCATGCACAAGAATGCTTACTTTTGCATTGCTTTTTAGAAAGAGCCATTGGCAAGGCAGATTATTTTCCCATAAACATATTCAAAATCAGCATTTATGCAGACCGTTAAAACTATTATTGCCGATGATCAAAAAATTTTTCTCGAAGGTTTAAAAACAGTGCTTGGCACTTACCCCAGGCGATCGATAGAAATTGTAGGGGAAGCCACCAATGGCGAAGACCTCATCGCTTTGCTAAAGAAACAAGCGGCCCACCTCCTCATTTTTAACTTAAATATGCCGGGGAAAGATGGCGTGGAAGTGCTCAACACCATCCACCAACTCCGGCTTAGCCCCCACACTATCGCCCTGACCATCTATGACGACCCTAAAATCATTCGTACAGCATTTAAGGCAGGTGTAGAAGGCTATGTATTGAAAGACCAAGGCGTAGAAGAGTTGTTTGCCTGTATCAATGCCGTTTTACAGGGCGATACCTTCCTTGGGGATGGCTTGTGCACGAATATCAATGATCTGCCCGCACCCATTACATTGCCCAAACAGCAAATCTATTCCTACAACGACCGCTTTATCAAAAAGCATAGCCTGACCAAACGAGAGCTTGAGATTTTGCGCCTCATTACCCAGGCTATGAGCAATAAGGAAATTGCTAAAACACTATATATCAGTGACCAAACGGTGGGGGTGCATCGCAAGAACATCATGCGCAAACTGGGGGTCAGCAATGCCGCCGGCCTGATAAAAACCGCTTATGACAATAGCCTGGTTTGAGAAAAAAGGCCATTATGGCTAAAAAAATCAAAAAATACCTCATAGGGGGTATGTGGAATTCAGAAACTTATTATATATTTGTGCCGTGACTGAATAATCATTGATTTACGCTTGATGTATTCAGAGCTATCTACAAGTTTTAGTATGAAGTTGACGACCTACCAATACGACCTTGAACGTAGAGACTTGAACGTTACTGTGTGTTACGTCCTGTACCCGGTATTTGCTTTTTCTGAAATAACAAAACATATCCCATGAACAAAACCATTTACACTACAAATTCCGATTCCTTTTTCCCTGTTTCTTTACTTCCCTTTGGCATCGCTATGTCAATTCCCAAACAACACAAACGATAATTTAAAATTCCAGGCCTTTGGCTCTCGGGTAGCGCACCCAGCGTGCAATCGCTCCAGCCAAAGACAGATAAGCTGCCATCAAAAGTAGATGGCATGTTCCTTTTGACATCGAGGTGACTGACCATTAAGATAATAAAACGACCATAAAACCGCATGCCCCAAGCAATTAGCTTTTTGCTCTTGCTTCAGGCGGGATGCACCACTAATAGGATTTGACCTTTTTCTAATATTTTTTAACCTAATTCTTTTTAAACAAATTGTGATCTTATGGAAAGAACGAAATTTACCTTCGCTTCTCCATCAAGCTGGATCAGCGCAATCGCTTTTGCCCTGATCTTCGGCTTGACCGGGATCCAGCAGCTCTCCGCGCAGCTTACCCTGCAGGTATCTGATGGATCCGGTGGCACCCCACCTGCCACCCTCAACTTCGCGCCGCCGGAAGGCGTGTGCGGAGCGAGCTTCCAGTGGACTGCTATCGTCTTCGATCAGCAAGGCGCTGCCAGCCTGACGGCGACCATCACCAACAACCTGGCTCAAGCTGGCGCCCTGGTGCCTTCGGCTCAGGTGTTGACGACGGACAACAACCAGGTTTACGGCATCTATGTGCTGGCTGCCGTAGGCACCAACACCCTGACGCTGACGGCTACTGGCCCGAGCGGCACTACGCAGCAGGTGTACACCATCACTGTGGCGGACACCCGTGCCCCGATCATCTACACGCCGGGCAACATGACGCTGCAGATCCCGAGCTGCTCGGCTACCGGCCTGGTCCCGGTCAACTACACCTACGCGGTGGTGGATGACTGCGACCTCAACCCGGTCTCTTTCCCGGCAGTGGTCGTCACTGGCCCGGCTAGCGGCTCGCTGGTCGGCGTAGGCGTTCACACGGTGAACATCACGGCTACCGACGACGCGGGCAACTCCGCTACGGCCAGCTTCAACATCACGGTGACTGCTTCGCCCAACCCCGACCCCATCGTGGATGTATCGGGCAACGGCCAGTTCCAGGTGCCGGCTTGCGAAGATGACGTCTTCGTCGTCTTCTCTGGCAACGTAATCGATTGCGACATCGAGGCGGGCGACAACTTGACCGGCCAGATCACGGTCGCTGGCGCCCCGCTGACCGTCACCTACATCGACGAGGAAGACGGCTTCGCTTACTTCGAAGCTACGGGCGACCTGCCTGCCGGTACCTATCTGGTGTTCGTCACCTATGGCGGCGTTACGGTTGACCACCTGGTGACTGTCGTCCAGGACGCCAACCGCGCACCGGACATCTTCATGCCAGGCAACCTGACTTACCTGCTGCCTGCTTGCGTCAACCAACTGAACGCCCGCTGGGCAGTGACCATCACCGACGACTGCGACGCGACCATCACCGGCGCTACTTTCCAGTTGAACGGCGCGCCGATCGCCCCGGTGACCGCCAACACCGCTGCTGGCTACTTCGAGTTTGTGACCCTGCTGACGCCTGCTGCCAACGGCGCAGTCATCACGGCTAGCTATACCGACGGCGGCGGCTTGACTACTACGGTCAACGCTACCCTGCAGGTCGTAGATCAGCCCGACACCTGGGCGCCGATCATCGTGTATCCTTCGCAGGACATCAACGTGGCCCTGGACCCCTGCCAGGCAGGCCCAGCTATCATCTTCTTTGAAGTGACCGCTACCGACAACTGCGACGGCGACGTGACTCCAATCGTGACCATCACGCCCGCTGCTGCTGGCGCGATCGTCTTCCCGAGCATCGGCGGCGACACCTACGGCGTGGCTGCTTTCCCGGGCACTTACCAGATCCTGATCCAAGCTACCGATGCGGCTGGCAACACCCGCTTCGAAGACTTCTTCATCGTAGTGACCCAGGCCCCGGCCCCGCCGACCAACCTGGCTTGCAACACCAACATCAACGTCACGCTTGACGCCAACTGCCAGCGCCTGATCACTGCCGATATGGTATTGGAAGGCTCTTTCGGCTGTGCAGACGAGAGCGATTTCGCGGTCAACATCGTCAACGACGAAGACCCGACGAACGGCAACATCCTCGATGGCTGCGGCCAGTTCGTATATGACGTCAAGTACATCGGCCCGACCATCACCGGCCCGGGCCAGGGCAACCTGCAGGTTACCACGGTCAACACCGCTGGCTTCAACGGCGCGCTGGCGCCGGCCAACTGGCAGGTGACCCTGCCTG
>CAYSPJ010000035.1:0-43091 GCA_964432875.1 uncultured Phaeodactylibacter sp. | reverse complement strand
GGGGGGCAATGCCATTGGGATTTGCCCCCTTGAATTCGCTCAAAGAAGCCCGCCTAGGTTAAAGGCAGCAAAGCTTTTCGCTCCCCCGAGGAGTTGGATGTCCAGCAGGATATTTGCTGCGGTCCTTAAGACGATGGGATTGGGATTAGGGGGTGGGGGCGGCGTGCCCGGCGCTCCTTTTATCCGGTCCATCCTATAAAACCTTATTGGACTGGCACTTCTGAATGCACTGGGTAGTGGAGGCTCACGAAACCATTGACGTTTTCGCCAGACATGTTGACGATGCGGAGCTTCCAGGTTGTGCCACGTTCGGTGTCATGTTCAGACACATTATATTTCAGCTCGCATGGGCTGCAGCCATCGGCCCGGGCGATGAAGTTCATCTGGGCAGGCCGGAAGAGGATGAGCGACAGCTCGGTCCCTTTCGGTACCCAATCGGCCACGACTTGGATCAGTCCCGTGTGTGCCAGTTCAAATTCAATGGTTTGCCGTTCTCCGGCAGGCAGGGTAAAAGCTTGTTCAATTTTGCCCTTGACGGCTTGGGCTGTTGTATCTCCTACTTGCCCATAGGCGCTAAGCGACAGGAAAAGCAGCAAGCCCAAAACACTCCCCGCCACCTTTCCGAAAATTTGTTTGACGTGTTGCGGTTTCATTTTTCTGCGTTTAGGGTTACGAACTTGGGTACTGCCATGCTTTCAGCAGCACCGGATTATCAAGTTCATTTTAAGCTGTTTGCAGAAAAAACACAATGATTTTCATCATGCTATAGCCTGATAAAAATCGCGTAGAGCGCATTGGGGGCAGCAGTGCGGTTTAATTTTGATCAGCGGCATCCTGCCGATCAAACTTTTTCACTTTGCGGCGGCTTTTGAGCGGCATATAGCGGTAGGGGCGGTCCTGGAAATCAGTAACCAGGGAATCGGCGCGCTGGCTCAGCCCTTTGATATCCTCATAGAGCTGCTCATCGGTCATGAGGCGGCCCAGGCTGCCCTCGCCGGCTTTGATATTGCCCACCATGCTGGAGACACCAGACAGCGCCTCATCGGCAGATTTCAAGGTAGCGCGCAGGCTAGCAATCGCTTCGTTGACATCTTTCAGGGTCTGTTCCAGGCCGCCGTTGGCCAGCTGGCCGCTGAGGTTATCGGTATTGCTGAGGATAGAGTTGATTTTCTGGTTATTATCCTTGAGGTTGCCCGTGATGGCGTTGAGGTTGCCCAAAGTGCCGTTGATGCTGCCGGAGGAAGTGCGCAGCAGCCCGTCGAGCTGGCCCGAGGCGGAGTTGAGGTTCGCCAGGGCGGCTTCCATATTTTTGAGGCTGTTGCCCAGGGGAGAATCGCTATCTTTCAACAACTGGCTGTTGAGGGTGTCAATGATAGCTTCCAGCCCAGCTTTGAGGATATCCATATAACTGGTCAACTGGCTCTCCGACAACATTGAGCCAACCAAGCCGCGCAGCTCGCCTTGGAGGGTATCGCCGCTCTGGGCGCAATCCGCTCCGTTACAAGGGGCGTCATACTCCAGCACCACGGCCTTGCCGCCCATGAAGCCGGTAGAGATGATAACAGCTTTGGCGTTCTTGGGTATTTGCGTACCTTTTTGGAGGTCGAGCAGCACTTCTACCGTGCGGTTTTTGTCATCGAGCAGACGCACGCTCACCACATTGCCCACTTCGACGCCATTGATAACGATGGTCGTGCCGACCTGCAGGCGATCCACATTAGGATAATAAACTTTGTAGATGTTGGATTTCAGCAGCACATTTTTCCCAATGATAAATTTGTACCCCCAAAAAGAGAGCGCAATGGCGACAACGGCTAGCAAACCAACTTTAACTTCATTTGACATGGTGTATCGGGTTTTTTAATCAGGCTGCAAAGGTATAAAAATTATTGCCGATGGCGGTTTTTCCGGAGAAGGACAAATTTGACGGCTGCCAGACCATCCGGTTTTGCTAAGGGATGCCTAATTCTTTTTTAGCTTGCTCGACGGAAATACGCCGGCCATCTTTGTAGGCGACGATGAAGGCATCCGGGAAGCCGCGGCTCTGCAGCAGGAGGCGGGCTTCGAAGGCTTGTTCGAGGCTGGTGAAGTTGCGGGCCTGGTATTTATAGAGGTTGTCTTCACGCACCAGTTCGATGGAGTAGCCCGTATTGCGCCACTTATCGTCACGGGTATCCAGGGCGCGGCTGGTAGCGGCCAATTGGACGTGAAATTGGATATTGGCCGGCACTTCTCCTCTTGGGGTATTGGTGACCCGCACGGGCACGGGTTCTCCGTTGAGGGGCGCAGCGTTAGACGGACGAGAAGTGCTGGCTGAAGGATGTAGCACCAGCATGCCCGAGGAGGGTGCGGGCTGCCCCGGTGACGCTGCGGCGGCCGGCTCCTCTCTCTTCAGGGGTGCCTCCGGCGCGGGCGGCACTTGCGCGCTGGGCGGCACCTTCGCCTTAATGGGCCCAGGGGGTGGAGCAGAGGACCGGGCTGGCACTCTGGCGGCCAGCGTTGGCGCGGTGCCTTCCACCGTGGCTTTATACTCGTCGAAGGCCGTGAGGATAGATCCGGCGATGGCAAGCTGCCCCGCTTCATCTTTCAGGTAAGCTTCTTCGTCCCGGTTGCTCAGGAAGCCCACTTCCACCAGCACGCTGGGCATGGCCGTCTCTTTCAGCACCACGAAGCCAGCTTGCTTTACGCCGCGGCTCTTGCGTTGGGCGTAAGATGCAAATTTTTCTTCCACCTTTTCGGCAAAGAGGATACTCTGCTCCAGGAACGCATTTTGAAACATGCTCAAAAGGATGTGCCCCTCTGGCGAATTCGGGTCGTAGTCGTAGTTTTTTTGGTAGTCATCTTCGTAAAGGATGACCGCGTTTTCCCGCTTGGCCACCTCCAGGTTGTGCTCCGCAGTATGCAAGCCCATGACGTAAGTTTCGGAGCCATGCGTAGCGCGGGAGCCAGGCATGTAGTTGCAGTGGATAGAGATAAACAAATCGGCATCGTTGCGGTTGGCGATGGCAGCACGCTGGTGCAAGGGGATAAAGACATCGCTGTCGCGGGTGAGGATGACCCGGATGTCCGGGAAATCCAAGCGCATCTTTTCCGCCAGTTTCAGGGCGATAGCCAGGGCCAGGTGCTTCTCTTGAGAACTGCTGCCGAGGCAACCCGGGTCATGCCCGCCATGGCCCGGATCAATGACTACCGTTTTTATCTTGTAATCCGTTGCGGCAATTGTGCTTTCTTTGATAACTTTGCCCATCTTTTGGCCAAAGGCATGAAGCTTGGCACCCCCACTGGGCAATATCGGCAAGCGGTGGGGCACTGCCCTTGCCGAGGGGGCCGCAGCAGAGCAGCAGACCCCATGAGGAGCGCTGTGCGGGCAGGCAAAGGATAATGAAAGGTTAAACCCCTCACTGGCTAGCGGCCAAAGAAAAATAAATAACGTTTGTAGGATGGTTATCGCTTTCGTCATAGTACTTTAACGCAATTGATCCTTGGGAGCAAAGTTACCAATAATAATCATATTTCTGCTATGGCCCTTGCTGAGCCTACATGCGCAGCTTGATACCATCCCCATAGCAGCGCCGGACAGCCTGGTTGCTGCACCGCTCGACAGCCTCTATGCCAGTGGGCTAGATAGCTTGCCGCCAACGGCCGATAGCCTGACTATCCCTTTGGGCCAAATCGCTTATTCCAGAGACTCGCTCGACGCACCTGTAGAATACATCGCCAAGGATTCCATGATTTACGACCTCAGCGGGCAAAGGGTCCACCTTTACGGCGATGCTTCGGTTGCTTATACCAGCATTAACCTGAAAGCCGGCTATATTGTTTTCGACTGGAATACCAGCGTCGTCACGGCTTCCGGTATGCCCGACAGCTTGGGGCGCATGGCCAGTTTTCCAGAATTCTCTGATGGCCGGCAGACTTTTAAAGCCGATAGCATGCGCTATAACTTCCAAACGCGCCGGGGTGTTGTTTACAAAGTGGTAACGCAGCAGAATGACATCGTCGTGCGCGGCGAACGATCCAAATTTATCAGTATCCCGGCGCGCGATACCACCGAACAGCCTCAGGACATCATCTTCAGCCAAAATTCCATCTTCACCACTTGTACGCATGATCAACCGCACTTTGGCATCCGCAGCCAGCGGCAGAAAGTAATCCCCAATAAAATGGTCATCGTGGGGCCTTCCAATCTGGAAATCATGAACGTGCCCACGCCCTTATGGCTGCCCTTTGGCTTTTTCCCCATCCCCCAGGGGCGGAGTACGGGCCTGCTTTTCCCGAGAGATTACCAGTTCTCCCCGCAGTGGGGCTTCGGTTTTGAAGGCATCGGCTGGTATTTCCCGATCAGCGACCACTTCAACCTCTCTCTGACTACCAACCTCTATATCAAAGGCACCTGGGGCGTCAATGTCGCCTCGCAATACCGCAAACGCTACAAATACAACGGCAATTTCGACCTGGGCTACGATGTGCGCCGCAGCGAGGACCCCGAGGGCAATATCGACCGCCCCCAGTCTTTCCGTATCCTGTGGTCGCACCGCCAGGACCGCTCCGCTCACCCTACCAATACCTTCGGCGGCTCGATCAATATCCAAACCAATGATTACCAGAGCCGGGTTTTCAACGATGCCTCGCGGGTACTCCAAAACCAATTGAACTCCAACTTGGCTTTCAGCAAAGACTGGCGCGATAAACCAATGAACTTCAACGCCAGCCTTAGCCACAACCAAAACTCGGCCACGGGCAACGTTACCATCAACTTCCCCAACCTCAAGTTTCAAACCCAGGCCCTCTACCCTTTCCGGAAACAAGAGCGGGTGGGCCCCAAACGCTGGTATGAGGATATCACGATGCGCTATCAGGGCGAGGCCCGCAACCGCTTTGAAGCTACGGACACCACCCTCTTTTCCCAGAAAACCCTGGAGGATGCACAGTTTGGCGTCCAGCAATCCGTTACCAGTGGCACCTCCTTCAAGGTCCTGCGGTATTTCAACCTCAACCCCGGGGCCAATTATAGCGAAGTGTGGTACCTCAAATCCCTGCGCCGGGATTTCGTGCCCGGCCTGGTGATCGACACGACCTTCAACAACGGGGTAGAGACTTATGACACCCTTTCCTTCGGCACCATCGACGAAAGGTTTGTCACGGGCTTTGAATCTTTCCGCCAATTCAACACCAGCCTGAGCCTCAACACGCAGATTTTCGGTACCATGCTGTTTAAAAGCGGCCCGATCCGCGGTATCCGCCACGTGATGAAGCCCAGCATATCTTTCAATTACACCCCTGATTATACCCGCCCGGAGCTAGGCTATATCGACAACGTCAGAAACCCCAACAACCCCGATCTGCTGGATGAATACTCCATCTTCCAGGGGGCTATTTTCGGCGGGCCACCCACCAGCGGCCAGCAGATGGCTATCAACTACAGCCTGAACAACATCTTCGAGGCCAAAGTATTTTCTAAAAGGGACTCCACCACCAAGAACATCAAGCTCTTTGACAACCTCATTATCAATGGCAATTACAATTTTGCAGCTGACTCGCTCAAATGGAGCCCGCTGAGCGCCAGCGGCACCGCCCGTATACTCAAAGGCATGACTACTTTTGGCGCCCAAGCCCTATTCGACCCTTATGCGGCGGTAGTGGAAAAAAATGGCAACCTGCGGCGCGTCAATGAATTTGCCTGGCGGCGCGATGGCCAATTGCTGCGCTTCGTAAACGCCAACGCCCGCTTCAACACCAATATCTCCGTGGGTAAAATCCGTGCCCTTTTCCAAGGTAAAGAGGAGGAAGTGGTAGAGCGCGCGCCGCTGCCGGAAGATGAGTTCCGCCCCGTCGAAGAAACGGACTTCCTCAGCTTATTCGAAAATTTCAACATCAGCCATAACCTGGTCTTTCAATTCGGCACCTCGACCAAAAGCGATACCGTCTTTGTGCAGACCCACTCTATCAATTGCCAGGGCGGCATCCAATTGACTGAAAACTGGACCATCGTCATCGGCAACTTCGGCTACGATTTTGCCCGCAAAGGCCTGACTTACCCCTCCCTCGGCTTTAGCCGCGACCTCCACTGCTGGCAGATGAACTTGAGCTGGCAGCCCACCCGGGGCACCTACAACTTCTCAATCGGCGTCAAGCCTGGTTCGATGGACTTCCTCAAAATCCCCTACAACCGCAATAATGCCGACGGGCGAAGGCAGTTTTAAGGAGAGATTTACAGCTAACTATTTGTTATAAAGCAGCTTAAGCGAGTGTTGGATGGTAATCCTTAGCTCTCGTAGGGCGATTGGTTCTGATAAAGCCGGTTATTGCACCAATTTTTAAACCGCAAAATTCAAAACCGCAAAATTTAAAATGCAAAATGGGCCCGGTGATGCAGCCCGCGGTGTGCCACTTTTACATTTCATATTTGGTATTTTGCATTTTGCGGTTTATACCGCTAGAACCAATCGACCCTGCCTTTAGCAGGCAGGTGAGCGTAGGGGAACCCTGCACCCCTGCGCCTTCTGAGGCGCGGGCGGGCTTGGGGGGCTCTGACTTAGTGAGGGGCTGAGCGGGGAGTCAGCCCCTCACCGGTCAAGCGGGCTTGGATGGGTTGGCATTAGTGAGGGGCTGAGCGGGGAGTGAGCCCCTCACTCAGTCCACATTATCGTGCAAAAAAGAATTGCCGCTGGAGCGGAACTCCGGCGCCTCATCCGAGATCGTCCATTTTGACATCGGCTGCTCAGAAGAATCTGGCAGGTCATCCAGTTGGACACCGCGGCGCAGGTAGGCCGGTTCGTTCTCCAAGTCGATAACCGCTTTAGGGTTGCTCAGTTTCACGTGTTTGCTGCGCAGGCGCTCACGGCGTTTGCGCTCTTCTTCCATCCACTTACGGCGGCTTTCCTCCTCGCTGTCTAAGCTTTCATTTTTCGGAGGCATAGGGTCCTCATAGGAGTAGCGGGAGCGGTACTTGTCCATATTGGGGCGCAAGTCATCAAACTCGAAGACATTCGTAGAAGCCTCGCCTTCTTCCTCGAAGCCGATATCAGCTAGGCCTTTTTTGGGGGGCGTCTCTTTTTTTTCAAAAGGATCGTCTTCCAGGTTGACCACGATGCGGTTGCTGGGCTTAGCCTTGGCCAGGTTGGCCGCCTTGTGCTCGAAGCCAGTAGCGATGACCGTCACGCTGATTTTATCGCCCAGCGATTCGTCATGGCAATTGCCCCAGATCAGGTCGGTACCAAAGCCAGCCTCTTCCTGGACAAACTCGGTGATTTCGAAGATTTCGTCCATGGTCACCTCCTTGGTGCCCGAGGTGATGTTCAGCAAGATATGCTGTGCACCCTGGATGTTATTATCTTCCAGCAGCGGCGAGTTGAGCGCTTCGTCAACGGCGCGTTTAGCCCGGTCTTCGCCGGCTGCCGATGCGGTGCCCATAATAGCCACGCCACTACCGCGCATGACCGTATTGACGTCCTCAAAGTCCACGTTGACGTAGCCAGGCACAGTGATGATTTCAGCGATGCCCTTAGCCGCTGTGGTCAGGATATTGTCTGCCTGAGCAAAAGCCTCGGAGATGGAGAGGTTGCCGTGGATATAGCGGAGCTTGTCATTGGAGATGACGATGAGGGTATCAACGTGCTTCTTCAACTCATCGAGCCCATCGGAGCCCTGGGACATCCGGCGGCGGCCCTCGAAGAGGAAGGGCATGGTGACGATACCCACCGTAAGGATGTCCATCTCTTTGGCCGTTTTGGCGATAATTGGCGCAGCGCCGGTGCCGGTGCCGCCGCCCATGCCAGCCGTGACGAAGAGCATCTTGCAGTTGTTTTCCAAAAACCGCTTGAGCTCCTCAATAGATTCTTCGCAGGCCATCTTGCCGATATTGGGCTTGGAGCCCGCGCCACGGCCTTCGGTGAGGTTGGGCCCCAGCTGAATTTTAGTAGGTACCGGGCTCAGCTCCATCGCTTGAGAATCCGTATTGCATATCGCAAAGTCCACCCCTACGATCCCTTGCTTAAACATGTGGGTGACGGCATTGCTGCCGCCGCCGCCTACGCCCATCACCTTGATAATCGGGCTTTCGTTTTTTGGCAAATCGAATACCATAATATTTGGTTTTTAATGTTTACCCCGAACGGAGCCGGGGGGACGTTTAGTTTAGAATTCGTTATCTGGCGCGGCTTCAAACCACTCCTTGGTTTTGCGGAACAAGTTTTCATACCAGCTATTGCCAGCCTCCTCTTCCTCCTCTTCTTCCTGCTGTGTTTTTGGCACTACCGCTTCCTGATATAGCATGCCGGCCTCCAGATCATCCAGCCCTTTCATCAGCAGGCCGATGCCGGTGGCATAGACCGGGCTGCCCAGCTGTTCGTTGTAACCATGAGCCAAGTGCTCTATCGGTGCCCCAACCCGGGTGCTTAGCCCAGTATGATATTCCGTCAGTTTATCGATGTGGTTTAGCAAGGCGCCGCCGCCCGTCAGCACGATACCGCCGATGAGCTTGCGCTCATAACCAGAACGGCGGATTTCCCAAAGCACGTAATCCAGTATCTCCTCCATGCGGGCCTGGATGATGCGCGCCAGGTTCTTTTCCGATATCTCCTTGTGGTCGCGCCCACGCAGGCCAGGGATGGAGATGATGCGGTTGTCGTAAACCTCGTCCGCCAGAGCCGAACCAAAGCGGACCTTAAGGCTTTCCGCCTGCGGTGCCATCACCGTGCAGCCTTCTTTGATATCTTTGGTGATTACATTGCCTCCCAAGGGCACTACCGCCGTGTGGCGGATGATGCCATCGCAGAAGATGGTGATATCCGTAGTGCCGCCGCCGATATCTACCAAGGCGACGCCAGCTTCCTTTTCTTCTTCGCTGAGCACGGCCGTGGCTGAAGCGATTGGCTCCAGCGTCATGTTGGCTACCTTCCTGCCGGTACGCTCTACGCAGCGGTAGATATTGTTGGATGCCGAAATTTGGCCAGTAATGATGTGGAAATTGGCCTCCAGGCGGATACCCGACATGCCGATAGGGTCGAGTATGCCCTGCTCGTTATCGATGGTATATTCCTGTGGGATGACGTGCAGGATTTTATCGCCTGGCGGCAGTACCAGCTTGTGCATATCGCCCACCAGACGATCAATATCGCGTTGGCTGATTTCGGTATGGTCGTTGTCGCGCGTCAGGATACCCCGATGCTGCAAGCTCTTGATGTGCTGACCAGCAATGCCGACGTGGACCGTTTTAAAGGTAGCGCCAGCATGGCGCTGGGCCGCCTCCACCGCTTCCGAGATGGCGTTTACCGTCTTTTCGATATTAGACACCACCCCCCTTAGCACCCCCTCTGAGGCCACTTTCCCGAAGCCTAATACTTCGATTTTACCGTGCTTGTTGCGGCGTCCGGCAATAGCGCAAATTTTGGTTGTGCCAATATCTACGGCGACAATGACATCTGTCTTGTTGAAATCCTGGTCTATCATGCTCATCTTGTTTTCTTTTTGCGTTTTCTCTTTATTTTTTCAGGCTGTCAATCAACCTGTTTCTGTTTAATGTCTCTCCCCGCCCCGTCGACACTGCTGCAGCTAGGCGGTTGATCATCTTCTGCACACGACCTGGCCAGAGTACTGCACGCTGACTTCGGAGTACTTGCGCCAGCCCTCATAGGGCAATATTTCTTTGTAGAAGGCCCGGAGGTTCCTCAATTTTTCCGCGGTGTTTTCAAATTTCCCAAAGGCGATTTTCTGGCCGCCGACCATGGGGATGAGTATCATCTCGCCGCGGTTGCTGAGGTGGATCTGCTCAATCATCGGGCGGAAGAATTCATCCCCCAGCAGTATTTCCGTCAAGCGGAAAGCATCGGCCAAGGTGTTGCGCTTCTGCTCCAGGAAGCCCGGCTCGTAAGGCGGCAGGTTGCCGGTAGCGACGAGCACTCTGGCGGTAAAATGGGGCGAAGGCGGCATCTTGACCCCATTGATATCGAGGTAGTAGTTGAAGCCGTTATTGTCGATCACCCTCAGGATAGGCTCGCGCTGGACGACTCTGATCTTCAGCTTGTTGTTGGCTGCCAGGTAGGCATCCGCATCCAGGATGAAGGGGTCTTCTTCCAACACTTGCTCCAAGCGTTCAACATCAATAGAAACCAAGCTGCGGCCTTCCATTTTATACCCGAAGCTGCGCTCGACAAGCAGGCGTATATCATCAGGCTGGATAAAACGCTCCCCATTTTTCAAAGGCTTTATGTCTATCACTACCTCTTTAGCCGGGCTCTCCCCTTTTTGCTCCACCGCAGAAAAGACCGCGCCCAGGGATACGAGCAATAGCGCGATCCAGCCAAGTTTTCTCAGCGTTCTTTGGTGCTCCGGTCTTACTTGCAGGCGCTCTAACATCTTAATCTGGTTTTGGATCAGCTTTTTGTCCGCTGTTGAAAATACAATTTAATTGGTTCTCTGAACGTATCAATATCTCCTGCCCCCAGGGTCAGCAAAATCTCCGGTCGGCGCTGGCGGATCAGGCCTAAGAGTTCCGCTTTGTCGGCCAGGCATTTGCTGGGGTTCGTCATTTTACCCATAATCAATTGCGCATCTACGCCCGCTATGGGCAGTTCGCGGGCCGGGTAGATAGGCATCAGCAGGATGTCATCTAGTTGGTCCAGAGCCGCTGCAAAGCCGTCGGCAAAATCCCGGGTGCGGGAGTACAGGTGGGGTTGAAAAACCCCCGTAATCCGCTGGCCGGGAAACAACTGGCGAGCCGCGCCGATAGCTGCGGCCAGCTCTGAAGGGTGATGGGCATAATCATCGACATAAGCCGAATACCCATCGCGATACAAAAACTCGAAGCGTCGGCGGATACCGCGGAAACTCAACAAGGCAGCTCTGATCGCTTCTTCTTTAAGGCCCAATTGCAGGGCTACAGCAATCGCTGCCGTTGCGTTTTCTACATTGTGCCGGCCGGGCAAAGCAAACTGCAAACCATACATATGGTGCCCAGGGCAGGCGTAGTCAAAGGTAAAGTAGCCGCCTTCCACTCGGATATTTTCAGCCCGGTACTCGCCGGCATCCAGGCCAAAGCTACTCACTCGCGCGGGCATCTCCCCCAACTCTTCCTGCCAGCGATGCTGGATGTAAAGGCTGCCTTCTGCCCCAAGCTTGCGGGCGAAAGCCCGGAAGCCCGTTTCGATCAAGCTTTCGCGATCGCCATAGATATCCAGGTGATCGGCATCCATCGAGAGGATGATAGCGATATCGGGGCTGAGATGCAAGAAGGACCGGTCGTACTCGTCGGCTTCAGCTACCACCCATTCGGAATGCCCTTCGACGAAGTTGCTGCCGAAATTGGTGGCGATGCCGCCTAAAAAAGCCGTACAATCGATGCCGCCGCTGCGCAGCAAATAAGTCAGGATCGAGGAGGTGGTCGTTTTCCCATGTGTGCCCGCCACCGCGATGGTTTTCATGCTGCGGCTGATGAGGCCCAGCACTTCCGCCCGTTTTTTGATCGGGAAGCCATTTTGCTGGAAGTACTGCAATTCCAGATGGTCTTGCGGTACTGCCGGGGTGAGGATGACCAAATCAATGCCCGGGGGGATTTGCCCCAGGTCCTCGCTATAGTGAATAGACATGCCCTCTTCCACCAACTTTTTGGTGAGCAGGGTCTCGGTTTTGTCATACCCATGTACGGCTACGCCTCTTCCGTGGAAGTAGCGTGCCAAAGCGCTCATGCCGATGCCGCCCAGGCCGAGGAAATAGACTTTCTTGATGCTATTCAAGTCCATTAGCGCTTTTTATTTTTCCTGCCGGCCAGCTCAATCGCCTCCTGGGCAATATGGGCTGCTGCATCCGGCATGGCTAGTTTTCTGATATTATCGCTCAGCTCCCGGCGGCGGCGGCCGTCGTCCAACAAGGCAAAAGCTTTGCGGATGAGCAGCTCGCGGGCCTGGCTGTTTTCAATGATCTCCGCAGCACCAGCCTGAGCCAGCGCCTGAGCATTTTTCATTTGATGGTCCTCGGCCACGTTTGGCGAGGGGATAAAAACCGCCGGCTTCCCGGCAAAGCAGAGCTCTGAAATCGTTAGCGCCCCTGAGCGGCTGAGGACCAGGTCGGCCATAGCGTAGGCCAAATCCATCCGGTCTACAAACTCCTGCGCCTTAACGTTGGGCAGCAGAGCCGTTTCACAAGCCGTAAATTCTGCCTGGTAGAGCGCCCCCACCTGCCAGAGCACCTGTACTTGCGGGCGCTGCCGCAACAGTTCCGCGTTGGCAGCCATTGCTTCGTTGATGGAGCGGGCACCGAGGCTGCCGCCAAAAACAAAGATGATCGGCCGCGTGGGATCGAGGCCAAAATAAGCAGCTCCTTCTTCACGGCTGGCAGTGTTCTGCTGTAGCACCTGGCGTACGGGATTGCCCGTCAGTACCAGCTTCTCTGCCGGGAAAAAGCGCTCCATGCCCGGGTAAGCCACGCAGATCCGGTCCACCTTTTTTGCTAACAGCCGGTTCGTCGCCCCCGCATAGGAGTTCTGCTCCTGGATCAGGGTGGGGATGCCCTGGCGGCTGGCCATTTCCAGCAGCGGCCCGCTGGCATAGCCGCCCACGCCGATGGCCACATCAGGCTTGAAACGCCGGACGATGCCCCAAGCTTTACCCAAGCTGCTCAATAACTTGAAGGGGAACAATAAGTTGCGCCAGCTTATCTGCCGCTGAAAACCGCTAATCCACAAACCTTCGATAGGGTATCCCGCTTTCGGGACCTTTTCCATCTCCATCTTGCCCTGTGCCCCGACGAATAGTATTTCCGCATCGGGCTGCTGCAACCGAATCGCATCGGCGATGGCGATGGCCGGGAAAACATGCCCCCCGGTACCGCCCCCGCTGATGATAGCCCGGATAGGGCGCTTCAGGCTGCTTGATGGATGTTGTGGCGTATTCAATTTATTGTGTTCGTTATTCGGTTATATCGTGTTCGTTTCAACAGTTCGGCTGGCGGCCAATCAGGGCCGCACTACTCGGCGACGGATTCAATGTACTTGCTTACGCTGAGGATGATCCCGAAGGAGATACAGGTAAACAAGATGGAAGTACCCCCCATACTGATCATGGGGAGGGTGACGCCGGTGACGGGCACGAGGTGCACAGACACGGCGATATTAACAAATGCCTGTACGACCAGGCTGATGCTCAATCCGATGGCCACCATCGCACCGAACGCTTTGGAGCTTTTGGTGACCAGGCGGGTGATGCGGAAAAACAAGAGCAAGTATAAAAACACCAGCAACCCTCCTCCCAAGATGCCATATTCTTCGATGAAGATGGCATAAATAAAATCGGAGTAAGGCGAAGGCAGATAATTGCGCTGGATGCTATTGCCCGGCCCCAAGCCTATCCATTCGCCATTCGCCATGGCTATTTTGGCCTGCCGCACCTGGTAGCCCCCATCAGGCTCATTCATAAAGTCCTTTACCCGGCTGATCCAGGTTTCGGAACGGATCGCATCGGGGAAAAACTCGCCCAACAACACCAGAGAGGCAAAGACGACGATACCTAGCATCAGCAGCAACGCGATATACTGCAATGCTACCCGGCCGACGAACATCATCGCCACACAGGTGAAAAATAAAAGGATGGCCGTCGATAAATCTGCCGGGGCAATCAGCCCGCAAATAATCAGCACTGGCACGATAATGGGTACGAAGGCGCTGTTGAAATCCTTGATGTAATCTTGCTTGGAAGATATTTCCCGGGCGATGTAAATAATGAGCGCCAGCTTGGCAAAATCAGAAGCCTGGAAGGTGATGCCGACGAAAGGCACTTCGATCCAGCGCCGGGCCTCGTTGATGTCTACCCCAAAAGCGATGGTATAAATCAACATGGGCACAGAAATAATCAGCAAAGTTGGCGCCCACTTCGAGTACTTCATATAGTGCGTCAAGTGCGCCACGTAGGCCAGGAATAAGCCGCCGCTGACAATGACCAGATGCTTGATGAGGATCGTCTCGGTATTGCCGCCCATTTTCTTATAAGAAAGGGTGCCAGTCGAGCTATAGACGATCAGGATAGAAAAGATAGCCAGCACCGCCAGGATAGCCCAGATGGCGCGGTCGCCCCTCAATTCAGCATATAGTCTCGTTCCTAATGACATCGCTACGTTTTTATGCGTTTGCGGGCAGCAGCTTTAAACTGTCGGCCGCGGTCTTCGTAATTTTTAAACAAGTCGAAGCTGGCGCAGGCAGGCGAAAGGAGCACTACGCTCCCCGCCGGTGCCAGCCCGGCTGCTTTCTCCACTGCCTCTTCCGCGCTGCGCGCTTCTTCAACAGTGGGGATGATACCACTGAAGGTATCCAAGAGTTTTTTATTGTCAAGACCCAGGCAAACCAGGGCACATACTTTTTCTTTTGCCAATTTCAGAAGCGGGCCATAGTCGTTGCCTTTATCCTGGCCGCCAGCAATCCAAACGGTGGGGCGGTTCATGGCTTCCAGGGCGTAATACACGGCATCCACGTTGGTCGCTTTGCTGTCGTTGATGTATTCGACCCCGGCGGCGAAACCCACGCTTTCCATGCGGTGTTCGACGCTGGCGAAGGTGTTGAGCCCTTCTTGGATAGCCTCGTCATCAGCGCCCCACAATTTAGCGGCCTGTATGGCAAACAGGGCATTCAAGAAGTTGTGCCGCCCGCGCAGGCTGCTATGGCTCAGGTCAAAACGGCTACCATCAACTTCCAGCCCCTCTCCGGCTATCATATTGCTGCCCACGCCTTGCAAGCGGGCGGGCAGGCGGTGCGTGCGCAGGTAAGTACTGATGTTTTCATCTTCCATATTGTAGATAAAGACATCTGCTGCCCGCTGGCTTTGCCCGATGCGAAACTTCGACCGGATATAGTTTTCCATTTTGTACTCATAGCGGTCGAGGTGGTCGGGGGTGATGTTGAGCAGCATGGCAATATCCGGGCGGAAGGCGTTGATGCCATCCAATTGGAAACTACTTAGCTCCAGTACGTAATATGCCCGGCTGCCTTCGCTGAGGCAGCGCGCAAAGCTATTGCCGACATTACCCGCCATTTCGACATCGAAGCCCGCCGTAGCCAGCAGGTGATAAGCCAGCTTGGTCGTAGTGGTCTTGCCGTTGCTGCCGGTGATGCCGAGCAATTTTGCCGTAGTATAACGGCCCGCAAATTCAATTTCAGAAATCACTGGTATGCCTTTGCCTACCAGTTGTTTGATAATGGGTACGCCATCGGGGATGCCGGGGCTTTTGACCACCTCATCCGCCTGAGCGATGCGCTCCCAATCGTGTTGCCCTTCTTCATAAGCGATGCCGCGCTGTTCTAATTCGCTGCGGTACCGCTCGCTGATCGCCCCCCGGTCGGAGACGAAGACATCATGCCCTTTTTGTTTGGCCAGGATGGCCGCGCCTAAGCCGCTCTCCCCTGCGCCGAGTACTACCAGTTTCATGCGATGTTCAGTTCATTATTATGCATATCTCCCACTTCTCTTCACCTGATTTTCAAAGTAATGATGGTCAGCACGGCCAACAAGATGCCGACGATCCAAAAGCGGGTCACGATTTTAGCTTCGGCCATGCCTTTCTTCTGGTAGTGGTGATGCAAAGGCGACATCAGGAAGACGCGGCGCCCTTCACCATATTTCCGCTTGGTATATTTGAAGTAGAATACCTGAATGATGACGGAAAGGTTTTCTACCAAAAAAATCCCGCAAAGGATGGGGATAAGCAACTCCTTGCGCAGCAGGATACACAAGGCGGCGATAATGCCGCCGAGGGTCAGGCTGCCGGTATCCCCCATAAACACCTGGGCGGGGTTGGAATTGTACCAGAGAAAGCCGATACAAGCCCCGACGAAACAGGCGGAAAAAATAACCAACTCACCAGTACCGGGCAGGTGTAGGATATTGAGGTAATTAGCGGCGATGGCGTTGCCCGAAACGTAGGCAAAAACCCCCAGAGTGGCACCGATGATACCCGATACGCCAGTTGCCAGGCCATCAATCCCATCCGTCAGGTTGGCCGCGTTGGAGACTGCTGTGACGATGAAGATGACGATAGGCACGAAGATGAGCCATACCCAACGCGTATCTTGTCCTTCCTCAAAAGGCAATACCCAGGCATAGTCAAAGCGGTTGCCTTTGAGGAAAGGGATGTTGGTCAGGTTGGTTTTGTAATCCCCCTTCTCGAGCGACACCTGCAACGGCATCGTCTCGATGGGTATCAGGATGGTATCACCCACCATTTTAGTATACCCCAGCTCCTCTGCTTGTTCCACTTCCATACGCACTACAACCTCATCACTGACGATCATGGTCAACGCGATGAGCAAGCCCAGTCCGACCTGCCCCAGCACTTTGAAAACACCCCTCAACCCCTGCTTATTCTTTTTGAAGACTTTGATGTAATCATCTACAAAGCCAATAACTGCCATCCAAATGGTACTGACCAGCATGAGGATGATGTACACATTATCCAGGTCGGCCATCAGCAAGCAAGGCAGCAAAATTGCCATGATGATGATGACGCCTCCCATGGTGGGCGTGCCTTCCTTCTCCTTCTGTCCGGCAAGGCCCAGGTCGCGCACGGTTTCCCCTACCTGCAAGCGCTGCAGGAAGCGGATGATATGCCCTCCGAAAATCAAGGAGATGATCAGGGAGAGTATAGCGGCTATTCCTGCCCGGAAAGTGATGTACTGGAAAAGCCCGGCACCTTTGATGTGGCCAAAGTTTTCAGAAAGCCATTCTAAGAGTTTAATCAGCATACGTATCAGGTGTATAGCGGTTTGATTGTGCCGCCAAAATTATAAATTCCTGGAGGAGGAATAACCTCCTGGCTACTGAAGTTGGCAAGAAATCAACTCTTATTCTGCCAACGCATCTATGAGTACCGCCTTATCGTCAAATGGGCGGCGCACCCCATTGATTTCCTGGTACTTCTCATGGCCTTTTCCTGCCACGAGGATCACATCGCCCTCCTGCGCTAAGCGGCAGGCAGTGCGGATGGCTTCCTTGCGGTCGAGGATGGACAAAGCCTTATGAGTAGCATAAGCCGGTAAGCCGGCTTGCATATCAGCCAGGATCACCTCAGGCGCTTCGCTGCGGGGGTTGTCAGAGGTAAGCACCACTTGGTCGCTGTAATCTGCCGCTACTTTAGCCATAATGGGGCGCTTAGCTTTGTCGCGGTCGCCGCCACAACCAACCACCGTGATGATTTTGCCGCCCCCCTGCCGCAGTTGGTGGATGGTGCTGAGCACCTTCTCCAATGCGTCGGGGGTGTGCGCGTAGTCCACGATGCCGATAGCTTTGTTTTTGGTGCCAGCTACGTAGTCAAAGCGCCCTTCCACTGCGCCGAGGCCGCTTAAGGCGGTGAGCACCTCAACCTCCTCTTGCTCCAGCAAGAGGGCAGTGCTATAAACGGCCAGCAGGTTGTAGGCATTGAACTCCCCGATGAGGCGGCTGAAGAATTCGTGCCCCCCGAGTTGTAAGTGCAAGCCAGCCAGGCTATTATCCAGCAATCGCGCCCTAAAGCTGGCCATGGACTGCAAGCTGTAGGTGTAGCGCTTGGCCTTCGTGTTTTGCAACATCACCTCGCCACGTTTGTCGTCTAAATTGACCAGGGCGAAAGCTGTTTTGGGCAAAATGTCAAAGAACGTTTTTTTAGCTTCGATATAAGCTTTAAATGTCTTGTGATAATCCAGGTGGTCATGCGTGATATTGGTGAAAATGCCCCCGGCGAAATGCAGCCCCTCAATGCGCTTTTGATGAATAGCATGAGAGCTGGCTTCCATAAAGGCATAATCACAATTGGCATCGGCCATGTCCCGGAGCAGGCCGTTAAGGGCTACTGCATCAGGGGTTGTATAGTCGGCTGGCAGCAATTGCTGGCCGATTTTATTACAGACCGTAGACAACAGGCCGGCTTTGTAGCCCAGCGCGGTAAATAGCTCGTGCAACAAAGTTGCGGTTGTGGTCTTGCCATTGGTGCCGGTAACGCCCACCAATTTCAACTGCTTGGACGGTTCGCCGAAAAAGCGGCTGGCCATCATGCCGAGCGCCTTTGCGCTATCGGCTACCTGGATATAAGTAACCCCCGGATGCCGCTCTGGCGGCAGCTCTTCGGCAACGATTGCCGCAGCCCCTTGCCCAATGGCATTTCCGATAAAGCGATGCCCATCGGACTGGGTGCCCCTCACGGCGACGAAAACGCTGCCCGGGCTTACTTTCCGGGAGTCAAAATCAATTTTTTCCAGCCTAATCGACAAGGGCCCTTCGGCAGTCAGAATTTCGGCTGGCTTCAATAGTTCTTTCAATTCCATTAGCGGCTCATTTATCGCAAATATAGCCGTATTTGTTGACCCCGGGCTCTAGTACCTGGCAAAATAGATTGCCGGGCTACTTTACCGAAGCCTTCCACTTGTACCTGCAGCCCGCGATTTTCCAGGGCATAGACCGCATCGCGCAGGCCCATGCCTACCACATTGGGCACGACGCCTTCTGGCAAGGTGCGCCGCTCTAGCATCAGGCTGTCTCCTTGGGGCATCAGCACCGCAAACTCGGTCTCTACCTTGCCATAATGCTCCATGCCCAAATAAGCCAGCACTTTTTCCATTTCATCTTTACCGCCAATGCTTGGCCGCGGCATTGCTTCGGATGCCAGAGCAGGCCGGGCTGCCTGGTTGATCGGCTGGTGCATATCGGTCGAAACGGAGAATATCTTGTCTGCGATTTCCCGGAAGACCGGGCCGGCTACATCGCTGCCGTAAAAACCGCCCCGGCGGGGCTTATTGATTACTACTACCACGGAATACTTCGGCTTTTCCGCAGGGAAATATCCCACAAAAGAGGCCTGGTATCCACCGATACTACGCCCCCGGCTACCTTTGCTGTAATTTACCTGAGCCGTGCCAGTTTTGCCTGCGAAACGGTAGCGATCGGACCGGATTTTGTAAGCGGTGCCCCGCGGGCTTTCTACTACCGACTCCAGCAGCTCCTGGGCCAGAGCGATGGTTTCTCGGGAAGCGATCCGGCGGTTGACTACCGAAGGCGGAAAGCTCTGGACGGTTTTGCCAAAACGCTGTACCTCTGAGACCAGATAAGGCTTCATCATCTTCCCCTCGTTGGCGATGGCGTTGTAAAACGTCAATAATTGCAGCGGGGTAATCCTCATTTCATAACCAATCGACATCCAGGGCAGCGTCGTGCCGCTCCAATCGTCTTTGGCGTTATAAGCTTCTTTGATGTAGGGGTTGGCTTCGCCCAGCACCTCGATGCCTGTAGGCTGATGGAGGTTAAATCCCTTCAGGCGCTTGACGAAGAGGGCTGCGCCATCGTTGCCATTGGCTCTGGTCTTTTCTCCGTAGTGCTCCTGCACCATTTTTGAAATGCCCACGTTGGAGGATATTTCAAAAGCGTCGCGCACGCGGATAGTATCCAGTTTGAGGCTGTATGGAGAGGCATCTTCCATCACTTCGTTGTAGTATGTCGTCTTCCCATTTTCAATGCTGATGGAGTCGTCCAATTTGACGAAGCCATCTTCCAACAAGGCCATCATGGAAGCGATTTTAAAAGTAGAGCCAGGCTCTATGCCCGTGCCGATGGCGTAGTTGTAGGTTTCCCACCAGCCGTCATCGGTACGGCCCAGGTTGGCGATAGCCTTAACTGCCCCGGTTTCTACTTCCATGACTACGGCGGTGCCCCATTCAGCATCGTGGTGGTTCATGGCGCGCAGGAGCGCTTCCTGGGTGATTTCCTGCATGTCAACATTCAGGGTCGTAATCACGTCATTGCCGCTTTCGGGCTCAATAACGGTCAGGTCGTCCACGGGCATCCACAGATCGGCCACGGGGTCTACGCAGATCATGAGGCTTTGCCCGGGTTCGCCGCCCAGCTCGCGATCAAAGAAACCCTCCAGGCCCACAGGCTGGACCTCTTCGCGCACATAGCCGATGGTGCGCTGCGCCAGCAGCCCGAAGGGGCGTTTACGCTCGCTGGTTTTTTGAGCGATGAAGCCGCCCCGGTAGCGGCCCAGGCGGAACAAGGGGAAGCTTTCAATGAACTTTTTCTCGGCATAAGAAGCCTTGCGCTTGAGCAAGACGTTGCGATTGCCCCCCTCGCGCAGCTCCAGCAAATACTCCCGGGCACCGCCCACCGTATAATCTTCCAGCACGTAGGCTGCCAGGCAATGGGACAAGGTGTCGAGGTATTTCTCGAAGAGTTCCGGTGTCGGCGTCTTGGGGTCGAAGTAGAGGTCGAAATAAGGGATAGAGGTAGCCAGCAAGCCGCCATCTTCTGCCAGGAGGTTGCCGCGGTCTGCTTCTACTGCACGGTATTCCAAGTAGTTCTTCTGCCCCAATTCGCGCCAGCGCTCACCTTCCACGTAAGTGATTTGCACCGTTTTATATAATAACAGGATGGACGCCGGCACGACGATACCGAAGAGCAGGAAATAGACCCGATATAGCACCTCGTTTTTTACGTCCATGATGTAATTATATTCGTTACTCCTTGTATTTATTCTTTGACGACTACCCGGCGGGGGGCTTCCGTTGGCGTCCTCAAGCCAGCGTCTTTTACCCGGCGCGATACTTCCGAACGCCGGGCGTTGTACATGTTATCCGCTTCGAGCGACATCTGATACCACCGTAGCTCCTTGAGTTCTTTTTGGAGGAGCTGGATCTCCCGCACATTGCGCTCAGCCAGGTGGGCGTTGGCGATGTATATCGTCGCCAGGAAGCCCAAGAACAAGACGAAGGCCAGATTCTCCAGTATAAGCCTGGAGACCCATTGCCCCACATCAAACATCGTTCTAAAATCCTGCTTTGCCATAGCGTCACAACTTTTGCCCCACCCTTAGTTTAGCGCTGCGCGCGCGCGGGTTTTGGGTTATTTCTGCTTCGGTTGGTTCCATCGCTTTCTTCGTCAGTACGACAAAAGGCCGCTGGATGTTGCCATAGAAGTCTTTATTTTGTTCACCTTGCACGTTGCCGGTTTTAAGGAAATTTTTCACCATGCGGTCTTCTACCGAATGGTAGGAGATAACGGCTAACCTCCCCCCGGGCTGCAGCACTTCAAAAGCCTGCTCCAGGAATTCCTGCAAAGCGCCCATTTCATCATTCACTTCGATGCGCAGCGCCTGAAATACCTGCGAGAGGTAGCGGGCGCGATGGCCTCTGACCAGCGGCGCGACGATGGCCAGAAACTCCGCAATGGAGCGTATTGGCCGGTGGCTGCGCTCCGTAAAGATGCGCTCAGCCAGGCTGCGGGCGTTGCGCACTTCCCCATATTTGCCGAAGACCTCCTGGAGGGCTTCTGGCTCATAGGTGTTGAGCACATCGGCGGCGCTTTTGCCGGTTTGCCGGTTCATGCGCATGTCAAGCGCTGCATCAAAGCGATAGGAGAAGCCTCTTTCGGCTACGTCCAGTTGGTGGGAGGAAACCCCCAGGTCAGCCAGGATGCCGTGTACTTGCCGGATGCCGTACAAGCGCAAAAAGCGCTTGAGGAAACGGAAGTTGTGATGCACGAAGGTAAAGCGCTCGTCTTGCGGCGCATTAGCCAGCGCGTCTTCGTCCTGATCGAAGCCCAGCAGCCGCCCCTGAGGGCCGAGCTGTTCGAGGATCAGCCGGGCATGGCCGCCACCGCCAAAAGTGGCATCTACATACACCCCATCCGGCACGATGGCCAATGACTCGATGCTTTCGCTCGCTAAGACAGGCAGGTGGTAGGCCATTACAAACCTGGGTTTCCGTTGGCCCGCCCCAGCACCTCATCGGCCAGGTCGGAGAAATCGGCAGGCTCCTCGCCCAGCAGTTCTTCATACTGCTCGCTCGCCCACATTTCAATCCGGTCGTTATAAGCTGACAGCACTACATCGTTTTGTATGGCTGCGTATTCCAACAAGCGCTTGGAGACCAAAATGCGGTCGGCGCTATCCATCACCAACTTTTGTGCGCCGCGGTAAAAATAGCGCACAAAGTCGCGGTTTTTCTTATTGTAGAGGTTCAACTGATTGACCTCGGCAGAAATGCGTTCCCAAACAGCTTCCGGATACAACATGAGGCATTTCTCAAAACCCCGGTTGATGACGAAGGTGTGTGCCTGCCCCTCTCCCAACTGGCCGATCAGCCCGCTCGGCATCCTCATACGCCCTTTGGCGTCGATCTTGCACTCATATTCGCCTAATAGCTGTTTAAATTCCACTTTTTCACGCTTATTGTGAATTCAAAAGTAATCCTTTTTGACACATTTTACCACTTTCTACCACTTTTTTTTCAAAAAAGTTGCCTTTTTCTCCGGAAAGTTTCCGAAAAAAAGCCATTATAATCAAAAAAGTGTCGATATATAAATATAATGCGTCAACTTAGAGCACAGCGTTCGCCCACAATTTCCCACGCTCGTGCAATTTTGCGATTTTTATGTGCTGTTTCAATGAGCTACGGCACCACAAAATAAGAACAAAATGTTTACAAAAAAAACGAACAAATAATTTATTTTATAGCGGTTTGCAAACGCAAGCAGCAGACATTTTGTAGGTGTCCGGAAATGATAGGCGATGAAGATTGGAAACGCTTACCCTTTGTGCAAAAAATCTAAGCCGAGCGCGGCGGCCACGGGGCAGGGGGAGTTGCCAAAGGCGGCTTCAAGCTGGCGATAGGGGCTATAGTACTCAAAGCAGCCGTATTGATGTAGCAATTCAAGGCTATGTTGGCGGATACGCTCCGCCATCTGCTGCATATCGTAGCGCAACAAGCCATGGTAGAGCAGCCAGTTGTATTTGATTTGGACCGGGCAGGAACGATAATTGGTATCTTGCAACGTGCTGGCTGGGAGCGGGTGGCTAGGGCAAAGGAAGGTGTCAGTTCGTCTACCACCAAAAGCAGGGCTTTCCAGCATCGACAACATCTGTTCGGCTTGTTCCTGTATCGGCACCTCGCCACAGAGGGGGATCAGGCCAGCAAGCCCAGTAGTGGGTATCACCTGCCCTGCTTCAAGATGGTAAGCCTGGAAAAGCCCGCGGGCTTCATCCCACAGTTTTTCATTCATAGCATATTTGGTCAGCTCGTCCCATTGGATGGCTTCAGACACATCATCACCTAAGAGGCTACCGATGCGGATGAGGCATTCATTCGACCAGGCTAGCAAACCATTGAAAAAGGGGTCTTGTATCCCAATAAAGCCTTCAGGAGCTACCTGTGGGTAGAAGGCCCCATCCCGAGCAAAGCGATCCTCAGCCCCACTATCAACCGCAACATGGCCTTTCGCCACAGCCATTTCTGGTCTGGCAAAACCGCAACCAGTTTCCGAGGCATAGCAAATGCTGACCAAGCCCTCCTCCAACGGATCGCGGAATTGGTATAGATAGCGATGCAACTGCATTACTTGAGGATACATTTCCCGGAGGAAGGATTTGGCGCGCCCTTTGTCGTCGGCTATTTCATATAGGCGCCACAGTACAAAGCCGTAAACTGGCAGCGAGATGGGGCCTTCGGTGCGTAGAGAAGGGAAGCGGCTGGATTCGGGGACGCTGAGAGGACCCCGTTCAGCATCTGCCTCCCAAAGCAGCCCATTAGCTTGCTGGGCAGAAAAAATGCAGCGCAGAACCTGCTCCGCCCTATCCATATTGAGGCGCGCATAGCCAATGGCGCTGAAAGCAGCATCTGTGGCCCCACCGCCCGGAATAGTTGGCGATTGGGCACACTGCCCATACGCGTAGCTTTCCAGCACCCGTTGGGCAGTAGTGAATAGTGTTTGCATAAAGGGTTCACCAGCTTGTCGTCAATAAATTATGCCCACAGGGCTTCCCCCTGCCAGGCATCGGCACTTATCCGGGGGGTAATAAATAGGGGATGGCTACAAAGATATAAAAAACTTTTTTAATATCAAACCACTAGTGCTTTTGGTTCGTGAATAATATTGATCAAGCCGGTGGAAAAATTATATACCCAGCCATGTAAGAGCGGCGCGTTGCCAGCCTGCAAAGCTTTGCGGTAAACCGAAGTTTGCCTGATGTTTTTGATTTGTTCCAGCACGTTGAGTTCTACCAGGCGGTCAAAGCGGCGATGTTCATCAGAGATGGCCTGCAATTCCTGCTCGTGTAAGGCCATGACATCTTTGATATTGGCCAGCCAGTTGTCGATCAGGCCAAAGACCTTGTCGCTCATAGCTGCCTGTATCCCCCCACAGCCGTAGTGCCCAAATACGATAATATGCCTCACCTTGAGCACCTCTACTGCATATTGAAATACCGACAGGAAGTTGAGGTCGGTATGCGCTACCAGGTTGGCGATGTTGCGGTGTACAAAGACTTCACCCAGGTCAGCGCCAATGACCACGCTGGGTGACACGCGGCTGTCCGAGCAACCTAATAAGAGCGCTTCGGGATGCTGCCCTTCTGCCATGAGGCTAAAATATTCGGCATCTTCTTCCTGCTTGCGGTGTGACCATTGCTGGTTATATTCCAAATACTTCTTGATAAACCCTTCCATGTTGTTATCGCTTTTGCGGCAAAGGTAAGCCACAGGGAAGGCCAATCATGTGACGTATTTCACAATAGGCTTGCTGCGGCAGAAAAATCATGCCGAATATTTGACGCTATTCCCTCCATTGCATTACTTACCGCTTGATTAAACGGCGCACTACCCTACCCTGCTCCATCTCGACAACCAGCACATAAGCGCCGGAAGGCAAGCCTTGTAGCGAAAGCTCCAGCGTTTCCTGGCCGCCAAGCGGTTGCGCTGGCCGCTGGAGCATTGGCCGGCCCAGCATATCGTAGAGCGTGAGCGCTACCCTGCCGGGCTGTTCCAGTTCAAATGCTACGAATACCGCATCCCGGGCGGGGTTGGGGAAGAGGGTGACGGAACCGATTTCCGGCAGGTTTTCTACGCTACTCAACAAGCTGCCGCTAACCTCTACGCTCCCCATGGCACTGCTGGCGCAGCCATCCTGGCCTGCCGCCGTGAGCGTCACGGGGTATAGCCCAGCCTCCTGGTAAGCATGCTGAGGATTTTGCTCTACACTGAAGTTGCCATCGCCAAAGCTCCAGAGCCAAGAGACCGCCCCCTGAGATTGATCGGTAAAGCTGATTTGGTTAGCGCCTGCGGATAGGTCCAGGTTGGCTTGCTGAGGGGCGAAGGCGACTTGGGGTGCCTGGCCACTCACCCCTTCAATAGTTAATGGGCTGCGGCCGCAGAAATAATCAAACTCCACCTCCCAATCGTAGAAGTAGAAATACTGCAACAAGCTGCCCGTTGAGCGGGTTATGGATACCACATTGGGTATGGTGTAAGGATAGCCGCTGGGGCCGGTGATAAACTGTAGCGCCTTGCCTCCCTTGAGCTCCAGGCGGTAGCCCTGCCCGGCCGGCACGTTGAAATCCAATTCGATGCGGCTTTCGCCAGCCGGGATTTGCACGACTTTATTGGTCGATGCCCCGCTTTCATTCACCAGGCTGATCAAGCGTCCGCCACTTTCAGCAGCATATACTTTGACCGACCGGAGCCGAAAAGGCACGATGGCGTCGAAGATCAAGCCATTCCCTTCGGTTGAAAACTGGGTACTGCCGATGGCATTATCTTCCCGCCCCACTTTGCGAACAGGAGAAAACTGGGCATAAACCGTGCGCGGCTCGTTGCCGATATCCACCAGGATGGAGGCACCCTGCCCCAGGAGCGTACCGCCATCGGCAGCTGAATACCAACGTATCCTGCCTGGTTCGCCGGCAGAGAGCTCGATCAGGGCTTTTCCGTTGCTGCAGGGCGGTATATCACCAACCAGAGCCGGGCGGAGCGGTTCTTCGGCCAGCACCTGCACCCGCTGTTTGAGGCGATTATCGAGCGGGCGGGCATCTGCTTGGCCGTTTGCCGCAGTTATCTCTACATCTACCACGTATGTGCCGGCCGGCAGGGGCAGTTCTGGCATTTGGATTTCCTGCCGCTCTTTGGGCAACAGCACGCCTTCCCACTGATACTCCAGCATAGCGCCGGGCTGGCCTTCCACCCGCACCTGGATGGTAATCGCTTGGATCGTATCTGTGCCGTTATGCTCTACTTCTACCAGAGGCGCAACAGCCTGGCCACAGCTAAAGCTACCCAAGGAAACACGCAGCAAGGTGATATCGTTAGAGGCAGTTGCCGGGGGGGCGGGCACATGCCCCTCATTGATGAGGTATTCATAAGCGGCGGGCACATTGATGAGGCCCATGCCATAATCGTTATCTTCGCCGGGTTCTCCCAAATCGGTACAGGTGTTATAAAGCGCCAGCATCAACTCTTCGCCGACCAGGTTGGGGAAGGCTTCTTTGAGCAAGAGGATGGCCCCAGAGACGTGAGGCGCAGCCATGGAAGTGCCGCTGAGGTTGCCGTATCCGCCAGGCACACTGGAGCGCACGCTGGTGCCCGGAGCAGAAACCTCCGGCTTGATGAGCAGGGAGCCGGTGCCGCCACAAATGCTAGGCCCGCGGCTAGACGAGTTGGCTATCGGCAAGTTCGGGTTGTTGCCATTGAGGTTGCCAACGGCGAAGAGGCGCACCAGATCCCAGTTATTCAGCTTAGGTGGCGTGATGGTCTGCGGATCGGGGCCATCGTTGCCGGCAGAAAATACGACTGCGATGCCCGCGGCGTAGAGCGCGTCGTAGAGGCTGCGGATATCAGGATTGCCGCAAGTGGGTTGGCCACTGCGCCAGGAATTGTTGATTACGTCGGGGCGGTCGTCAATCGTCGCGGGGTTGCCATCGGGGTTGAGCGCCCATTGAAACATGCCGGTGATACCAGAAACCGAGGTGCCGGGTTGGCAATCACCGCCCAGGGCGATACCCCCCATCCACTTGGCACCGAAAGCTACGCCGATGGTATCCTGAGCCCGTCGATCGATGCCCAGGACCGTGCCAGTGACGTGGGTGCCGTGATTACCACAATCTAATGGCGCAGTTTGCCCCGACCAGGAATGATTGAGCGGCTGATAATGGTAGGCAAACTGGTTGAGCAGAGCAGGATGGCTCGCATCCTGGCCCGTATCGACGATCAGCGCTTTGCGGCCATAGCCTGTATAGCCCAAGGCCCACATCTGCGGAGCACCGATGAGCCGCAGGCCCGTTTCGATGCTATTGAAAGCTGGCGGTGCCGCCGTGAAGGTCTCTTCTTCGCGCTCAATATAGACTGGGCTATCTATTTCTATCCACTCCACTGCCGGATGGCGGCTTATTTCCAGGATGGCATGGGCCGGGGCATGAAAGGCGATGGCATTCATGATCCAAAAATCCTGAATGCGCTCTACCTGCGGCATAGCCCTCAACTGCGCCAGTACCGCTGGCTGAGTAGCCGCTGCCTTGGCCTGCAGGGCGGTGATGAGCTCGTAACTACGGGTTTCCAGACTAGCCTTGCGGCGGCGGAAATCCGCTTCCAGTGCTGGCACGTCCACGCGGTCGGCCAGCAGCAAGAGTACGGGCAGCAGCTCTTCTGAGCTAACCTCTATTTCTGCTTGCAGCGCTGGGCTTATTTTATCATAGCCTTGCTGGGCCAATAGCAAGAAGGGCATTTGAACTAGCGCAAGGAAGATTAAGGGCTTCAATACTTTTTTCATGAGTCTAAAAATTGTAATAGATCTAAGTGATGTATAGTTTGATAAGGCAGGCTAATTTAGGGTGCGTAAAAATAGGAAATTGCGCTATAAGAGGCACCAGAAAGTATGCCTAAATGCAAAATAGCCTACATTATCCGCACAAAACGTATTTATTTCCGCTTTTTTCGCTCCAATTCTTCCACGATGGCCTGGAGGCAGATTTGGAAGTCGGCCCGGAGCTTGCGCTCCCAGAAACGGAAGACGGTCCAGCCCATGGCTTGCAGCTGTTGTGTGACCTGGCGGTCGCGTTGTATATTGCGCTCGATTTTGGGTATCCAGTAGCCCCGGTTGCGCTGGATGCGATCTTTTTTTTCGGCCCAGTGATAGCCATGCCAGAATTCGCCATCGATAAAAACCGCCACTTTATATTTTTTGATGGCGATGTCAGGAGTGCCTGGCAAGCTCTTGACGTTTTTGCGATAGCGATGCCCTAGCTCCCATAGGGCGCGGCGCAGCATGAGCTCTGGTACGGTATCTTTACCGCGCACTCGGCTCATCGTCCGGGAGCGGCTCGCGGTGACGTAGTGCGTTTGGGCTTCCCTAAAGGCAGGCACCTTGATGGGGTCTTCCTCTTCCGTCATGATGCGTTAAATTTTAAGCGCCATTGGTCGCACAAAAATATTTTTTTTATTTTTACCCAACGTTCGCGCTCCACCAATTGCTAGTTCAACAGTTCATGCGCTACAAATATAACCTATTTCACACATTTTAACAACGACATCTAATGTCTAAGCTCTGGACGCTCTGGTTATGCGCCCAAATCTGGGCCCTCGGTCTGGCTGCTCAAAACCAATTGATCATGCAGCCGGCACCTGCTTGTGCTAATGACGCTATTGTATGGGACTTAGATCAGGAATCGGCCACTTTTGGCCCCACCTATAACCAAAACTACGGCAGCAGTTTCCTGCCGATAATGGAATGGACCTGGGGCAGCATCCCTGGCAGCCGCTGGGGGCTGCTGGAATTCACTGAATTGCGCCGATTGCCAGCGGGTACGCAGATCCAAGATGCGCGCTTGTCGTTGTACTTCCTGGCCAACTCCTCTGATGGCACCCACTCTTTACCCTCCAGTACGGGCCGCCCCCACCTGATGTTGGTACAGCGCATCACTGAAAAATGGGAGCAGGATGTCGTCACCTGGAATACCCGGCCAGCCTTTACTACCGAAAATGAGCTATTACTCCCCCCGCCTACCCGTATCGATCAGGACTATACGGACATCGACGTCACCGCGCTGGTGCAGGATATGGTCA
This sequence comes from uncultured Phaeodactylibacter sp., assembly GCA_964432875.1. GTDB lineage: Bacteria > Bacteroidota > Bacteroidia > Chitinophagales > Saprospiraceae > JACJYE01. The sequence goes on along the minus strand of CAYSPJ010000035.1, from coordinate 14,269 downwards.
ACCAGCCAGAGCGCAGCTTTGGTTTTTTGCTGCGCCTACAATTGCCGGAATACTACCAAAAGCTAATCTTCGCCTCCAGCGAGCGCGACAACGGCAACCCCGCGTTGCGGCCTAAACTGGAAGTCACCTATGGCGGGCCGCCGCTTGCGCCCCTCCCCAGCGCTGTTTTCGAGGAAAAGGAAAGGGTAATCTGCCCTGGCGAAAGCATCACTTTGGATGCTAGTTTGCCTGGTGCCCTAGCCTATCAATGGCAAGACGGCTCGGAACAGCCCACTTTTGATACCGATAGCACCGGCTGGTACGTGATCCATATTGAAATGGAGTATTGCCATTCCCTTAGCGACTCCGTGCACGTCATAGCGGTGGAAGACTGCCGCTGCACCCCAACCTTTCCCAATGCATTTACGCCCAACGGCGATGGCATCAACGACTTGTTCCAGGTACTGGGTGTGGGCTCCTGCCCAGGCTTTTTCATGGAGCTCAATATTTTTAACCGCTGGGGGCAGAACGTCTTCCAGTCCACCAGCCTGAGCCATGGCTGGGATGGCAGCTTCAAAGGCCAACCCGCCCCAGTCGATCTTTATTTCTACACCCTAACCTATGGGGCCGAACAAATCAGCGCACGAAGGATACAGGGAGATTTCACTTTAATCCGCTAACAACTGCTACATGGAAAAGACGTATACTTTAGACGACATCCTGGGCATGAGCCAGGCTTACCGTCGCAACTTGATGAACACCATCTCCGGCTTCAAGAGCTGCAACCTCATCGGCACGCTCAGCCATGCGGGGGTTGCCAATGTGGCCATCTTCAATTCAGTAGTCCATGTCGGGGCTACGCCGCCCTGCCTGGGTTTTATGCTCCGCCCGCTGACCGTGCCCCGGCAAACTTACCACAACATCAAGTCGCGCGCTTATTTCACCATCAATCAAGTAACGGTGCCTTTTTATGCAGAAGCGCACCAGACCTCGGCCAAATATGACGAGCAGACTTCTGAATTCGAGGCTTGCGGGCTGCACCCTCAATTCACCCCTACCCACCCGGCACCTTACGTACAGGAAAGCCCCATTAAATTAGGCCTGCAGTACGAGGAAGAACACCACATCACTGCCAATGGCGCTATCTTTATCGTGGGCCGGGTGGTGGAAGTGCTGATAGAAGAGGCTTTGCTGGATGGCGAAGGGCATGTCTTGCTGGAGCAGGCTCCGGCAGTAGCCGTAGCCGGGCTAGACTCCTATTATCGTGCCGAGCCCTTGTCACGCCTGCCCTATGCCCGGCCAAAGCAGGGATAAAACAATAGACTCGTTGTGATGACCCGCCTAATGAAAAGCGGCGCTGCCTAACAAACATTTTGAGCGGTCATGATGTACTATTTCATGATTAGCCTTATCTTGGGGCGAAATAAAAAAACTTAATACTAGACCATGAGTAAAAAAGGATTCTTCGAATCGCGCAACCCGGTAATGAAAGAGCAGCTTTATCAGCAAACTGCACATGACGTACTCGACGCTGATTTGGCTCAACCCATCACTATTGGCGAGCGCATGACGGTGCAGGGTGCCGTCAATAAGTCCCTCATCCTGGGCGGCATTATGCTCCTGACCGCTGTTTTTGCTTTTAGCTCACCTAGCCCGCTATTTATGTGGGGGGGTGCCATCGGCGGGCTGATCGTCGTCTTGATCGCTTCTTTCCGGCCACAATACTCTCCTACCCTGGCACCGCTTTATGCCGCGTTGGAGGGGCTTTTCGTAGGCGCTATTTCCGCTATGTATGCTTATGCCTTCAATGGCATCGTCTTCCAGGCCATCACCCTCACTATGGCCGTATTCTTCCTGATGCTGTTCATTTACCGGGCCGGCATCATCAAAGTGACGAGCAAATTCCGCGCGGGGGTAGTTATGGCCACGGGTGCCGTCCTGGTTGTTTATCTGCTTACCTGGGTGCTGTCCATGTTTGGCATCCGGATGCCTTTCCTGCACGAAGGCGGATTGATGGGGATTGGCATCAGCCTGGTCATCGTAGGTATCGCCTCCATGAACCTGTTGCTGGATTTTGACAACTTTGAGAAAGGCGAACAATATGGCGCGCCGGCTTATATGGAGTGGTTTTCGGCCATGGGCCTGCTGGTCACGTTAATTTGGCTCTACATCGAGATACTGCGGCTGATTGCGCTGTTCTCTTCCAGAGATTAAGCAGGAAATGGCATTTGAAGGCATAAAAAACGCCACCGGCCCTTGTCTGGCTGGTGGCGTTTTTCATCTGTTCACTATAATTAGATCCACCATAGCCATGACGCAGCAAGAAAGAGACGTACTCAAGCAAAATATCGAGGCATCCCTCATCAAGATGGAAATGGAAGTGGCACGCTTGGAAGAATCTACCCAGCCCATCTCGCCAGAGAATGCTATCGGCCGCATCAGCCGCATGGATGCTATTAATAATAAAGGTGTACTGGAAGCCTCGCTACGCTCGAGCAAGCGCAAGTTATCTAGCTTGCGGCTAGCGCTCACCAAGATTGATAATCCTGATTTCGGGATATGCAGCCGCTGCCGCAGGCCTATCCAAGCTGCCCGCTTATTGCTCATGCCAGAGAGCGCACTATGTATTCATTGCGCTGGGCGACACAGTTAGAGGAAGCTCATCTAGTACGGGAAAGCGCGAAAGGCATGATTTCAAAAACGCAACTATTCAGGATGAGGTAGAGCCTAAGCTGCCAGTAGCTTGCCCTTAGGATTCTCTTAGCCGCAAACTCGCCGCTTTTCCAGCTGTGCTGAATAGCCATTAAAAAAAGAGCCAAGCCCCCCTGAAGCTTCAATAAAAAAAACAGGGTAACTACACCGAAGTATAGCACCCTGTATAACCCCAAAAAACCAAATGAAAACAATCTACATATAAATACTCTTCAATCGAAAGAGATGATTATCTTGATGGAATCGAAAAACCCTTTGGTTTTCCTCTGCCTTAGCATTAAGGCAAAGTTAGCATAGATTTTTAAATGTGTCACTTTTTTCAACAAAAAAATCTTTAGCAAGAAAAATTTGAGTACTAAATAAGGAGGCTTCCTTGCTTTCAGAAAGCTTTTCGGCAGCTAAGATAAGCCCTCACATGCAAAATCCCATCTCTAGGTAGGATTTTTTTTTAAACCCACCCCGAAAATTCAAGATTTCAGCCATAAATGTCGTATCTAGAGCACTTTTGAACCGGGCGACGCTCAGATATGTAAGGGCGTACAATAAAACAAGCAAACATTGGCACAGGTCAGAAAGATTTTCGTTTGTACTAGCTGTGGAGGCACCTCCCCAAAGTGGATGGGCAAATGCCCACATTGCGAGGAGTGGAATACCTATGTGGAAGAAGTCATTTCCCGAGAGACTACCCAGGAGGAAAAACAACGCTCCTGGAAGGGGAGCGATAAAAAAAGCGCGCCCCGCCCCATCCCTTTGCCCGAAATACAAGCCGGGGATACCCAGCGCCTGACGGCGCCTGACGGAGAGCTCAACCGGGTGTTGGGCGGCGGCATCGTGCCGGGCTCGCTGGTGCTCATTGGGGGCCAACCGGGTATTGGCAAATCTACTTTGATGTTACAGGTAGCCCTGCAATTGGGGGCTATCGTGCTTTATGTCTCTGGCGAAGAAAGCGAAGAACAAATCAAGATGCGAGCCGACCGCATCGGCGGGCAGCCCAGCCAGTGCTATGTCCTGGCTGAAACAAATACTACCAAAATCCTCAATCACGCCCAACAACTAGTACCCAGCCTGATCATCATCGATTCGGTGCAGACGCTGTCCAGCCCGCATATTGAATCTATGCCAGGCAGCGTGTCACAAGTCAGAGAATGCGCCGGAGAGTTGCAACGCTTCGCCAAAGAAAGCAACATCCCGGTATTCCTCATTGGGCATATCACCAAAGACGGCGCCATCGCCGGGCCGAAGCTACTAGAACATATCGTTGATGCCGTGCTGCAATTTGAAGGCGATCAAAATTATACTTACCGCATCTTGCGCACCATCAAAAACCGTTTTGGGAGTACCGATGAACTGGGTATCTACGAGATGCAGGCCAGCGGCCTGCGGGAAGTGCCCAACCCCTCGGAACTACTGCTCTCCCAAAAAGACGAAGGCTTGAGCGGCAGCGCAGTGGCGGCTACTATTGAGGGGCTCCGCCCCATGCTCATTGAAGCGCAAGCCCTGGTGAGCCGTTCGGTCTATAGCGCCCCCCAGCGCTCCGCCACGGGCTTTGACTTGCGACGCCTCAGTATGCTGCTGGCTGTATTGGAGAAACGAGCCGGCCTGCCCTTTGCCCAAAACGACGTCTTCCTCAACATCGCCGGCGGCATCCGGGTGGACGACCCGGCCATAGACCTAGCCATTGTCAGCGCTTTGATTTCTTCGCTCCAGGACGTATCCATCCCTGCGGATGTATGCTTCGCCGGCGAGGTCGGCCTATCGGGGGAAATCCGCGCGGTAAACCGCATCGAGCAGCGCATCCAGGAAGCCAACCGCCTGGGGTTCAAAGAGATTTTCATCTCCAAGTACAATACCAAGGGGCTAGACCCTCAGCGTTACGATATCCGCATCCGCACGGCCGGCAAAATCGAGGAACTTTACCAGGCGCTGTTTGCCTAATTGATCTGATTTCTAAAAGAAAGTTGGCTTTCGGCTGGTGCGGCTACCAGCTGATTCTTTTCCTGGTAGCGCAACTCCCGGCGCGTGCCCTTGGATATCAAGCGCAAACGCAGGTAGGAGGGCAATATCTTCATCAGAAAGTAATATGTTTTATTGGTTAAGCCAGGGATGATCAATGGTTTATTGGCTAGCATACCTTTAACCGCGAGGTAAGCCACTTCGCGAACCGCCACTAAGGCTAGCTTGCTCAGGAACCCCTGCTGTACAATACGGCGGGCGACGCTAAAATTGGTAACCATCGGGCCGGGGCTTACTACACTAACCGATACGCCCCCTCCTCGAAGCTCTTCGCGCAGCGCTTGCGAAAAGTTGTTGACGAAAGCTTTCGAGGCTGCATAGACGGCCTTATAGGCCATGGGGCTGAAAGCGGCAGCGCTGGATACATTGAGGATATAAGCTCGCTCATGCCGCAACAACTCGGGCAGCAGCAGGCGCGTGAGCAGCACCATACTGCGGATGTTCAGCAGCAACATGCTGTCGAGATGCCCCACGTCTGCCTGCGCGATAGGTGCCGTGCCGCCGATGCCCGCGTTGTTGATCAGGCAATTGACGGCGTATTTCGACAAGACCTCCTGCACCAGGGCATTCACGGTACCAGATTCCGTTAAGTCGGTTTCGATAGCGGCTACTTCGACCCCATAACGGGCTTCTATCTCTAGGGCCAGGAGAGATAGTCCACAACCAGGCAAGGACACCAGGATCAGGTTGTGCCCCCGTCCAGCACATTCCAGCGCAATCTGCCGGCCCAGGCCTCTACTGGCACCGGTAATCAGGGTGAATTTTTCATGATACATTATTCCAAGGTGTTTGTTTTTGATGGTTTTACCAGGTGATAGCTGGCAAGATACAAAAGAATAGTGCCGGGTATGCCAATGATCAACCCACCGATGAGTAAGGTAGCAAAAATATCCCAGTTGCCCATAAATGCCAAAAAAATAGCTTTTAGATTGTAATCATCTGGCATCACGAACTGCAGTTGAGTTCCCAGCACCAGTTTCCCAAGCAGGAAGGCTAAAGCATAGAAGGGCGGCCCAGTGAGCCCGTTGATGTGGTACACCCCAATGACGGCGGCAGGCCGGTTCCATTTTAACACGGTGGCTACCACTAAGGCAATCCAAACTTTTAGCCCTATAAAAGGGGTAGTGCCCAAGAAAAACCCCAAGGCATACCCACCAGCGATCTGCCGGGGGTGAGCCTGGATGGAAGCCAGGCGAGTAATCAACCTTTGGGGGAGCCCCTTTATAAATTTCCAAACCATGACGATAAATTTATGACATCCTTCCCCCCCTACCCTTTCAACAGTGCATAAAAGGCATTCATGGTATCCAGCAGATTACTCTGCACGTGTGGGTCGGTCACCCAACGGGGTAGCGTAGGCGCCTCGGTAGTCATAATGGTGTAAGTAATCTTGGTGCGATTGCCAGCCTGCGGCCTTAGTAGCCACGAGCCCACAATCCCCTTCATGCGCTTGACCCGGGACTTAGGCGGGAAGCTGCTGTTGGCCACGGAGCGGAAAGCGATCTTGGTCTGCCCTCCTTGCTGCTTCAATTCGTAGCGCAAGAGGCAGTCCTGGTCGCTAATCGGCCAGGGCAGGCCGTAATGGACGTATGCCAACCAAGATTCGTCCTTTGTATCAGATACCAGGCGGCAGGCACTGGCGCGTTGAATCCAGTCCTTTGCCTTGCCTTCGTCGCGCAATAAAGCGGCGACAGCAGCTGTGCCTTGGGGCACGGTAAATTCTGCTTTCATCTCTCGGCCTTTCCGCCCGGGCTCAATTTCAAGCCAGCGTTCATAGAGGCGTACTTCGCCCTGAGCCTTGATGAATTTGAAATCCTCTTCCCCAGAAGAAGCAGTTATGGGTGAGGCAGACAAAGCAGGCCAGCTCACTGGGTAGGATGCCCCCACCAGTGACATACACAATATTATCACCTTCATTATTTTCAGTTGATTTAATTAACCGATGTTCCCTATTGATGAAATTTAAGGGGATATCCCCCTACGATTCAGATGTTTATTTCAGCATGCCGCAAAGATGCAAGGGTACATTAACACGAGGCAAGGTACGAATGATTCAATTGCACGGATAATGAGTAATAGGATTACTCTATAACAGCTTATACCCAGGGTTTATTTTTGCCACTGCCCGATTGGCTAAAAATACACTTGAGTGGAGGCTTGATCCGCTGGGAGAAGCCTTAGGTGCCCTATGCATAAATACGGGATGAGAAGGCCCGTGCCTGTAGGGCCTCCTACAAAACCTCCCCCACGGGCTTCGTCTCCCGCGCCTCCTCCCCTCTCGCGATCAAGGCGATCAGTTCCCGCACCACGTCCTCCACCGTGTAGCAGTTGGCCAGGGAGATATCCACCACTTCGCCGTCTTCTATCAGGATGCCGGAGCGGCCGCCCGGGATGTTATTGATGGTCAAGTTGACATCCTGGGGCAAAGCAAAGGCATCCAAGAGCTGGTATAGCTTCATGGTAGCTTCGTCAGTTTGCTTGTCCACGAATAATGAGATCATGTCACTTTAATATTTTATTGCCAGGAGGAAGCGGTAGTTCTTGATTACTTAAACCGTTTTGCCGGATAATCAGTTCTCGTTCTTTACTAACTCTATAGAGCGTCAATTTGATATATTCCGCCACCAGAACCTCAAAAACATTCCCCTGAAATTCGGCAAAATACTTCAACCCTTGCTCCGGAAGCTGCTTGCCATACCTGGATGCCTCGCTTGCGCAGGTCTGTCCTATTTTAAACGTTTGTCCGCTGCCGAGAACGATGCGATCTTTTGAACTGCAGGTATAACAAGGAAAATTTTGGTGGGTAATTGCAAGCAAGCGATACTGCTCACAATCCCCAAACTTCTCCGCCGCTGCCTTGGTCAATGCCTCGTACTGCTCCAGCGTGATGTTGTAGTCTTCCAGGTTGACGCCCAAGGCAAAAGCCAAATCACTGGCTGCCTGCAGGATCGCCGCTTCATAAATTTGCGGCGAAGCGGCGACTCCCCGCTTCTTTTCCAGCGTTTCCGCTAAAGAAGGCGCTGCTTGGCGGCCCCCGATATTCCAAATCGCTAACATCAATAGCAGCGCCAGCAATAATACGATAATCGGGCCAAATGGCAAACTATATCTGGCTTTAATGGGTATTGAAGCGTCCATCCGAGGTTTTTTTCTCAACAAAGAGAATCAATTTAGTGAAACAATGCCGATTTGAACGCAAAATATTTCCCCCAAAACCATTCTGCCCAAGCTGCTCAAAGAGCTGGGCCATTTCTCAGGCATCGCGGCTGGTAAAGTCAAACGCATACCATTTACGGCGGTGGCGATAGCCACGGCAGCACGGACTATGCGGTACGCTCTTGGGATGAAGGCTGGCATTTGACAAAACGCGACTTGCTGAAAAGCCAACCACCCAAATGGCAGCCCAAAGCAGCAACATTCCCGTAACAGCAAGTGTTGTAAAACATATTTTAAGCTTGAACTGCTATGCGCCTATCTTTCACCCTTGCCCTTATCTGCTGCTTGTCCCAAGCCGTGTTGCATGGCCAAAGCTTTATTAATCGCTACATTAGCAATGCAGATCCATCTTTCAGCTCCATCGCGGCCTTGCCGAATGGTGATATCATTGCTGGCGGTGCTGGCTTCGAAGGAGAAAGCCGCGGCCTGGTCGTCGTCATGGCACCCTCGGGCGGCGTGTTGTGGCGGCGCTATTATGGCGGCGCCGGCGGCGCCTGGGGCGTCTCCAGCCTTCAGCCCACAGCCGATGGCGACATCCTGGCCCTGTTTTCGATTGGGCAGGGCGGCTTGCTGCCGAGCCTCAATGCCTATTCCGTCATCGCCAAGCTCTCCCGCCAAGACGGCGCGGTGCTCTGGGCCAAGCGCCTGGGCAACGACACCCGCCGCGGTTTTTACACCCGTATCCTGCCAGTGCCCGATGGCTACAACCTTTGCGGAGGCGTAGAGGAGTTCAGCCAGCAAGCGTCTTACAGCCTGGTCAAAATAGCCGAAGACGGCAGCCTGCTCTGGCAGCGTTCCTGGCAAGAAGGTACGCGCTTCGGCTTTTTCCGTGATGTAGTTGCCGATGAAGATGGGCGCCTCTGGGCCCTGGGGCGGAGCGTCGAAAACAACAACATCGCCACCCCGGCTTTGCTCGCCCGCTTTTCGCCCGCAGGCGAACTAGAACTAGTGCAGTCTTTAATCTCCAACGATGCCCAACGCCTTTTTGACGCCGTCCACCTTGCTTATGTGCCGGGGCGCGGCCCGGTGCCGACCAAGATTCCGCCTTTGGCATTTCGCCGCTGCCCATCTGCTTCCCCGATGGCGGGCAGTTCTTCATCGAGTTGTGGCTCGAAGGCTGTGGCCGACAGCGCCAACCCATCCAGGTTGCCTATCGCCCGCCAGGCGTGCCCAATGCTTTTACGCCCAATGGCGACGGGCTGAATGACTTTTTCAGCCCGCTCTTCCCCTGCCAGGTGGATGACTACGACCTTCAGATTTTCAACCGCTGGGGGGAAAAGATATTCCAATCTGCGCAGCTCGCTGATGCCTGGGATGGCAACTTCCTAGGCAAACCGGCCCCGGCTGAAGTATACTTTTGGCTGCTGCGCTACACGGAAAACTTTAATGGGCAGCCCACCTCCCGTATGATGCAAGGCGATGTGACTTTGCTGCGCTAAGAATGGTGCAACAGCTTCCGGCCGATTGCGGGGGCGCTGGCTATTTTATACTAAACCAATTCAGGTTCTGTCGCTGCTCAGCCCACAACTTTCGGGAAGCCAGTGGGTAGCTAGGCTAACTTCCCGAAAATACTCCCTCGCAGCGATAAAACCGAAGCTTGAACAGCATAAGCCGCAGCAACATAATGGTTAGCCTATTTGTTTAGCGTATATGAAAAACGAAACCACCCACCCGATTTTGCTTTTCGACGGCGTATGCAACCTCTGCAATGCCAGTGTGCAATTTGTACTGAAGCGCGATACGGAGGGGCAGTTCCGATTCGCTTCGCTGCAATCGGAAGCCGCGCAGGAACTGCTGCGGCAATTCCCGGAAGCCCCCGCTGGCATCAATACGGTGGTGCTGATCGAAAACGGCCAGCTCTACACCAAGTCTGATGCGGCTTTGCGAGCCGCTAAGCGCCTGCCCGGCCCCTGGCCGCTGCTCTACGGCTTCATCCTCCTCCCCCGCTCCCTCCGCAACCTGGTCTATGACTGGATCGCCCGCAACCGCTACCGCTGGTTCGGCAAGGAAGACCAGTGCATGTTGCCTAGGCCAGAATGGAAAGAAAGGTTTTTGGGGTGAAGCTCAATCACCATTCCTCGCAGGCGATGAACTTATGCTGTTTTTTCTTGCCCGTTCCTATCAAAACCTGTACTTTCGCAGCTTCTTTGGGAACGGCTTGGCCGATCCTTTGATTTACAAGAAAAATTCAAGCTGAAAATACGACCATGAGCAAGCGCATTGAAATCAAAACCATCCTCACCGATTATACCGGCCGGTTGGGCCAGGAAATTACTGTTATGGGCTGGGTGCGGGCTTTCCGTTCCAACCGCTTCATCGCTCTAAACGATGGCAGCTCCATGAACAACCTCCAGGTAGTCGTTGATTTTGAGCAATTTGAAGAAGCACTGTTGAAGAAAGTCAGCTTCCACGCCTGCATCAAAGTGACCGGGCAATTGGCTGCATCACAAGGGGCTGGGCAGGATGTGGAGGTGCTAGCCACCGCCATCGAAATATTGGGTGAGTCCAACCCGGAGCAATACCCCATGCAGCCCAAAGCGCAGAGCATGGAGTTCATGCGCGAACATGCCCACTTCCGCCTGCGCACCAACACCTTTAGCGCGGTCTTCCGCATCCGCCATGGCATCGCCTATGCCGTCCATAAATTTTTCAACGACCAGGGGTATTACTACTTGCATACCCCTATCATCACTGGGAGTGATGCCGAGGGGGCTGGGGAAATGTTCCACGTCACCACGCTAGATTTGGACCGCCCTCCCCGCACTGAGGATGGGCAGGTTGACTACAGCCGGGATTTTTTTGAAAAAGCCACCAACTTGACGGTCTCTGGTCAATTACAGGCGGAAATCGGTGCCCTGGCACTAGGTAAGGTCTATACTTTTGGCCCCACCTTCCGGGCGGAAAACTCGAATACCTCCCGCCACCTGGCCGAGTTCTGGATGATTGAGCCGGAGATGGCCTTCCACGACATCTATGACGACATGGACCTGGCGGAGAGTTTCTGTAAATACCTCATCCGCTATGTACTGGACAACTACCCGGATGACCTGGATTTTCTGGATAAGCGCCTGAAGGACCTGGAAAAGAGCCTGCCACAAGACCAACGCCGCCCTATGGGGCTGATTGATACCCTCCGTTTTGTGGCCGACAATGACTTTGAGCGCATCACTTATACGGAAGCGGTGCAAATCCTCCGGAATTCCAAACCATACAAGAAGGGCAAATTCGAGTATCCGGTGGAGTGGGGCAAAGACCTGCAAGCCGAACACGAGCGCTACCTAGTGGAAAAGCATTTTCAGAAACCCGTTATTGTGCGCAACTACCCGGCATCTATCAAAGCCTTTTACATGCGCCTCAATGAGGCCGTTGAAGATGTGCCCGGCGATACCGTAGCGGCGATGGACGTCCTCTTTCCAGGTATTGGCGAAGTCATTGGCGGCTCGCAGCGCGAGGAGCGCTATGAGGTGCTGCTCCAACGTATGGAGGCCATGGGCGTAGCCGCAGAAGAATTATGGTGGTATCTGGAACTGCGCAAGTTCGGCGGCGCCCCTCATGCCGGCTTCGGCTTGGGCTTTGAGCGCATGGTGCAGTTTATCACTGGCATGGGCAACATCCGCGATGTCATCGCCTTCCCGCGCACACCGGGCAATGCGGAGTTTTAATTCAGCAGGCTTGAGATATGCCTCAATCCCGATATGTTATAGAGAGGCAAGATTGCCGGTTAGAGGCAGGAGCTGCCGGCGCTAATGGCTCGCTTTAACTACCGAGGGAGAGCTCAATGCACGGCTTTGGAAGGATAAATCGATGATGAGTTACTTTGAAATAACTGCCAAGGATGGCCTGGCTGGGCCCTTTTGTTTTCAAACAGAGGCCTTACCCCGCGAAGGCTTAGCTACCCAAGCCAACTGCCATATCCTGTGCCTGCTCGCTAGCGAGCAGGCACAGGGTGGCCTTCTTTGAACGATGATTACTGGTGGTAAGCCTGGTTGTGCTGCATGGCGCCACCGCACATTGGGCAATTGCCCTGAGTGCCGGAACCGCCGGCACAGCCAGCGCTACAAACATAGTGCCAAACGCCGGCAGCATTCTGGGCTGGTTCAGCGGTAGGTGGCTGCATTTGCATTTCCGGAGCAGCAGTGGGTGCACTTGGTGCAGGAGCATTGCTTGGTTGGCTGTGGTAGGCATCATTGTGCACGTAAGCAGTGCCGCAAACCGGGCAACTGCCTGCCGTTTCCCCACCGCTACCTGCACAATTGTTAGGACAGGTATAGTGTTGTACGCTACCACTCGCCGCCGGAGTAGTGATTGCTGCCGGCGAGGTACTGTTAGCATCCTGCCCTGCATTGCTGCTGCCCTCATTGCCGCAAGCCCAAATAAGGCTCACCATCAAAGTAAGTACTGCAATAGTTGTTAATTTCATGTGCTGTTGTTGATATTTGATGCGCAAAGATATAGATATTGGCAGGATTAGCAAAAAAAGAAGGGCAAATCAATCGTTAATGTCTATATTAGCCGACACTAAAGCCAATAGCTCATGGGGGTTGAAATGCCCAAACCCAATACTGTATTTGTCTATTCTGAAAAAGACGAGCTACTGCGGCAAGGACTGGCCGATTACCTGCTCCTGCTACAGGAGCGCGGCTTGCTGGGCGAGGTCCGGTATTACTGCCTGGAAAGCTTCGGTACCACCCGTTTGACGCAGCTTATCGGACAGGCCGATCTCTTCCTCTTCCTCTTCAGCGTCAGCCTAATGGCTAACCTCCCCCCGGGTATAGCCGCACTAGAAGAGCTGGCGCGCCAGCATAAACTCAAACGCCTGAAACTGATTGCGCTGCTGAGCAGGTCATGGGATGTGGCCGACACCCCCTTCCAAGGGGCAATCACCTTGCCCGAGGGACAGCGGCCTATCCTGGGCAACGACTGGAGCAGCCCGCATGAAGCGTACGAGCATATTTTTGAGAGACTTCAGGTGATATGCCAGGAGACTGCGGCTTACATAGCGGCACTGGAGCTGGCCTGGCAAGATGCTGCCGACCAGCACGAAGTAGAAAGCTACTACCATTTCCTTCAGTCCTATCCATACAGCAAGTACACTAAAAAAGCCAAAGCCGCCATCAACCGCCTGCAGGAAGATGAACTATGGCAAGAGGCCTTGCAGCGGGGCACGGTAGAGAGCTACGCTCAGTACTTGATTAAAAGCCCGCTGCATGAACATGTAGTTGAAGCTTCAAACTGGATTGACGCAACCGAGGATAACGAAGTGGCCAACTGGACAGAAGCGGAAAAGCAGGGGCGGGCCGAATTCTTTTTCCGCTATATAGCCGCTTTTCACCAGGGCAGCCACCTGGCACAAGCCAATCATCACATCAAGGAATTGCTGAGTAAACAAGTGCCTATCGAAGGCTCCTACTCATCCCAGTTGGAGAGTAATTACTTGATCCACCAAGCTTATCAAAAACTCCAGCCGGAAGCCATCTTCGCCCTGGAATCATACTTGAAATACTGCTGGCTGATGCGCACTAAAATTGACCGGCTGGCGCTCACCCAAGGCTCTAACCGGCTGGTTTTCCTGTTGTTTTACGGCCTCTTTTTCATCGCCGAGTTTTTCTTCCTCAATAGCTACAGCTTCTTTTGGGGCGGAGAAGACAGCCTGGGGCTAAAAATCCTTAAGATAGGCGCAATTGCCACTTCCAATGTATTGCTGTTCCGCCAAATGTACTGGAGCATGAAAAACCTGGCTTTGGATGTGCGTTTTCTTGAAAATGCCCGTGGCTTCCTCCGGCGGGCAGCAGTGCAATTAAAAGTATCTTTCCTGGCAAATGACGTTATCCGGGTCCAGCAGATTCTCGCCCTGCTAGTCAAGGTTGAACAGAAAGCGGGTTTGATTGAGAAAAAGAACATCCTGCAATACCTGGCCAGCACCCGCCCTTCTGAAGGGCAGGCAGCAATTCGGGAGGAATATGCCAAGCCTTGGCAAGATTAGCCAAATTGCCGCCAATCCAAAATATTCTACTAAACCAGGACGTGCCCGTCGCGCATCGAAAATTGTCGCGAATCAACCTAGGCTGATGAATGAGTCAGCAAAATGGGGGATATTTCAGCGGATTCCGTATTTTTGCTAAATTCAATGATGACAACCCACAACTATACTTATGAAAACCCGCCAACTTATCCAGGCCTTGGGTATATGCACGCTCCTCTTTTCTACCCTTCCTGCGCAGGAAAGCAAAATCATCTATCCCCACAACGTCTTTTGCTCAAAAACGGAGATCAACCAATTAAATAAGAACAACCGCTGGGGTTTCGGCCTTGATTTTGTGTATCGCCGCAAATCAGGGCTAAGCGATAA
>CAYSPJ010000034.1:29797-43147 GCA_964432875.1 uncultured Phaeodactylibacter sp. | reverse complement strand
TGGTGCTGGCGGTATTGAAAGCCGCAGGGTTGGGCACGGGGTTGGTCGCCGCGGCGTTGGTAAACCAATTGACGGTGCCCGCGCCGCCGCTGACGGTATTGTTTAAGGCTGAGAGGTTGAAGGTGGCGCTGCCCGCTCCGCATTCGGCCAGCGGCCCGGCGGGGTTGGCGGTGGGGGTAGGGGAGACCGTTGCGGTGGTTGAGTTGGGATTGGAGCAGGGATCATTTGGCGTGAATTCGAGCGTCCAGCTGCCCGTTCCAGCCAGGCTAGGGTTGAAGGTGTTGCCGCCCGTCACCCCATTTCCGCTCCAGGTGCCGGCTATGCCGTCAGGCGTGGTTTGCAGGCTTACGGGCGCGTCGTTCAGGCATAAAGTGGCAATGGGGGCAAGGTTAGGAGTGGGTGGAGGGGGCACGGTTACCGGCGGTGCGGTGCAGCCGTTGTTGCCATAGGAGCCGGGGAGCATGAAGTAGGCGCCATCGGCAGAAGGTACGCTTGCCAAGTTATAGATTGCTGTACTAGTACAAGCCGTACCATTGATTAAAAGATTGGTGATGCGAACCCCTGAACCCGAATTCGAAAATCCCCCCGCTGAGCGGATGCATGAATTTTGGATGACATAGATACACTGGCCTCCTCCGCACATGCCGGAGAAATCATAAGGATAATTAGCGCCCGCACTGGTTTGTAAAACCACTATGGAGTTGGGAGGGACGTTATAGCCAGGGCCGATGGCAATGACATTTGCACAACCAGTTATCACACTTGGGTCTCCAACTTGTAATCCACAGGCTGCGCCAGGCTGATTCCCGTTGTTGTAATTGATGTCATTATTCTGTGGACCGATGATATTGTTGTTAACATCAAAGTCGATTTGGATGTTATTAGTATTGAACCCTCCTCCAGAATTGATGATCACAAATTCATTTAAGGCTTCTTCATTGAACACGTTCTGGCATGAATTGATCATAATCGCCTGTATCGTCGGGCACTGCCCCCATCCCCATAGTGGCATCAAGCAAGCGGCGCCCATCAGCGCAATCAAAAACTTAAAGCGGGTCAAGCATTTTTTCATAAAGTGATTTTTAGCAGATTTCAAGTCCGTGGCTGTGTTTGTTGAAGGGGCTAAAAGGAAAACAAAAAGCCGCCGCTTAGGGGCAGGTTCGATCGTTGCTGCTTATTCCACAAGAAACGCAGCAAAAATAAGGCAAAAATACCATTCCCCAAGATATGCCGTGTTAAGTGCAAATTAATTTACGGCCTGGGCAGCCCCTTCCCCGCAATCTGATGAAAAAAAGATCTGTTGGTTTTGCATTCCTGCCGAAAAGCATTACCTTTGCATCCGCTTTTATAAAAATGGTGCCCTAAGCTTCGAAAGCGAAGTGATACAGGGCAAAAAAAAGAGCCGCCATGGATCCGTTCATCACTTACTCAATCCCGGTAAAGGGGTTGTACAATGGCATCCATCAATTTGAATTTCAGATTGATCGCTTCTTTTTTGAAAACTTTGAACATTCTCCGGTAGCAGATGGCGCCATACAGGTGCAGTTGGAATTTGACAAGCACTCTGATATGTACGTGCTGCAATTTGAGTTGGAGGGTACCGTGCGCACCGAATGCGACCGCTGCCTGGCAGAGATTGATTTGCCAGTAGCCGGCAGCCATCGCTTGTTGGTGAAATTCAGCATGGAAGAGGAAGAAGAAGAGGCAGATATCGCCTATATCAGCCCGGAAGCTTCCCAACTCAACGTCGCGCAGTACATCTACGAATTCATCTGCTTGTCCATGCCGATCATCAAGGCCTATGATTGTGAAAACGAAACGCCGCGGCCTTGTGACGAAGACATGCTCAACTATCTGAGCAATGGCGAAGAAACCGCCGCACCGGAAGAGAAAGAGGAGCAAGAAAAACCGAACCCGATATGGGACGAGTTGAAAAAGTTGTCGAATGACAACTGAACGGCTGGCATGAGATGCCCGCTAGCCGGTCAGTGGACTAAACAAAAATGTATTACCATAAATTTTAAATAACGATGGCACATCCTAAGAGTAGAATATCGAAGCAGAGAAAGCACAAGCGCAGGACGCATAAAAAGGCGGTAGCGCCCACTGTAGCCACATGCCCGGTCACTGGTGAGAAGCACCTGATGCACCGCGCGTACAAAGACGGCGATGGCAACACCTACTATCGTGGCAAGATGCTGATCAAAGTCGAAGAAGAAATCTAAGGCGGCTATGCCAGCCTGGAAAAATAACCAGAAGCTCCCATCCGTTTAGCGATGTGGGGCTTTTTTGCATTGCACTAAATTATTTTTCTGATGAAAAGGATTATCAAGACAGCTAAAGCGCCGGCACCGGTAGGGCCTTACAACCAGGCGGTCATCCATGGCGATACGCTCTACGCTTCTGGCCAGATCGCGATCAACCCGGCTACCGGCGAATTGGTGACGGATAACATCGAGGCGGAAACCCGGCAGGTGATGGAAAATATCCGCGCCATCCTTACCGAAGCGGGGCTGGCCTTCTCTGACGTACTGAAGTGCAGCGTTTTCGTCACGGATATCAACAACTTCGGCCGCATCAACGCAGTCTATGCTACTTACTTCGATGAGGCCAATGCTCCCGCCCGGGAATTGGTAGAAGTGCGCAATTTGCCCAAATTGGTCAATATCGAGATTTCGGTCATCGCGGCGCTGCGGCATTAATACCAAGCCATGAAGCGTAGTATATGGATTTTGGCAAGCCTGTTGCTCGCCGCTGCTTGCAAGCCGGACAGCCGGCAAAACCAGCGCGCCCCCCAGACGGTGGATGAGTTTACTCAAGCCATCATCCGCGAAGTTCGGCAAGTCATCAAGGATACCGATACGCAATTGGCAGGGCGCCCACCTCAATCCCGGCAAATCCCGGCCGGAGCAAGCGAGCCTGCCTACCGCCTCGAATTGTGGTCTGAAAACGAACGCCCGGTAAAGCTGACGGCTACCCCTGAAGGGGGCGCAGCGCCAACCGCCTACTACTTCGCCAATGGCGAGCTGTTTTTTGCCGCCCAGCCCGCCGATAAATTTATCTTCATCGATGGAGCGCTGAAGTACTGGCTAGGCGGAAATTGGGAAACCCACCAGGCTGGGGTAGAAGAGCAGCAATCCCTGGAAGCGGCCTTGCTACAACAGGCTCAAATCTATTTGCAGGCATTTAATTAGTTTTGTACCCAAAACCATCTGGCTTATGAAAAACCCAAAGCTTTTTACTTCCCTTTCAACCCTCCTGGCCTTGGCGGTCTTTTCCCTAGATGCCCAAGGCCAGCGCCCTCAAACTGAAGAGGAGCTCGCCGAGTGGACCATCCGGCAGGTGCAGCGCATCGTGGAAGCTACTGATGATGCCCTGGCAAAATCACTGCCGATAATTGACACCCTGCCGCTGGAAGAGGGCCAGCGCCAAGCCCGCGTCCTCCGCTTGTGGTTGGAAGATGGCAAAGCCATCAAGCTTACGGCCACGGAATTGGACGAGATGGGCGAACCCTCCGGCCAGTCGTCCTTCTATTTCTCCGGCGAAGAGATGTTCTATGCTTCCCAACCCTACGCCAAATTCATCTTCATCCACGGCAAGCTGGAGTACTGGCTCAACAATGAATGGGAACCCACCCCCGTCACCCCCGAACTGCTCGACAGCCGCGATGAGTACCTCTATGAAGAGGCCAACCGGTATTTGTTGTGGATTTATCGGGAGGAATGAGCGGGCTTCGTGTTTCATAGGGCTTTTTCAAGCAAGCCAAGCGAGGCTTAAGTCTCCTCAGGTGCAACGCTAAATGCCATTGGCTTAAGCGCAAAGGCAAACACCCTGCTTCACCGCGCTAAAGCTTTGCCAGCGAGCCAATAATCGGTCGAATTTGGAAATATCATGCAGCCTATTGCCGTATCGCAAACATTTTCACTTTCGGGACGCTAGCGTTTTCCTTTTCCCTTCTTATAAGGAGCAAGCCATAGGATACCACTCTACCCCAGCTGTTCTCCCCTTGTCCGCTTTGCGCACACGCCCGTCCGATATCGGACACCTGCCATAGCGGCCTTCGGCTTAAATTGCTGGCATTCAGTTTTTTTTCGGCTTGGCATGATACTTGGTCGTAGCAGTTTGGAGCGATTTCAATAGCTTGCAATCAAAAAACAGCTACCATCATGTGGAAGAACCACCTCAAACTTGCCTGGCGGGGCCTGATGAAAAGCCCCTTTTTCACCCTGCTCAATATAGCGGGGCTGGCTTTGGGCTTAGCAGTCGCCTTGCTGCTGTACCTGGATGTGCGCAACGAGCTGTCCTTCGATGCCTATCATCGCCATGCCGGGCGCATCTTTCGGGTAATCGTGAACGCGCAGTGGGATGCCGAAACCAGCGAGTCTTTAGCCAATGCGCCCAATGCGGTCGGCCCGGCAGCGAAGGCAGCGATTCCGGGTGTTGAGGAACACGCCCGGCTGCTCAAGCACGAGTTTGGCGGTTCGGCATTTGTGCAGGTGGGGGAGAAGCGGCTGGTAGAAGAATACTTGTACTGGGCGGATCCCGGCTTGGCGGAAATCTTCGACATCCCGGTATTGGCGGGCGATTTGGCGGAAGCCTTGTCTCAGCCCAGCTCGTTGGCGCTGAGCCGCTCGGCCGCTGCCCGCTACTTCGGCCAGGATGACCCGCTGGGGCAAATCGTGCGCATCGATCAGATGCCGCCCTTGGCCGTGCGTGCCGTATATGAGGATTTTCCGGCCAATTCTACGCTTGACGCCAAAGTGTTGGGGTCATTCCATTCCGTGCGCTGGGCGGCCGACAACCTTACCTGGAGTAACGCCAGTTTTGAGACCTGGCTATTGTTGAGCTCCGCGGCCCAGCGCGAGGAGGCGACGCGCCAGTTGGCGGCCTTGCTCGATGCCAACGTGCCCCAAGAGTGGCAGTGGTATACCTTATGGCTACAGCCGCTGGAGCATGTGCACCTCTACTCTTCCGAGATGCGCGGCTACAACCGCCGTGCGGGCGACGCCCGCCAGGTGTGGATGCTTGGCGCACTGGCGGTGGCGGTGCTGCTCATCGCTTGTTTCAACTACATGAACCTCGCCACGGCGCGGGCGCAGTTGCGTTTTCGCGAAGTAGGCGTAAGTAAGACGCTGGGTGCCTCCAGCGGGCTGTTGGCGCAGCGCTTTTACACCGAGGCGGGCCTCATGGTGGGGCTGTCGCTGCTGGTGGCAGCAGCCTTATTGGCAGCGGCTATCCCGCCATTCAATCATTTGGCCGACAAGGAATTGTCGTTCTTCATGCTGTACGATGCCCAAACCCTGCCGGCTTTATTGGGTATCGGGCTGGCCGTCGCGCTGGTAGCGGGGGCTTATCCGGTCGCCTACTTGTCTTCCTTTGCCCCGAAAAGCCTGCTGATGGCTTCTGCTCAGAAGGGCGCTATCGGCAGCAGTATCCGCAAGCTATTGGTGGTGATGCAATTCGCTGCTTCCGTGGTGCTCATCATCGGCACCCTGGTGTTGTATCGCCAGATGATGTTTGTGCAGCAGAAAAAGCTCGGCTTCGAGCCCGAGCAGGTGGTTGCCGTCACCATCGCCGCTGCCGAGAGCGCCGACCAGCTAAGCGCCTTGGAGCAGCGGCTGCAGAGCCTCAGCCCGGTGCAGGCAGTGTGCCGGGCCCAAACCTATCCCGGCGGGACGCCCAGCGGGCGCCGCATCCGCAAATCGCCGGAGGATGTGCAAGGCATGGAGCTGTGGACCAACCGCGCATCCCCCAGCATTGCCGAAGCCCTCGGCATCCGCCTGCTGGCGGGCCGCAGCTTGCCGGAAAAAGCGCCGGGCGATACGGTCGTGAACGTGCTGCTCAACCAAACCGCCGTGAACTATCTGGGCTTTACGCCCGAAGAAGCCATTGGTAAATCAGTGAACTGCGACTTGGGCCGGCCGGCGGTCATCGTCGGCGTCATGGCCGATTTTCATTCCGAATCCCTGCATAAGCCCATTGGGGCGTATGCGTTTCACGATGCGCCTTCGGAATCCCGGAATTACGCGCTAGTGAAGATGAACACCACTGATGTGCCCGGTGCCATGCAACAAATCGAAGCGGCTTTCAGCGCTGCGCTGCCTCATTCTGCCTTTGAATATCGCTTTCTGGACGACCACCTGCATTCGCTCTACCGCAAGGAAACGCGCACGGCCAACGTCATGTTCGTATTTTCCATATTGTCTATCTTCGTCTCTTGCCTCGGCCTGCTCGGCCTGGCGGCTTTCATGGCGGAACAGCGGGCCAAAGAGATCGGCATCCGCAAAGTGCTGGGGGCAAGCGTGGCGGGTATCACTGGCCTGTTGGCCAAAGATTTCCTGAAATTGGTGCTCGCCGCCACCATCGTCGCCTCGCCGCTAGCATATTGGGGGATGAACCGCTGGCTGGCCGGTTTCGCCTACCGCATCGAACTGCAGTGGTGGATGTTCGCCCTGGCGGGTGCCGTTGCCCTGGTTATTGCGTTTTTGACTGTAAGCGTGCAGAGCATGCGGGCAGCCCTGGCAAACCCAGTGGATTCGTTGCGGAGTGAGTAAGGGTTTTGATGCTGCTTAGCTTTGGCTATTTGATTATGCTAACGCCATCCCAAAACTAAGCCCCCCTCCGTAATCTGATCTAATGCCAGGCGGAACAACCGCTGTAGGAAGCAGCAGGCTTTCGCTTTGAAGCGGCCTTGCTGGGCGGGATCGCTGTCCGAAAGCGGACAACGAGCTCCAGTGATAGGTGTTTTAGTATTTGAAAACCAGTCGTTTGCAAAATTGGCATGATGCTTGAGCCCAATAAGTTGCCAGAGCTAGCAGAGCAGCGGAAGGCATAAATCACCCGACATGTTAAAAATCAATCTAATCCTCGCGTACCGCAATTTGTTGAAATACAAAGGATTCAGCTTTATCAATCTGTTTGGGCTGACGGTGGGGCTGTGCTGCTGCCTGCTCATCGGCATCTATATCGCCAATGAGTTGAGCTTTGACCGTTACCACGCCAAAGCAGACCGGATCTGGCGGGTTTCGCGGGAATTCAGGGCCAAAGACGGTGCCATGCAGCTGCATCTCGGGCACTTGGCGCCGCCTTTTGGACCCTTGCTGAAAAACGAGTTCTCCGTAGTGGAAGACGCGGCCCGGATGCTGCAGTCCAACGCCTCTCTGCGCAAAGATGATCAGCTTTTTTTTGAGGAAGAGTTCTTTTTTGTGGAGCCGGCCGCCTTCCGCATGTTCGACATCCCCATACTGCAAGGCAGTGCCGCTTCGATGGAGGAGCCTTACACCGTGCTGTTGAGTGAAAGCTCTGCGAGGAGGGTTTTTGGCCAGGAAAATCCAGTCAACCAGATACTGCGCATCAATGACCTGACCAATTTGAAAGTGACGGGGGTGTTCAAGGATTTCCCCTACAACTCGCATTTCCACCCCGATTTTTTAGCCTCATTCGCCACGATGCGCGACACCGCCATCTATGGGCAGGAACAATTGGAAACCAATTGGGGCAACAACGCTTTTTCTACCTTCCTGCTCTTGCCGCAAGGGTACGACGCCTCAAAATTGGAGGCGCAATTCCCGGCATTTTTAGACAAAGTGATGGCTAGCGCCTATTCGGGCGAAGGGATGCCCAAGCCCTCTGCCATGACCCGCCTGCATCTGATGCGGCTGACCGACATCCATCTGAAGTCGCACCTCGATTCGGAACTGGAGGAAAACGGGGATATCAAGCGGGTATATATCTTCGGGGCCATCGCCTTGTTCGTGCTGCTGATCGCTTGTGTGAACTACATGAACCTCTCTACTGCCCGCTCGGCGACGCGAGCCAGGGAGATCGGCATCCGCAAGGTGGTGGGCGCTTATCGGTGGGAGGTAGCCAGCCAGTTCCTCGGCGAGGCGGCCCTGCTGTCGTTAGCTGCCGTAGTGCTGGCAGGCGGGCTAACTTACCTATTGCTGCCCGCTGTCAATGAGCTGCTCGGTCAGCAGTTGAGCATGCCGCTGGCCCAGCTTGGCCTATTTGCCGCGGCGGCGGCCGCGCTGGCATTGGCAACTGGCTTGTTGGCCGGGGCCTATCCCGCATTTTTCCTGTCGGGCTTGCCGCCCTTGAAAATCATCCGGGGCAACGCGGCGGGCGAGCCATCGGGTGGGGGCATCAGCTTGCGCAAAGCGCTGGTGGTGAGCCAGTTTTCCGTTTCTCTCATCCTGATTATCGCCACCCTGGTGGTCTTTCACCAGTTGAAATACATGCAATCTAAAAGCCTGGGGCTAGACAAAGACCAGGTGGTGACGCTGGTCCACTACAATCCGCTGGCGCAGCAATATGACGCTTTTTACAATGAGCTGACTTCTAATCCAGCCATCAAAACTGCTGCCCGCAGCTCGCGCCTGCCTTCGGGCCGGCTCTTGGACAGCTTCGGGTCGGCCCGGCTGCAAATGGATGCCGACACGCTGGAACCGACTGCGATCGATTTGAAAATGCTTTCCATCGACCATCGTTTTTTCCCGCTTTACGATATTGGCATGGCAGCCGGCCGCAATTACCAGTCCGATCAGGGGCTGGACCGCCGTTCGGCTTTCATCCTCAATGAGGCGGCCATCCGCAAGCTCGGCATCCCTTCGGCCGGCGAGGCTATCGGCAAACGCATCAATTACGGCGGCCGCGATGGCCAGATCGTGGGCATCGTGAAAGATTTCAACTTTGAATCGTTGCATCAGGATATCTTGCCGATGATTTTTTTTGTGCCGCAAGACAGCACCATTTTCAATTTTCTTTCCGTAAAAATCGACGGGGCCCGCACGGCTGAAGCGCTGGCTCATATCCAGGCGGCCTGGCAGAAATTCCTGCCGGAATTCCCTTACGACTACCGTTTCTTAGACGAGCAATACGGCCAGCTATACCAGGCCGAGCAGCGCCAGGGGCGCGTTTTCATCACCTTTGCCCTCGTCGCTATCGTGGTGGCCTGTTTGGGGCTGTTTGGCTTAGCCAGTTTTACTGTGGAGCGCCGCACCAAGGAGATCGGCATCCGCAAGGTGCTGGGCGCCAGCGCGGCGGGCATCACCGGCCTGCTGGCCAAAGACTTCCTGAAGCTGGTCTTGCTGGCCATCGCCGCCGCCTCGCCCATTGCCTACTGGGCCATGAGCCGCTGGCTGTCCGATTTTGCCTACCGCATCGAGCTGCAATGGTGGCTGTTCGCCCTGGCGGGCATAGCTGCGCTGGCCATCGCCTTTCTGACGGTGAGCGTCCAGAGCGTGCGGGCGGCCCTGGCAAACCCGGTGGATTCCCTGAGGAGCGAATGAGGGATGATGGCGATTTAAACGCGAAATAAAGCCAGCCCTCCTTTAACTCTAAACTTTTACCCTTTGCCTTTAAAGCATTTTTCATAGATATGGTGTATTGACGTCCTGATTGGCTTGCAGCTAATCAACGTTCAACTAACCTGAGGTGGAGCTATTTTACATCCGCCAGGCTATTCAAGCCAGCCAGCACATCCTGCTTAAGGATCAATTGCATTTTGGCCGGCTCTTCAAACAATGGGCTGTGCGCTGATTTTTCAAAGGTGTAAAACCCTTTGACCGGGGCCTTGAGCTGCTCAAAATAGCGCTTTGCCAAAGGGTAGGATACGGTGTAATCGTGGATGCCATGGAAAAAATAGACCGGGATGTCCAATGCTAAAACCTGCTCGGCCAGGTCCGTCGCCAGCATCGTAGGCCATTGATCTCGACAAATACCTTTTCCGAAATGCTGCCTGCCAGCGGCTGGCCATCCTCGTCTAAGAACGGCTTGGGTTTTCCAGGGCTATAGGCTAGCAACATGCCCACGAGGATAAGCACGACTGTCAATAAAATGGAAAGGAGCAGCAGCATGATTATTCTTAAACGTTTTTTCAGCAAGTGTCAAACTATTTTAGGGTCAAAACCGGGCTGTGATAGAGCCCGTATCAAATGAAGCAAAGCTGGAAACAACAAGCGAAAGATACATCAAAATTACGTTTCATTTGCGGATATGCTTGAATATTGAAAGGAAAATTGCCGCTGCGAGCAGCCCGTCCTCTCACTTTGCCGGTCGGCTTTGCATGCATCCCAGTCCAACCTAAGGCGGGTAGCCATTTCTTACTCCAGCACCACCACCTTGCCGCTGGCGATCCCATTTTCTCCACGAACTCTGATCAGGTACCACTGCCCTGCTGGCAGGTGGGGGGGTAGGCGCAGGCTGGCGGTACTGCCGCTCAGGGGGGCATGCCAGGCGCGTTGGCCGTTGGGCAGGTAGGCTTCCCAATCCAGCAGGCGGCCATTTTCGCTGTGCACCCGGATTTCGCCACCAGGGCGCAGGGGCTGGGCGTAGGATAATTGGATGCCGGAGGCAGGCGGGAGGTTTGATAGCCCCACGGGGTTGAGCGCTTCGAGGAACAAGACGAAGCCGTCGTGATCGGAGGTGCGCTCCAGGAGGAAGGGGTTGGAAAGATAAGCCAGGGCATTATCGGCATTAGCGCGTACGTACTGCATGCCGCTGATGGCTAAGCCCTCCATCGCGCTACTGGCCAGACAGTGGTCGAGCACTTGGGCGCTGCCCTCGTACACGTACGAGTAGCGCTCCGCTGGAGGCAGCTGCTCCACCAGGTTGAGTAAAGGCGGATGGACGATCGGGCTGGGGGTAAACTGCGCCCCCAGGCTGGGCCGCCCGGCAATCTGGTTGACCACATCGACGTAGCCGTCGGTAAATTCAAAGGCATTAAAATCGCCGACGACGACCAGGTTGGACCCTTGCTGGAGGCTTTGCACCATAGTGGCCACCCCCTGAGACTGGCGGTGGCGTTTGTTGCGCACAAAGCCCGCCGTGGTACCCTCGATGCCGATGAGCGAGCGCAGGTGGAGGTTGAGCACTTTGATGGGCACTGGTGGGGAGGAGGGCAGTAGCGCTTCCAGCAGCAAAGGGGGGCGGTCGTGCAGGCTGCCGCCCAGGTAAAAGGGCTCATCGGCGCCCAGTTGGGTGACGGCCTGTACCTGGATGCGGTTGCTGACCAGGTAGCCCAGTTGGATATCGTCGTTGCCGGGCAGCAGGTAAGCGTTGTAGTTGGCCTGGGGCGCTACCTGGCGGATAGCGGCAGCCAGGCCTTCCAGGGCGGTGAGGCTGCCGACCTCTTGCAGGGCGACGATATCGGGCAGGAGCATGAGTTCGTGGATGTAGCGGGCTAGTTTTTGCAGGCGCTGGGGGTAATTGCTGTCAGATTCAAACAAGAGGTAGCAGTTGAGGCTGCCAATGGTGAACTCCTGAGGCTGGGCCGGGCGCACGGCCTTGACGACGGTTTGGTTGGAGAGGGTGTAGGCCGTTGGCAAGGCCAGCCAGAAACCATCGTCTGCTTCGAGCATGACGGCAGTAGCTTCTACGGTCGCGCCAGTATTGATAAAGCGGTTGTTGGGCGCATTCAGCCCGTTGGGCTTAAACCAAAAAATCTCGGGGTTGCCGTCCCAGACAGGGAGGCCCGGCAAACCCGGATAGCGGATGCCGGGCTCACGGAAAGGGCGCTGCCCATTGGACGTCAGGGGGGTGAGCTCCTGCTGGTTGGTAGGGCCGCTGGCAGTTGCCGTAAACTGCACTCGCATGCCTTCCACGCGTTCTAGGCTATGCACTGCTGCGGGGCTCTCTGCGGGCAGGCCCGGGCCCAGGGTGACGGGCGGCGGCAAGGCTGCGCCACTCCCTGTTTTTTGAATTTGCAGGAAGGCGGCCCCAAAAGCAGTCATGCCGTCGTTTTCCAAAATCTGCCCTGAGATGTTGACCAGGTCTCCTACCTGGCCGGAGTAGGGGGCGTCTATCATGATGCCGTCAGAGGTGAGCGGATTGTCGTCGCTGCGCTCGGGCGGGCATTGGATGAAGAAAAAGCCGTTGCCCTTAGCGGTGACAATATTCCCCTCCGTACTGACCAGCTCGTAGAGATAAGGGCTGGCGTTACTGCTGCCTTGTATTTGCCAAATCTCCAGCGGCTGGGCGCCCAGGCCAAAGAAAAAGAGTTGGGCCAGTAGAAAAATACTGAGCTTTTGCTTCAACATTCGCTTGTATATTTGTTTAATAACCAACAGTATCAAATTATATTTATGAGCACTTCTGCACCAAGTTCTATTTACGACCGCCCCGTCAGCCCTTTTCTGCAAGCTGCAATCGCTTTTGGTAGCGTAATCATTTTCATCCTGGCTTCAAAAGTAATTAAATTGAGCGGTTTGATGGAAGTGCCCGACCGCTTCCCCTGGATAACCGCGGCTTCTTTTTTATTGCTTTTCGCGCTGTTCAACAGCGTTTTTTCCCTTTCGGCCGAGAATATCCTCAAATACTGGGGGCGTTCGCTCTATAGCTTTGTTGGCCTGGCCGTAGGTTCCGGCCTGGCGGCCTACCTGTTTTCTTCTATCACCATCGACGAGGCTGGCTCCTACCGCTGGATTTACATCGTGCTTACCATCGGCTACCTGGTTTTTCTGGGCATGATGGCTTTTATGCGCCAAATCGTCGAGTTTGCGCAGCGCGAAGAGTGGAACCACCCGCGCATCCGGCATAAGCAGGGGAGAGGGGGGAAGGGGAAAAAGTAAAAAGTAAAAAGTAAAAAGTAAAAAGGATAAAGGATAAAGTAAAAAGGATAAAGGATAAAGGAGGGCGAGGGTAGTCCTGCATTTGCGGCCGATGTTGGCAAAAAACAGGTTTTATGATAGACACAGACATAACAAAAAGCAAAACAACCATGTACAAGTATATGCTATATCCATTGCTATTGGCGCTCCTGTCGTGTGGAGGCGTACCGGGAGATGGCGCAGCACAAAGCACTAGCGCAGAGCAGGCAGCATCTGGCCCCTTCATCGGGCTGAATGGCGATACGCTGGCACCAGTGGTGAAAACCGAAGATGAGTGGAAAGCTGCGCTGAGCGAAGAAGCCTTCTACATCTTGCGCAAAGCCGGCACGGAGCGGGCCTTTACCGGAGACTTCTGGAACAATAAGAAAGCGGGCATCTACACCTGTGCAGGCTGCGGTTTGCCGCTCTTCTCTTCAGATACCAAGTACGATTCTGGTACGGGTTGGCCGAGCTTTTGGACGCCAGTGCGGCCGGAACATATTGTGGAAAAAGTAGACCGTAGCCATGGCATGGCTCGCACGGAGGTGCTCTGCGCCCGTTGCGGGGGCCACCAGGGCCATGTGTTCGACGATGGGCCGAAGCCGACTGGCTTGCGCTATTGCATCAATTCCGGCGCCTTGAGCTTCGTGCCAGGGGAGCGCCCTTGATGTATAGAGATGGTGTAATCTGAAACGGCGCAGCCAGCACAAGCCCCCCCGCGCTTGAGATTACACCTCCCGCCTTCCAGTGTTTTGCAGTTGAGCGG
>CAYSPJ010000034.1:0-29697 GCA_964432875.1 uncultured Phaeodactylibacter sp. | reverse complement strand
CCCCCCCGCGCTTGAGATTACACCTCCCGCCTTCCAGTGTTTTGCAGTTGAGCGGCAGAGGTCACCTCAAGCGCTTGCGCATGGTGTAATCTGAAACGGTGTAGCCCGCGCGCGCTTGAGATTACACTTGCCGCCTAACGAGGTTTTCCGATAAGCGGCAGAGGTCACCTCAAGCGCTATTCTATCTACCCCACTTCCGCAACTGTTTGAGCACGGCGTCGAAATCCTTGGGCAAGGGGGCTTCGAAGGAGGCGAGTTCGCCACTGGCGGGGTGTTCAAATTCCAGTTTCCAGGCATGGAGGGTCAGGCGGCTCATTAGTGGGCGCTCCTCCTGTTCATGGCCGAGGCGGAAGCCTCGCTGTTTAATGGTGGAGAGCAGCAGCGCCTCGCGCCGGCCGTAAAGGCTGTCAATGGCCAGAGGGTGGCCGATGGACTCAAAGTGGACGCGGATCTGGTGCATCCGGCCTGTTTCGATGCGGGCTTCTACCAGGCAGAATTGCCGGAAATTTTCAACCAGTCGGTAGTGGGTAATTGCTGGCTTCCCCTTTTTGGCCACCATCATTTTACCCGGGTGAGCAGGGTTTTCAGTCAAGCGGTTTTCGATGGTGCCTTCGGGTTGGGGCAGTTGCCCGTCCAATAAGGCTAAATAGGTTTTTTTCGACTGGCGTTGTTCAAACTGGAGCGAGAGGGAGCGGTGGGCTTCCTCATTGCGGGCAAAGACGATCAGGCCGCTGGTTTCGCGGTCGAGGCGGTGAACGACCCAGACCTTGCCGTATTGCAGGTTAAGCATGGCCACCAGGTTGGGCTTTTGGGCGGAAAAGCGATCGGGGATGGAAAGCAGGCCGGGAGGCTTAGTGGCCAGGATGATGCTTTCGTCTTCAAAAATAATCAGTGGGCTATCTTTGGCCATGGGTGTCAGAGGTTTTTGAAATAGTGTCGGCCGCGGGCGTAATACTGCCAGACGACGCTGCCCCGGTAACGGCCCGCTTGATTGGGCATAGGGCTGATACTGGATTTTTGGATCAACTCCCGCACTTGGCGGCGCTTGCGCAGCATCGCCCGGAAGTGGAAGAGAAACATCCCGTGAGCCCGGGCAATCGAGCGGATGTGCTGCACTTTGCCCTGGGACAAAAAGAGCAGGGCCGCCAGGTTGTCGAGGAAGATGCGTAAGGGGATGAGCCAGAGCAGCCGGCCAGCCTCCTCATTCTTCAAGAGGGTATAGAGGCTATTGCGGAAATTCAGGAGTACTTTGCGTGGGGTGTCATAAGAAAGCGTGCCCCCGCCTACGTGATAAACAGACGAACGCGGCCGCACCATGATTTTATAGCCGGCCCGCTTCATGCGCCAGCACAAATCGATTTCTTCAGAATGGGCAAAGTAGTCGGGGTCAAAGCCTTCCAGCGCATGGAACAGTTGGCTCCTCACGAAAAAGGCAGCGCCAGTAGCCCAAAAGACTTCTTGCAGATCATCGTACTGGCCACGGTCTTTTTCGGTGACGCCGAAGATGCGCCCCCGGCAGAAGGGGTAGCCCAGGGCATCGAGCCAGCCGCCGCTGCCCCCGGCGTACTCGAAATAATCCCGTTGGTGATACGACAATATTTTAGGTTGGCAGGCTCCTACGGTGGGGTCTCTTTCCATCAGTTCGATGATGGGCTCAATCCAGTCAGGGCTCACTTCGATATCCGAATTGAGCAGGATATAGTAAGGCGCCTCTACCTGGCGCAGGGCCAGGTTGTAGCCTTGGGCAAAACCGTGATTGACGCGCAGGTCGATGTGCCGGATATTGGGGTAATACTCGGCCAGGAACGCCAGGGAGTCATCAGTAGAGCCATTGTCGGCGATGATGAGCTCGAAATTGGGGTAGGTAGAGGCCAGCACGCTGGGCAGGAAGCGCTCCAGGTATGCCCGGCCATTATAGTTCAGGATGACGATGGCTGCCCGTGGGGCCGCTTGCATTTTTTTTTTCCACGCTGGTTCGGGCTGAGCCTGAAGCACCTTCAGCGCAGCCTGGCGGTCGTCTTCCAGCTGTTGTTGGAGGGAAGCCATGCTCTCAAAGCCCTGGTCATCGCGTAGGTGCGCTACCACTTCCAATTGCAGCTTGTCGCCGTAGATGAGCTTGTCAAAATCGAAGATGTTGACCTCGATGGTGCGGTTGTTGAATTGCTTGAGGGTGGGGCGGTCTCCGATGTAAAGCATGCCGCCATAACGCTCCTTTTGGTGGTGAACCCATACGGCATAAATACCCGGGGGAGGCGTCAGCTTATGTTTTTGGCCCAGGTCGATATTGGCAGTGGGGAAACCTAGCCCACTACCGATTTTATTGCCGTGGATAACCGTCCCAGTCAAGAGGAAATAATGCCCGCAGAGGCGGTAGGCGGCCTCCATATCGCCAACCTCCAGGGCCAGGCGTATTTTGCTGGAGCTGATCGTGATGTCCTCAACTTCCTGTTTGGCGATTTCGACGACCTGATAAGCGGCATCGCCCCCATGCCATTTCAGGTAATGGATATCGCCTTGCCGGTTGAGGCCAAAACGGTGGTCATAACCGATGACGATGTATTTGGGGTGAAACTTATCTACCAGGAATTTTTGGATGTACTCGTCGGCACTCAGTTGAGAAAACTCGATGGTGAAAGGCACCACCACCACATTATCCACGCCATAGCGCTGCAAGAGCTGTACTTTTTCTTCGATGCTGGTAATCAGCCGCATAGACTCGTCTTTGGGATAGACGATCAAACGGGGGTGAGGGTGGAAAGTGATCACGACGCTTTCCCCATCAATGCTATTGGCCAGGCTGCTGACCCTTTGCAAAATCTGTTGATGCCCCAGGTGGACCCCGTCGAAGGAGCCGATGGTCACGACGGCATTGCGGAAAGCCGGCAAATTGTCCAGGTCATTGAATACTCTCATGGCGGTGCAAATGTAAGCAAGGCAAAATGATATACCAGCACATCGCACTATATTTAAAGATGTGCCAGCCAAACAACGCTCAAAACTGTTATTAAGGTTTGATTGTTTGTATTTTTGTGCCGTTTGGCGGCAAAGAACTTTAGCACAACGAAAAAAAATAAATCATAGCGTGAGTTTCGACAAGACCAAAATCGTCAAGGCCCTGGCCCAGGTGACTGACCCCAATACCGGGCAGGATATCATCACGATGAATATGGTGCTCAACCTGGAAACAGATGAGCGCAATATCAACTTCTCCCTGGAGCTGCCATCTTTAAGCACCCAACACAAGTCAGAGCTCAACTTTGCCTGCATACAAGCCGTGCAAGCACTCTATCCTGATGCCAATGTGAACGTACACATGATAGCGCGCACGCCTGATGCCCAAAAGCCGGCTAACCCCTTGGGCCAGATCCGCAATATTATTGCCGTGGCTTCGGGTAAAGGAGGGGTGGGTAAATCGACCGTATCGGTCAATCTGGCGCTGGGGCTGAAAAAGCTCGGTGCCAAAGTAGGCCTGGTCGATGCCGACCTCTATGGGCCTTCCATGCCTACGATGTTGGGCTTGCAGGGGCAGCGCCCCAAAATCCAGACGGTGTACAATCAGCCGAAAATGGTGCCGCTGGAAGCCTTTGGCATGCCGGTCATGTCCATCGGCTTCATTATCGAACCGGAGCAGGCTGTCGTATTGCGCGGGCCCCGTTTGGCGGGCATCATCAAACAGTTTTTTCAGGATACCATCTGGCCAGAACTGGACTACCTGATCGTGGACCTGCCCCCCGGCACTGGCGATATACAACTGACGCTGGTGCAGACGGTGCCCGTAACCGGTGCCGTGATGGTCACTACGCCCCAAGAAGTAGCGGTGGCGGATGCTATCAAGGCCATGAATATGTTCCTGCTGCCTTCGGTCGATGTCCCCATCCTTGGCGTAGTAGAGAATATGGCCTGGTTTACCCCGGAAGAACTGCCCAACAACAAATACTATATTTTTGGGCAAGGAGGCGGCAATAAGCTCGCCCAGCTCAGCAACTCGATGTTGCTAGGGCAGGTGCCCATCGTGCAAAGCATCCGTGAATCTGGCGATAACGGCTTGCCGGTGGTGATGAAAGAGGTGCCACAGGCAACTGCGGCGTTTATGAAAGTAGCTGAAAATACGGCCCGCCAGGTGGCTATCCGCAATGAGATGATGGAGCCGACCCGGATTGTTAAAATGAACTCGTAAAAAAAAGACCATGTCAAGCCTGGATAAAGAAAAGCTGCTTTACCGCATCGACGAAGCCCTCAACGACGTCAGGCCTCACTTGGCGGTAGATGGCGGCAATGTGGAAGTAGTGGACGTGACGGATAAGATGATCGTCATGATCAAGTGGATTGGCACCTGCAGAGATTGCGGTATGTCGATGATGACGCTCAAGGCAGGCATTGAGCAGTCTATCGTAGGCAAGATACCGGAAATCAATGGGGTAGAGGCGGTCAACGGGCTAAAAGCCTAATGGCGGTTTAGTTCATCATCCGCCTATCGCGTGGGGATGGTTGGGGGGCATCTGCTGTGCCGTCCAAGCTATGCTATTCCACGGGCCGCATTTTTTTCCATGCTACCAATAGAGGATTCACCGCGCGGGGCGCTCAATTTATATTCGGGCTTGAGGGGGCTCCGGAGCGGGGCGGGCATCCCGGCTATTTCATCAGCGAAATTCGCTTTCCCCCTTATTTCCTTTTCCCCCGCACTGCCCTCCAAGCTACCACCACTGACCGGGGCTGTACCTCCCAGCTATTGCCTGGCACCTCTGGGGCTTTTTCCGGCTTGCAGCAATCGAAGGGCGGGGCGACGGCCGTGTCGATGATGCGCCGCCAGGGTCTGCCGTTTTCTTGGGGCAGTTCAAAATGCAGCGGTTCCCAAAAAAAATTCAGCATGATGTGCAGGGCGTGGTCGTAGGTCGGGTTCTCCAGCGAAAAAGCCAGGGAATGGGAGTGGTCCGACCAGTCGGGGCTATTTAGCGTGGTGCCGTGGAAGTGGCAGGTAGTGCCTTGGGCATCACCGTTGAAATTCCAGTAATTGCTTTCCTGAAAATAAGGCGAAAGCAAGTTGAAGTCGATGAGGCGCTGCACGAAGGAGAGCAGGCCCTGGTGTCGCCTGGTCAAATCCCAATTGAACCAACTGATCTCATTGTCTTGGCAGTAGGCGTTGTTATTGCCTTGCTGGCTGCGGCGTGCTTCGTCGCCCATTAGCAGCATAGGGGTGCCTTGGGAGAGCAGGAGCAGGGCAAAGCAGTTTTTGATTTGCTGCAGGCGCAGGCGCTCGATTTCCGGGTTGTCGGAGGGGCCCTCCTCGCCGCAGTTCCAGCTATAGTTGGCAGCAGTGCCATCGCGATTGTCCTCCTGGTTGGCCAGGTTGTGTTTATGGTTGTAAGAAACCAGGTCATTGAGGGTAAAGCCGTCGTGGCAAGTCACGAAATTGATGCTGCGGTTGGGGTCGCGCAATATGGTTTTGAACAGCGCCGGGCTGCCGCTGATGCACTCGGCGGCGCGGCGAGCTTGGCCGCGGTCGCCTTTGACGAAGCGGCGGATATCGTCGCGATAGCGGCCATTCCACTCGGCCCACTTGTCGCCGATAAAGGAGCCCAGCTGGTACTGCTCCACATCCCATGCTTCGGCGATGATCTTGGTAGGTGCCAGAGCAGGGTCGGACTCAATGGACCACAAGATAGGTGGGTTGGCTATCGGTTTGCCATCCTCATCGCGCGAGAGTACCGAGGCCAGGTCGAAACGGAAGCCGTCGATATGCATTTCGCACACCCAGTAGCGCAAGCAATCCAGGATCATGCGGCGCACGACGGAGTGGTTGGCATTCAAGGCATTGCCTGTGCCGGCGAAATTGTGATAATAATAGCTGTTGTCCTTTTCGAGCAGGTAGTAAGCGCGGTTTTCGATGCCTTTGAAAGAAAGGGTGGGCCCTTTTTCATCCCCTTCGCCAGTATGATTGAAGACGACGTCGAGGATGACCTCAATACCCGCCCGGTGTAGGGCTTTGACCATGTCTTTGAATTCGTCGATACGGGCCAGCGGATCGGCAGTGCTGGAGTAGGCGTGATGCGGGGCGAAGAAGGCAATAGGGCTGTACCCCCAATAATTAGTTAGGTCGTTGGGCACATCAAAGGGGTCGAACTGCTGCACGGGCAATAGCTCTACTGCATTGACGCCCAGCTTTTTCAGGTAGGGGATTTTCTCGACCAGGCCGCGATAGGTGCCGCGCAGATCGTCCGTCAGCCCTGATGAGGGGTGTTTCGTGAAGCCGCCCACGTGCATTTCATAGATGATGGTTTTGGCAAAGGGCTGTTTCAGGGGCTGGTCGCCCTCCCAATCGTATTGGCTGGGGCCAACCACTACGCTCTTGATCGCTTGGGCGCAATTGTCGCCGGGCAAGATAGCCGCCTGCCGGTCGTAGGAGTTCATCTCCACCGCGCGGGCATAAGGGTCGATCAGTACCTTTTGCCCATCAAAACGATAGCCCTGTTCTGGCAGGTAGGGGGCGTGGAAGCGCCAACCATACAACTGCCCGGCCTTGATGCCAGGGATAAAGATGTGCCAATAGTAAAAAGTCTTGTTTGTGCTTGGGTCTAATTGAAAAACCTGCATGGGGGCGCGGTGATCGGTTGCGTCGAAGAGCAATAGTTCCGCCTGGAGTGCATTTTTAGAGAAGATGCAAAAGTTGGCGCCATCGTCGTAGAGCGTGGCACCGAGGGGGAAGCTTTGGCCGGGCTTTGGCCGGGGCGAGGTTCTCATCAGCATTGATTGAAAGAGCAGGCGGTTTTACTTGGCCAAAGCCAAGCGCCCTCATCATTGATTACATCCATCGTTGAGCTTATGCTCTTTGACCGTAGCAGGGGTAGTGTCCCCCTCTTATCGACTGCAAGATAACAAGGCTGGGCTGTTTTTCCAACCATACCGGAGAACTTTTGGAAAGCAAAGGGAAGCGCTCTTTCGAGCAAACCGGGGGGGCACGCGCCACAAAGGGTCGCTCTTTGGTGCGCTGGTGACCTTGCCAAGCCTTGCTATGCCTATGTTTGGCACCTTGCCTTCAGTATACCTAATAACTTCCCCTATCCTGGGCAACTAATGATGAGGGTAGCCCTAAGAAAAAATATGCCACGAAGGCACAACCTATCATTCTTTCCCGGTGCCTTCGTGGCGGAACAAAAATACCTGGCCTGTCTGGTCAAGGGCTCACGAGGCCAGCGCTTTGCTCAACTTAAACAGCGAGCGGTTCTTTTTCCCGTTTTTTCTGCTGTTCGAGGAATTTATCCAGTAGTTCGGGGGCTTTTTCAAAGATGCTGGCAAAGCCGCTCTTGCCTTTGGTAGAAATGAAGGATATTTCATCGCCCCGGCTCACCAGAAAGCCGATTGGCTCGATGCCCATACCGCTAGCCATGCCCATGCCCCCACCATGGCCTTGATGGTTGGGCGCTTCTCCTTCGCCGCTGCCAGTGCCGAAGCCCATGCCCAGCCGGATGACGGGTACGCAGTTGAATTCGCCTAGTTGGAACTGTTTGCCGATGACGGTCTCCGTTTTGGCTTCCGATTTCAGGAAATCGGTGAGCTTGGGCAGCATTTCTTCAAAATTGACTTTCATAAGTAATCAGGTTTAAGCGTGAGAAAAATCATTTTCTTGCTTTGACAATTGGCCTGGCCAGTGGGAAGCCAGATGAGCATGCGATGGCAATGAGCATTTGTCGGCTGGGGTAGCCCGCTATATTTCATAGGGTAGGCTTGCCACTGGTGAAAGAACACATGGATTGTCAAAGAGCTACTTTATTAGGTACGCAACATCGCCCAAGCTATATTCCACAGGCGGTTCTCTACTACCAATACCCCTTCGTTGCGGCCCAGGAAATTGATCTGGACGCGCTGCCGCAGTGGTTTGATAGCGTAAACGAGGGGGTAAAGCCAGGCGTTGCGGGTATAGTCGCCGGTATCTATTTCCAACTGAAATACGCTGATGGTAAAAGATTGTAGCACGCGCTGCATTTTGCGCCAGGGGAAAGGGCGTTTTTTCTTTTTTGACTGCTTCGGGGGCAGAGCTTCCAGCGCTTTTTCCTTTTTGGGCTTGGTGCTGGGCCGGAGCGGGTAGAGGTCTTTGTGCCAGAACCCAAGGCGCAAGCGGATAGCCAGCTCCCCTTCCAGGAGCAAAAGCCGGGCGCTGCCCACGCTACGCCAGCGCAGGCTATAGTCGTCGCGGTATGTATCCAGACAAAGCGAAAAAGGCGCTAATAGCAGCCAAAGCACTGCCAACAGCAAGGCAATCAGGACGATAGCGATTACCATCAGGCTTGTTTTATTTCGGCCCGAAGATAGGGAGATTCTAAACGTCGCGAGCTGTGTTTTGTCACCCAAGAGAGGTGATTTTCGTTAGCTCGCAACTCGTAGCCTAGATTTTTCCAAATCAAGCTATTACCCTCTTGCCTGCCGACAAAAAAGTTATTGCTGTTTATCTAATTTTCGCTCCCGGCTGGTGGAAGGCTTGCCGTTATCCGCAGCCTTCTTATCCAGCTCGTCAAATAATTTCTTGTTGAATTCAGCGCTGATGACGTCTTCGTCCAGGCGCACCCTTTCCAACATTTGCTCTGGCTCAATGAGGGCATCATCGAAGGAGAAAACCCAAAACTCGCTTTCGCCTAATTGCTGGTCGAAGAGCATGTCCACGTCACTGTATTCTTTGGCCCATTCTTCAGGCTCGACGCCTTCGTAGAGCTCGACGAGCAGTTCGTTGGGGATGATAAAGTCG
Source organism: uncultured Phaeodactylibacter sp. (assembly GCA_964432875.1). Classification (GTDB taxonomy): domain Bacteria; phylum Bacteroidota; class Bacteroidia; order Chitinophagales; family Saprospiraceae; genus JACJYE01. The sequence goes on along the minus strand of CAYSPJ010000034.1, from coordinate 20,960 downwards.
GGCGTACTATTGTCGAGGGCTTCTTTGAGAGCCCAGCCATCGGAATTGGCGACCTGGTCGAGCACGCTTTCGAGCCATTTGACCGAATTGGGGCGGATTTCCTTGCCCGCGACCGTCTTTTTGCGAGCGCCTTCGTGGTAAGTGATGGTCACGCTTTGCATGTCGGGGATGCGGCCGACGTAAACATCGCGGTATTGCCAGAGGTTGGCTTTTTTAAACTCGTCGAGCAGGCGCTGCATCTGGGCTTTGTCCAGTTTTTTACCGTAGGTGCCCAGGCGGTCGGTATAGCGTTCGCCTTTGTAAGTGGCATAGCCGTTTTCGTAGATGGTGAGGGTGAAAACCGGGCAATTGCCATAGCAAGGCCCTTTCGTCATTTCGATGACTTTTTTGGACTTGCCCGGGTTCATGCTACTGCTAGAACTGCAAGAAGCCGTAAAGGCAGTAGCGGTAAATAAAACAAGAAGGCTGCCCAGTATCCTGGGGGGTATGAGATGGTGAATACGCATCAGGTACAAGGTTTGGTTTAAAGTGGATTGCATGTATGAAATCGGTTGTGCTATGGCGTAGCTTAATCCAGTGTAGTGTTTTCTCACCAAGGCAAGGGCCGTCGACAAAGTAAATAATGCAGATTGCCCATTTTTGTTACACCCAGCGGAGAAAAAACATGGCCCCCACGTTTGGGATGGCGAAGAATCATCGGGCAATAATAAGCTTTTCCACGTGTATTTTCTTTCCACTCCTGATTTTTACGTAGTAAAGGCCGCTGTCTAATGCTTGAGTATCGATGTAAAACAATCCGCCCTGCGCCCTCGGAATGCTGAATACTAAACGGCCTGCCTGGTCAAAAATTGCAATTTGAAATATATCTTTTTCCGGCAGCTGGAGTGCCGCCCAGTCCTTGGCGGGGTTATTTATTAGGGTGATTTCAGCCCTGTTGGGGGCTGTTTTGGGGGTAGAAACGGGTTGGCAGGAAGCCTCAAACAGGCCGGGGCGATAAGTGTGGATGGCCGCCCAGGCCCGCTCTTTTTGCCCTTGGGTAAACATGGCCATACAAGCGTCGTCGGTGAAGTTTAAGAAGTTCATAAACATCGCCGGGCCGCCGCAGGAGAAGCTAGGGTGTTGGGGGCACTCGCCCAGGAAGCTATAGGATTGTGGAGGCGTATCGGCTATCATGTCGTCACTTTGGCAGAGGGGGTCTTCCAGCCCATCACCCCACAAGTGCCTGATATTGAGGTAGTGGCCCACTTCATGGGTGGTGGTGCGCCCGAGGTTGTAGGGCGGGTTGGCTCCGGGGCCGAAGCAAAGCGGGTTGATAAAGACGCCATCTTCTTCGGGGGCGACTGGGGGCATTTGCCCCGGTAGAGGTGCATCGCCACAGGCGTTATCGCTGCGCCCTGCAACCCAGATATTGAGGCAGCGGTCGGGCGAGATGGCGTCGCGCCCGTCCAAGCTGCTGTAGCACAGCCGGCGCTTGCCTCCCTGGAAAAGGTTGGCGATGCCGGGGGAATTTGTTTGGGTGCGCGTAATGCTGATCAGGCAAAATTCGATCTCCATATCCGCCAAGGCATTTCTGAAGATAGAGGGCACGGCAGACGCCTCCGCATTGAGCCCGCGGAAGTCTTGGTTAAGCATCTCGATTTGTGCTTCAACCTGGGCATCCGCCAGGTTTTCCTCCGGCGAGTGCCAGACGATGTGCACGGCTACAGGGATGGTGAGCACATCGCGCGACATGAGCGCGGGGCGAGTGTAGGGAGTGGTGTTTTGCAGGGGGGCATGGGCCCATAAAACAGGGTTGGCACAGCGGTGCTGAGCTTGGCTGGCAGCTGGGCAGAAAGCGCTCAACATGCAAGCAAGCCAAGTGATGGCATACTGGGGGGAAACTGTGCCAGCCATCGGGCTATTGCTTGCTCAGAAACTCGTAAAGCTCGTCGAGCCGTGGGGAGAGGATGATCTCGGTACGGCGGTTGAGGGCTTTGCCCGCTGCGGTGGTATTGGGGGCCTTGGGCTGGAATTGGCCGCGCCCGGCAGCGGTTATCTTCTCTGGGTTGACGCCAAAGGAGGTCAACATAGAGGTGATTGCTACAGCCCGGTTGGTGCTCAGCTCCCAGTTTTTAGCAGCGCTGCCATCCGTATCCGTATGGCCTTCCACCAGGATGTCAATGTCGGGGTTAGCTTTTAGCGCATCGGCCAATTGGCGGATGGCTTCCCTGCCTTGGTCATTAATGCGGGTACTGCCGCTGGGGAAAAGCAATTTGGAGCTGAGCGATACGTAAAACCTGCCTCCCTTTTCCTCCAAACTGAGGTCTTCGGCAGAAAAGCGTAGCAGGATGGCTTTCAGCCGCTCTTTGAGGTCGCTCATATTATTTTCGCGCAGCTTCAGCATCTGCTCCAACTCATTGACCCGGATGCTTTTACTCTGCAAATCGCCTTTGGCGGCAGTGTAGTCGTATTCTACGGTGTTGAGGCGCAATGATTTTTGGTATAGCTCATACTCCATCGCGTCCATTTGCTTTTTACTCTGGTCCAGTCCATCCTGCTGGTCGGTGAGCTGGCGTTCGAGGTTGTATTTTTCATAAGCAGCAACCTCGCCAATTTCATTGCGTTCGTCTTTAAGGCTGTTGGCCCGTTCAACGGCATCCAGGTAGCTGCGATAGAGGCTGCTGTTGGTGATCAGATACTGCTCCAGCTCCAGGCGGTTGCGGCGCTCATCGATTTCTACCTGGCGCTTTTCTTCTGCCAGCTTGTTGTATTCGTTGCGGATCGAGTCGGCTGCCAGGGCTTCAGCCTGGTAGTATTCTTTGACTTCTGTCAGTTCCTGATACTCCTTTTTAGTTACACATGCCGATAGCACGAGCAGCAGGGCAAAGAGATAAAAGCTTGAATGTCTCATAGATTTGGGTTGTTGAGATAAAACTACTACTACACAAGGTATCAAAATTAACGCTTTTTGCGCTATTCCACGTACCTTTGGGTTTAAAAAAGCCCATGAAGGAGTTTTTATTTTTGTTTTTGAGCGCAAGCATGCTATTAGCTTGCGCTAATGAGGGCAAAAGCCCGGTGAGCGATCAGGCCGAAGGCGTAGCGACAGCAGCGCCTGCCGATGCGGATGCCGTTCTAGCCGCCGAGCCAAGCGCGGCCAGCACGGCGAATGAAGGGGGGGAGAGCCCTCAGGAAAAAGACGAAGGCGCCATCGGCACCCGCCCGGGCAACCAACCGCCGCAGAGCGGCCAGACGCTCGTGCTACAAGCTCAGAATACGACAGCCAAGGCTGGCGGCAAGGCTTGCATTGATGTCAAGGTGCAGGGGTTCAACAATTTGTTGTCCATGCAATACACCATGTCCTGGGATGCTAAGGTGCTCGCTTATCAGGGAGTCGATAAACCGGGCTTGCCCATGCTGAGCAATCAGAACTTCGGCGCTCACCGCACTGCTGAAGGGCTGCTCACTTTTGTTTGGATAGACGGCAGTTTGAACGGCGTCACCCTTCCAGACAACAGCACGATTTTTTCAGTCTGCTTCGAGGTGAAAGGGAAATCGGGCCAGTCTTCTGTTTTTCGCTTCATCGAAAGCCCCACGCCTTTCGAATCGGTCAACCTGGCGGAGGAGCTGGTGGCGATCAAGCCACTGGAAGGTAAGCTGACCGTGGAGTAGGAGAGGAGGGGTAAGTAATCCTCAAGCGATGCTTTAACGCTATTTTTTTGGGGTCGAGCGTAACGCAGCTATCGGACTATAAAGACAGACACTAATTAGCCCGATTATGCCGCTACAAGCTCGCCCGGTGGAATGATCTTATTTCCACCGGGCGAGCTTGTAGCGGTCGAAGCGCTAGTATTCTACCTGCGTAAGGTTGACTACAAAGCCTTTGATTCTGTGTTTGCTTTGCAGGCTTTTCTGGTAGGTGGCAGCGGCGGCTTCCGTATCGAAGGGGCCAAGCATGATTTTATATACTGGGCGCTCCTTGCCTTTTTCGATACTGACCAGGATGTTCTCAAACCACTTCGCCTGTAAGTCGGCTACTTGCTTGAAGACGTTTTCGTAGTTTTCCAGGGAGGCGACCTGGACGGCAAAGCCTTTGCCCGCCGGCTTTTCAATAGCTATCTTATACAAGCCGTACTGCTGGTATTCTTTGCCCACCAAGCGCGCCCGGGCGGCTTTGCTATCTTTGGCTGCTGCCGCAGGCTTTTCGACTTTCTTTTCCGGTGCTGCTTCGGCTTTCTTCGCCTCGGGGGCTTTGGCTGCTTCTGTGGCTTTGGCGTCTATGCGGGCAGTTGTAGGAGAATCGTAGTTAGCCGGGGCCCGGGCCGTTTCGGCCTCTTTGGTTTGCGCTTTTTTATCCGGCTTTGTCGTGCCTATAACTTCTACCTGGACTTCTGCCGTGCCGCTCTGGATCATGTCCAGCCTTTCAGCCGCTGCACGGGAGAGTTCGATTACCCTGCCAGTGACATAGGGGCCGCGGTCGGTAACTCGCACGTTTACCGTCTTTTTGTTGTCCAGCCTGGTCACCTTCAGCATGGTGTTCACGGGGTGGCGCTTGTGGGCGCAAGTCAGTTCAGTCGGATTATAAGTCAGGCCAAAGGCTGTTTTTTTCCCGCTGAAGTCGTCGGCATAATAAGAGGCAATGCCAAACTCGTCGGCGCTCCCGCTCTGGGCGGATAAGGCGGCACTGGAGGCTATAAACAGTGCTGCCGACAGGATAGTGCTGAAGAAATTGCTCATGATTTTTCCGGTTTTGGTTTGTACTTGAATCTAGTTTTTGTTTGTATTCCAGGCGTAAAGCCCAGCGCAATATAGGCGAAGTTTCCCTAATGTGGTTAGAAAACGCCTCGCGGCGGCGCTTTATTTTTTCATCCGCCGCTCCAAATGGCTTGAAAATGGGCTACTATTTAGACTCCCTCTAAATAAATGCTGGTTTTTGAGTTTTTTGGTTAAAAGAATTAACTGAATTTTATCTTTGCGCTGACATTCAAATGACGGTTTGACATCACGCAATACAATATAAATTTTAACACACCTTGACATGATATACAAGCAGTTGATTAGCCGGCTCTTGTTAATGCTCGCTCTAGCTTTCCTGGCAGCTCAGCCTGTACTTGGCCAGGACAATGGTGGTGCTGCTAATGTGGAAGAAGGCAAAGTGCTCTTCCGCAATCAGTGTGCCACCTGCCACAACCGGGATATGAAAAGCAAGCTCACCGGGCCAGCCTTGGGCGGCACCGAGGAGCGCTGGGCAGATTATCCCCGTGAAGACCTATACGCCTGGATCCGCAATTCCCAAGCCATGATCTCCACTGGCCACCCGCGGGCTACGGAGCTTTGGAATGAGTGGAAGCCAGTGGTGATGAACAACTTCCTGAACCTGAGTGACCAGGAGATAGAAAACATCCTGGCTTACATCCAGTTCGTCTACGAAGGCAAGGACAAGCCGGCAGTAGATAGCGAAGTTGCCGCGGTAATCGTCCAGAAGCCCAACAACATTCCGTTGTTCATCGCGCTATTCGTCATCCTCGGCATCCTTGCGGTGGTGCTGGCCCGCATCGTCGCGAACCTTAATTATATGGTGCAGGTGCGCGAAGGCAATGCGCCGGCTCGCCGCCAGACCCTGGTAGAGATACTGACCAGCAAGGGTATCATCGCGTTTGTGATTTTTGCCTTAGTGGTATTGGGTGGCTATACCACCGTCAACAACGCCATCATGCTGGGGCGTCAGCAAGGTTATGCGCCGGAGCAGCCGATCAAGTTTTCTCACCAGACGCATGCCGGCATTCAGAAAATCGATTGCCAGTATTGCCATGACGGCGCTCGCCGCTCCAAGCAGTCTATCATCCCGGCTGCCAATACCTGTATGAACTGCCACTCGGCCATCAAGGTCGGCTCGGAATACGGTACGGCAGAGCTGAGCAAGATTTATGCTTCCATCGGCTGGAACCCCAATACGGATAAGTACATTGAAAATTACGAGGAAATGAGCGAGGCCGATATCGAGCAAATCTTTAAGAAGTGGATCGCTGATACCTACGTGAGCGAAAAAGGCTCGCTGGATGAAAAGGGCGAAAGGCTGATTGATCAGCAATGGAAAGGCATCAAGACTTCGTTGACCAACGAGAACAAGCCCAAGATACAAGGCCCCATCGAGTGGGTGCGCATCCACAATTTGCCCGACCACGCCTACTTCAATCATGCTCAGCACGTCACGGTAGGCAAAGTAGAATGCCAGACTTGCCACGGGCCCGTGGAAGAGATGGCAGTGGTACAGCAATATTCTCCGCTTTCCATGGGCTGGTGCGTCAACTGCCACCGGCAGTCGGAAGTGCAGTTCAGCGACAATGAGTACTACAAATCTTATCAGCGCTACCACGAGGAGATTGCCCGGGGTGAGCGTGATAAAGTCACGGTAGAAGACATTGGCGGCCTGGAGTGCCAGAAGTGCCATTATTAATTCATCAGCCTGTTTTGAACCCGAAATAAATAGAGATGGAAAATAAGAATAAAGGTGTTTGGATTGGGGTGGAGCAATTGACGAACCACCCCGACTACAACGAGATAAGCCAACAAGAATTCACGGGGAAGTCCTCCATCGTCAGCCCCGGCGCTGAAGAGCAAATACTGGAGTCTGGTAGCGCCAACCGGCGGGACTTCCTGAAGTACCTGGGCTTCGGCCTGGGGGCGGCCACGCTGGCCAGCAGCTGTGATATTCCGGTCAAGCGCGCCATCCCTTACGTGGTCAAGCCAGATGAGATTGTGCCGGGCGTAGCCACCTATTATGCTTCCAGCTTCGTGCAGGGCGGCGACTACTGCTCTATACTGGTGAAGACGCGCGAAGGCCGCCCTATCAAAATCGAGGGCAATAGCCTTTCCAAAGTGACGATGGGCGGCACCAGCGCCCGCGCCCAGGCTAGCGTCCTTAGTTTATATGACACCAGCCGCCTGGATGGCCCCTATCGCGTGGCCGAGGGCAAGATCGAAAAGCCTGCCGACCGCAATAAGCGCGGGCCATCTTGGGCAGAGATTGATAAGGAGATTATGGCAAAGCTGGGTGCGGCAGCCAATATCCGCATAGTAGCTCACACCATCCTCAGCCCCACGACCAAAAAGGTGCTTGAGGATTTCAAAGCCAAATATCCCAATACGGAAGTGGTGATGTACGACCCGGTGTCCAGCTCGGCTATCCTCGAAGCCAATGAGGAGAGCTTCAGCCAGGCGGTCATCCCGGCTTATCATTTCGACCAGGCGAAGGTCATCGTCAGTTTTGATGCTGATTTCCTGGGTACTTGGGTTTCCCCCATCGAGTTTGCGGCCCAATACATCAAGAACCGCAAGATCGCCGATGTCAAAAAACCGCAGATGTCCCGCCATATCCAGGTGGAAAGCCACATGAGCCTGACTGGCTCTAACGCTGATAAGCGGATCATGGTGAAGCCTTCGGAGCAAGGGGCGGCCATCGTGGAGCTCTACAACGAGCTGGCCAGGCTGAGCGGCGGCAACCCCGTGAGCGGCGGGCCGCAGCTAGAGGCTGAGAAGGCCGCCAAAATCAAAAAGGCGGCTAAAGAGCTTTACGAGAACCGCGGTGCAGCCCTGGTCGTTTCCGGCTCCAACAACGTCGGCGAGCAGGTGCTGATCAACGGCATCAACGATATGCTGGGCAGCTATGGCACTACGATTACTTTCGATGCAGCTTCCATGCAGCGCCAGGGCAGAGACAAAGGCGTTCAAAACCTCATCAAGGACATGAACGCTGGCCGCGTAGGGGCCCTGCTGGTTATGGACGGCGCTAACCCCGCTTACGATCTGCCCAATGCCGGCCAATTCCGCGAAGGCTGTGCCAAGGTAGGCCTGAAGGTCTCCTTTGCGGGCATACCCAATGAAACAAGCTTGCTTTGCGATTATCTCACCCCCACGCACCACTTCCTGGAAAGCTGGGGAGATGCCGAGCCCAAACGTGGGCACTATAGCTTGATACAGCCGGCTATCGCGCCTATTTTCGGCAATATCGGCCGCCCGGGTACTCGCCAAACCGAAGAGAGCATGCTGCGCTGGGCTGGCCTGGCAGTGGACGATGCGCCTGCTGAAGCGACGGAGGAGCCCCTGGATGACAAGCTGGTCTATCAGCAAAAACTGAAAGCCCAAAGCAGCCAGGTTTATTACGATTACCTCAAGGCGCACTGGCAGGCAAACTTCTTCCCCCAGCAGCGCAATTTTGCTACTTTCCAGGCATTCTGGGATAGCGCCCTGCACGATGGCGTATTTACGGCACCGCAGTCGGCCATCCAAACTGCTTTTGCCGGCAACGTGACTTCTGCTGCCAAGCGGGTACGCCGACCGGCCAATGCTGAATTGGAGATCAGCTTCTTCGAGACCGTCAATATCGGGAATGGTACTTATGCCAACAACCCCTGGCTACAGGAAATGCCTGACCCGGTCAACCGCTGCAGTTGGGGCAACTACCTGGCGATCCCGGTCGGGTATGAAGGCGGCAACAGCTTTACTGCTTTCAAAAACCTCAATAACAACGAAATCAAAGGCAAGGCCGATAAGGTCAATGTGACGATAAAAGGCCAGGAGCAGCAGTGCACAGCAGTGCGGCAGTTCGGCCAGATGAGCGGCACGCTTGCGCTGGCTATCGGCTACGGCCGCGAGACGACTGGCCTGATGGGGCGCGCCCTGGGGCAGAAGGTAGGCACCAATGCCTACTCCTGGTTGAGCCTGGACGATAACGGCAACGTGCAGTACTATGCCGCAGTAGAGAATGTATCTGATAAAGTAGGCGAAGACAACGAATTCGCCTGCGTACAATACCACCACTCTATGGGCCTAAAGGGGCTAGACCCCGATAGCGGTGAGGAGATCAATGTGGATGAAAAGACGATTATGACCATTGGCTCGGGCTTCCAGGGTGGCATAACGGAGCGCTCCATTATTTACCAGGGCAAACTGGAGGAGATGAGCGAGCTGGTGCACCACATCGAAGAAAAGCGGGCCGAAGCGGCTAAGCTGAATGCTGCCACGCTCTACCCCTACGACGAGTACAAGGAGCAATACTACAGCCAGGGCCACCACTGGATGATGCACATCGACCTGAATGCCTGCGTCGGTTGCGGTGCTTGCCAGATAGCTTGTATTGCTGAAAACAACGTCCCGGTGGTAGGCAAGCGCGAAGTATCCCGCCACCACGAAATGGCCTGGTTGCGCATCGACCGCTATTTCTATGGCGACTTCGAAAGCCCCAATGTGGTCTATCAACCCATGTTGTGCCAGCACTGCGATAACGCGCCCTGCGAGAACGTTTGCCCGGTAGCTGCTACCAACCACAGCGCAGAAGGCCTCAACCAGATGACCTACAACCGTTGTATCGGCACGCGCTATTGCGCCAACAACTGCCCCTACAAGGTGCGCCGCTTCAACTGGCTGGACTATACTACCGCCGATTTGTTCGCGGCCAACGAAGTAGCGGTCAACGGAGAGGAGCTGCCCTTTGGCGCGGATAACCTCACCCGTATGGTGCTCAACCCCGATGTGACAGTGCGCTCCCGCGGCGTGATCGAGAAGTGTAGCTTCTGTGTACAGCGCATTCAGGAGGGTAAACTCACGGCCAAGCGCGAAGGGCGCCAATTGCGCGACAACGACGTGCGCTCGGCTTGCCAGACGGCTTGCCCGACCGGCGCCATCACCTTCGGCGATGGCAACAACAAGGAGGGCGATGTGGCCAAGCGCCTCGACAACCCGCTGAATTACCTGGTATTGGAAGAAACCAACACGCGGCCATCGGTCAACTATCAGGCCCGCGTCATCAACCGCAAAGAAGAACTGGACGCTTAATCATTTTGAATAGGAGGACAGGCGGCTCCGGCCGCCTGGATCCATTATATAACTACTTAATGCTTCAACGATAATGAGTGCAGTAGTATCTCCGATACGAGAACCCTTAATCGAAGGTGGGAAAACCTACCACCAGATCACTGAAGACATTTGCTCCCCAACGGAGCGCACGCCCAGCATGGCCTGGGTCATTGCCTTTATCATCGCTTCGACCGGATTGGCATTCTACGTCTTTTGCGTAGCCTGGACTGTTTGGGTGGGCATTGGTAGTTGGAACCTGAACCGCACGATTGGCTGGGGCTGGGATATTACCAACTTCGTCTGGTGGGTCGGTATCGGCCACGCGGGTACCTTGATTTCAGCCATCCTGCTCCTGTTCCGCCAGAAATGGCGCACCGGTGTAAACCGAGCGGCAGAAGCGATGACCATCTTCGCCGTAATCTGCGCGGGGCAGTTCCCCCTCATCCACATGGGGCGGCTATGGTTGGGCTTTTTTATCTTCCCATACCCCAACACCCGCGGGCCGCTATGGGTAAACTTCAACTCCCCGCTGCTGTGGGACGTGTTCGCCATCTCGACTTATTTCACCGTGTCGCTGCTGTTTTGGTACACGGGCTTGGTGCCTGACTTCGCCACCGTGCGCGACCGGGCCAAAGGCTTGCGCCGCAAGATTTACAATTTCCTGTCTTTTGGCTGGACCGGATCTGCCAAGCACTGGCAGCGCTGGGAAGCTTTATCGCTGGTACTTGCCGGCCTGGCTACCCCTCTGGTACTATCCGTGCACACCATCGTATCTTTTGACTTTGCCACTTCCGTAATCCCGGGTTGGCATACCACCATCTTCCCGCCCTACTTCGTGGCCGGGGCTATCTTCTCCGGCTTCGCCATGGTACAGACGCTGATGGTGATGACCCGTAAGGTGCTCAAGCTGGAGCAGTACATCACCCTGTCTCACATCGAGAGCATGAACAAGGTAATCCTGGTTACGGGTACGATAGTAGGGGTCGCTTACCTGACGGAATTGTTTATCGCTTGGTATTCGGGCTATATCTACGAGCAGTTTGCTTTCTACAACCGGGTGATGGGCCCTTACTGGTGGTCTTACGTCGGCATGATGTCCTGCAACGTATTATCACCGCAGATCTTCTGGTGGAAGAAGATGCGCCGCAGTATCTTCGTCACCTTTGTGATGTCTATTTTTGTCAACATCGGGATGTGGTTTGAGCGCTTTGTAATCATCGCCACGACCCTGGCACGCGACTACTTGCCGACGAGCTGGAGCTACTATACCCCTACCTGGGTAGAGATCGGCTTATTCGTCGGTACTTTGGGGCTGTTCTTTACGCTTTACCTCATCTTCGTGCGCGTGGCACCGGTGGTGGCCGTAGCCGAGGTGAAGAGCATCCTCAAGACGGCTGGCGATCAGTACATCGGCCCGAATGCGAAGAAGCATGCCGAGGCAGCCGAAGCAACCAAAGCCCACTAAAAGCGTCAAGCAATCATTGAGCAAAACCTAATCTTCATAGACAATGAGCAAGGAAAATAAAGATGTGCTGTATGGCTTGTACGATGACGAGGTAATCCTCCTCAAAGCCATAGACCAGGCTAATGCCAAGCATCTCGACATCATGGATGTCTATACGCCCTTCCCGGTACACGGGCTAGACCCCAAGTTGGGCTTGGCGGAAAGCCGCCTGCACATAGCTGGCTTCGTATATGGCGCCATTGGCACCCTGACGGCCTTCCTCTTCATGACTTGGGTATTTACGCGCGATTGGCCGATTATTTTCGGCGGCAAGCCATACTGGTCGGTGCCGGCTTTCATCCCTATCACTTTCGAAGTGACGGTACTATTTGCTGCCATCGGTATGGTCGTTACCTTCTATACGGTCTGCGGTATGGCGCCGGGGGTGACCAACCCTACCTTGGATGACCGCATCACCGACGATAAGTTCTGTATCGCTTTTGACGTGACGGGCTCTGATGAAGATGCCCGGGAAGACATCAAGGGCTTCTTAGGCAGCTCTGGCGCATCAGAAGTGAATACCAAGACCATTTAAAGGACTTCTCAAATCAAAGCGTAATGAAAAAGATGAAACATATCATACTCGCCATCGCCGCTGCGGCTATTCTATATTCCTGCTCTCCGGCAGGAGGAGAGCACCCCGGCAGCGAGTATATGCCCGATATGGCCCACGCGGTGTCGCAGGAGGCCAATGTCTATAGTTATTATTACCACAATACCTGGGATAGCGCCAGTACGGTCCGGCTCAAGGAGCTCGCCTATCCGGGCTTGCCGGTAGAGGGTACGGTGCCGCGCGGTTATACCAGCTTACAATACGCTGATGCCCAGGGCAGGTCTGCCAGCGATGCGCTGAACAGCCTCCGCGGCGGCGAAAGCATCAACAGCATCGCCTTGCCGATTAACGGCCATGTGCCGTATTATTATGGTGATACGGAAGAGGAGCGCCTGCGTGCTACGGCTGAACTTATCGCCAACCCCTTCCCTATCACAGGCGAAGGCTTGGCCAGAGGGCAAGCTCTTTACACGATTTTCTGTGGGGTTTGCCACGGGGAGAAAGGGGATGGCTTGGGCTACCTGGTGAGCGAAGAGAACCGCAATGCGAAATATCCTGCTGCGCCGGCTAACTTCCTGCTCGACGAACATGTCAACTCCTCTAATGGCCGCTACTACCACTCGATCATGTACGGCAAAAACGTGATGGGGGCGTATAAAGATAAACTGAGCTACGAAGAGCGCTGGCAAGTCATCCACTGGATCCGAGCCTTGCAAGCCAAAGAAAAGAAGCTCGAATACAGCGAGCAGAACAATACGCTGAACCCGCAGTATGGCGTACCGGGCAGCCAGGTGCCTTCACTGGCAGGCCGCGCTGCTGATGTAGAAGCTGCGCCTGCTGCTGCGCCGCCGGCTGAAGCAGAGGGCGGAAGCACCAGCTTCAGGAACGATTCTGGCAATAACAATCAAGGGCGGAAGTAGCCCTCCGAATTGATAAATATTCAAACAAAGGCATCAGATGAACCAATTTACTTTCGAGAGCAGATACAAGACCCTCCTGTGGGCATTCATGGCCTTGGGGCTGCTTTGCCTGGGTATCACCTTCGCCATCGACGATGAGCTGCATACTCGTTTTTGGACCAATTATCTGCACAATACCGTCTTCTTTACGGGCATAGCTTTCATGGCGGTGTTTATCATGACGGCTTTCACCACCGCCATGGCGGGCTGGCATACCCTCATCAAGCGCATCTGGGAAGCTTTTTCGGCTTTCCTTATCCCTGGACTGGCCCTGATGCTGCTGATTATCGTCGGTTTGCTGGGGCATTTTCACCATCTCTACCACTGGTCAGACGCCGAGGCCGTCGCTGCCGATCCCATCATGAAGGGGAAGTCTTCTTTCCTCAACCCCACTTGGTACACCTTGGCTACTTTAATCATCGTGGGCTTGTGGATATTCTTTGCCTGGAAAATCCGCCAGATTTCGCTGGATGAAGATAAAAATGGAGGGCCGGATTTCAAGCACCATCAGCGCTTGCGCATCTGGTCGGCAGCTTTCCTGCCTATCGCGGGTTTTACCAGCGCGGCCGTAGTCTGGCAGTGGATCATGTCGGTCGATGCGCACTGGTATAGTACGCTCTATGCCTGGTACACTGGTGCCAGCTGGTTTGTCTCTACCATCGCCCTCACTATCCTGGGTATCATCTTCCTCAAGGGGCAGGGCTACCTGGAAGACGTAACCGAAGAACACTTGCACGACCTGGGTAAGTACCTCTTCGCCTTTAGCATCTTTTGGACCTACCTCTGGTTCTCTCAGTTCATGCTGATCTGGTATGGCAATGTGGGCGAAGAGACGGTTTACTTCTATGAGCGCCGGGAAAATTATCCCGTTTTGTTCTATGGCAACCTGATCATCAACTTCCTGGTGCCTTTCTTCATCCTGATGCGCAATGATACCAAGCGCAAATATGGTACGCTGGTCTTTGTCTCTATCGTGCTGCTGTTTGGGCACTGGTGGGATTTCTTCCAGATGATTAAGCCAGGCGCAAGGACTACCGCGATGGAAGCCCTACACCACCATGCCCATGACGGGGCAGAGCACGCTGCCGAAGCTGCCCATAGCCTGGGCTTCGCCGCCGGGTTTACCATCCCGGGCCTGCTTGAAATCGGCACGATGCTCGGCTTCCTGGCTTTCTTTATTTATATCGTTTTCAACAGCTTGGCGAAAGCCTCGCTGGTGCCGAAAAACGACCCTTATTTGCAGGAGAGCTTGCATCACCATGTGGAAATACACGGAGAAGAAGAGCATTGACGGCGCTTATTTAGAATCACTCTAAACAAGGCGATTGCTTAACCCCTTTGCTCAGAACTCTTGTTAGGAAGATATAATTTTGGACAACAAAAGCGCATTCGTTCATAACCATAAATTAGCAAAAGAATAATGACAATCTTACTGGCACTACTCTGCATAGTCCTGCTCGCGGTGATTGTCGTCCAGATCGGCAAAGTGACCGAACTGGCAGCAAAAATCCGAGGAGAGGAAGAGATACAGTTGGGCGTCAACCGCAGGCATGGCAACTACTCGTTGGTTTTCATGGTCGTCTTCCTGCTAGCCACCATTGTTTCTGCCTGGTATTATAAAGATAGCATGTTGTGGTATGGCCCCCATACTCCAGCCTCTGCTCATGGCACCAGCCTGGATTATCTTTTCAATATCACGCTCTTCTTCACGGGCATCGTCTTCGTCATCACCCAGATATTGCTGTTCTATTTCGCTTGGAAATATCGTGGCGAGCGCAATCGCAAGGCGACTTATATGCCGCATGACAACAAGCTGGAGATCATTTGGACGATCATCCCGGCGATTGTCATGACCTTCCTGGTCATCGGTGGCCTGGATGCCTGGAATGAGGTAATGGCGGATATTGGCCCGGATGAAGACCATATCGAGATAGAAGCTACCGGCTATCAGTTTGCCTGGCACCTGCGCTATCCCGGCGCGGATGGCAAGCTCGGCACGAGAAACTACGAGATGATCTCGGCGACAAACCCCTTGGGCCAAGATTGGGCGGACAAGAAAAATGCGGATGACCTCCACCCCGGCGAAATCGTGCTGCCGGTAAACAAGAAGGTGCGCGTGCGCATCACTGCCCGCGACGTGCTGCACAATTTCTACTTGCCGCACTTCCGCGTCAAGATGGATGCGGTGCCAGGTATGCCGACCTACTTTGTCTTTACGCCTACCATTACTACGGAAGACTACAGGCGCCAATTGGGGGCTTTAGACCTCGAGGGCAACCCCAAGCACCCGGAATGGCACGAGCTTTCCGACCCAGCTGATCCGGAAAGCCCCAAGAAATACGAATCTTTCAATTACGAATTGGCTTGCGCTGAATTGTGCGGCACTGGTCACTACAGTATGCGCCGCATTGTGCGCATCGTGCCGGAAGCGGAATACGAGGCCTGGCTCAGAGAGCAACAGCCCTACTATTTCTCCTCTATCCGAGATACGGAAGCCGACCCCTGGAAGGATATACTCTTCGACGAGGAGATCAAAACCCGCGGTGCGGAGTTCAGTGAGCGGGTAGACAAAGCCCTCTCCGCGGAAGGAGCTGCCGATAAGTCCTTGAAACTGGAGCACGTCAACTTTGCAACCGGTGGAGCTGGACTGACGCCGCTGTCCCGTTATCAATTGGACAACTTGGCCAGCGCCATGAACAAATACCCGCAAATGGCTATTGAGATAAGCGGGCATACGGACAGTACCGGTGAGCCGGAAAACAACCTGGCGCTTTCGCAGCAGCGTGCCCAGGCGGTTTATGACTACCTTCTTGGCAAAGGCGTTGCCAGCACTCGGATGAGGGCTGTGGGTTACGGCCAAAGCCGCCCGGTAGCCAGCAACGATACGGAGGAGGGCCGCACAGAAAACCGGCGCATTGAATTCAGGATTATTTCACAATAAGCGGATGCCGGCTTTCACCGGCTGCCCCGACTAGCAGAAATGTCTTAGGAAACTATATAAAAAATCTTTTACCAATGGCTAGCATAGCAACCAAACCTGCATTGACCGAAGAGGAACTCCTCATTGAGGAGTACGGTTATGATGACCATTTTCACGAGCATCATCACGGTGATAAGTACCAATCCAATTTTGTCACTACCTATATTTTCAGCCAGGATCACAAAATCATCGCCAAGCAGTTCCTGATTACGGGGATGTTCTGGGCGATTATCGGCGCGCTGATGTCGCTGGTGTTCCGCCTCCAATTGGGCTTCCCGGAGGAGAGCATGGCTTGGCTCAAACCGGTACTGGGCAAGTGGATTACCGTCAATGATGCTGGTATGGGGTCGTTGGCACCAGAATTCTACTATGCGCTGGTAACGATGCACGGTACCATCCTGGTATTCTTTGTACTCACCGCCGGCTTGAGCGGCACGTTCAGCAACCTGCTCATCCCCTTGCAGATTGGTGCCCGGGATATGGCTTCGCCTTTCCTGAATATGCTCTCTTATTGGTTCTTTTTCCTGGCGGGGATAATCATGTTTTTCTCCCTTTTCCTCAACACCGGGCCTTTCTCCGGCGGCTGGACGGCTTACCCGCCGCTTAGTGCGCTGCCGCAGGCTTCCTCGGGGTCTGGCGCAGGCATGACCTTGTGGATCCTTAGCTTGGTCTTCTTCGTAGTCTCCGTACTGCTCGGCGGTATCAACTATATTACTACGGTGCTCAACTTGCGTACGAAAGGCATGACTATGTGGCGCTTGCCCTTGACCATCTGGGCTCTCTTTGTCACGGCCATCCTGGGCTTGTTGTCTTTCCCCGTACTGGTTTCAGCCTTCTTCCTGGTCATGTTCGACCGCGGTTTGGGCACGAGCTTCTTCCTCAGTGAAATATTCATTGGTGGGCAGGCGCTCGACCACGTGGGCGGCAGCCCGGTATTGTACCAGCACTTGTTCTGGTTCCTTGGCCACCCGGAGGTCTATATCATCATCCTGCCGGCGATGGGCCTGGTATCGGAAGTGCTTTCGGTACATTCCCGCAAGCCGGTATTTGGGTACCGGGCGATGGTTTTCTCCATCCTGGCTATCGGCTTCCTGTCCTTCATCGTGTGGGCCCACCACATGTTCATGTCGGGCGTGAACCCCTTCATCTCGAACTTCTTTGTGATCTTCACCCTGATTATCGCCGTACCCTCGGCGGTGAAAGTGTTCAACTGGATTGCGACGCTCTATGGCGGCAACGTGCGCTTCAACGCGGCTAATTTGTTTGCCATCGGCTTTGTATCGATGTTCATCTCAGGTGGTTTGACTGGTATTTTCCTTGGCAACTCGGCTATTGATATCCAATTGCACGATACCTATTTCGTGGTCGCACACTTCCACATCGTGATGGGCGTAGCAGCATTCTTTGGCATGTTCGCCGGGATTTACAACTGGTACCCGAAGATGTACGGTCGCTTCATGAATGAGACTCTGGGGCGGATCCATTTTTGGGGTACAATCGTGGGCGCTTATGCTGTTTTCTGGCCGATGCACTATCTGGGGATGGCGGGCGTGCCGCGCCGTTACTACCGTTTTGATAGCTTCGAAGCTTTCGGCCAATTTACCCAGATGAATCAATTCATCACTATTGCTGCTATCATCACCTTTGGCTTCCAGCTTATTTTCGTCATCAACTTCTTCTACAGCATCTGGAAGGGCAAGAAGATGACCACGCCCAACCCTTGGGGGGCTTCAACTTTGGAGTGGACTACGCCGATCAGCCCTGGCCATGGCAACTGGCCGGGCAAAATACCGGCAGTACAGCGCTGGCCTTATGACTATGGCAAAGATGGCCAGGAATTCATCCCGCAGATTAAACCAGTGCAGGAGGGAGAGACCCCATCTCACTAAGTAGCCATAATTGTGCGGTTTTGAAAAAAAACAATAAAAAGGGGCAGTGCTCCAGCGAGGATTGCCCCTTTTTTTAGAAGCATATATTTTTAGAGAACAAGAAGCAGTGCTGACAAAAAACGCATCATATTCCAACCCGGTAAGCCTGATTTGGCAGAAGGTCCAGGATTACAAAATGCTGGTCAAGTTCAGGTTGTCCATGACGGTGGTTTTCTCCTCGGTCATGGCGTATCTGATTGCTGCGCAGGGCCCGGTCAACTGGCTGGCGCTGCTCATCCTGGCTAGTGGCGGCTTCCTGGTAACTGGTGCGGCTAATGCGCTGAACCAAGTGTTGGAGAAGGATTACGACCGCTTGATGAAGCGCACGGAAAACCGCCCGTTGGCAGCCGGCCGGATGAAAATATCGGAAGCAGTCATGGCGGCGGGCATGATGAGCCTTTTTGGCATCACCTTGCTGGCGCTTTTCAACCCCTGGACGGCTTTCTTCGGCACTTTCGCCCTGATGACTTATGCCTTCCTGTATACGCCCATGAAGCGGCTTACGCCAGCGGCAGTGACGGTTGGGGCCATCCCCGGGGCACTGCCCACCCTCATCGGTTGTGTAGCGGCGCAGGGAGAGTTGACCTGGTTGGGGCTCTCGCTTTTTACCTTGCAGTTCTTCTGGCAGTTCCCCCACTTCTGGTCGATTGGTTGGTTGGGGTACGAGGACTACTCCAAAGCGGGCTACAAAATCATGGGAGACGGTAGCCGGAATATGGGGCGACAGGCTTTCGGCTTTGCTTTGCTCTTGCTGCCAGTCAGTATTGCCCCATACCTCTTGGGCGTTTCTGGCATGGTTTCTTTGGTGTTAGTGGTCGCTCTGACCTTGGGTTATGCTTATTTTAGTTGGAATTTTTATCAGGCGGGCAACCGGAAATCAGCTTTACAGCTCATGTTTTTTTCGTTCATTTACATTCCGGTAGCGCTAATCGCCTTTGCGATAGATAAAATTTAAAGATATGGACATGGAAATGACAGTGGAGAAGGAATATCGCAGGAGTAACATCCATCCGAAAAAATTTGCCCTCTGGGCAGCCTGTGCCAGCATTATGATGATGTTTGCGGCTTTTACCAGCGCTTACATCGTGCGGCAGGCAGCAGGCAATTGGCTGGAGTTCCGCCTGCCCGATATTTTTTATTTCAACACCGTGGTCATCCTGCTGAGCAGCCTGGCGCTACACGGTTCTTATCTGGCTTTCAAGCGCGGGCATACGACGGCTTACCGGATATTGCTGGTCGTTGCTTTTGTTTTGGGGCTGGCTTTCTTAGTTTTGCAGTACCAGGGCTGGCAAGCGTTGGCAGCTATCGGGGTAGAGTTGACGACTAACCCCTCCGGCTCTTTCGTATATGTGATTTCTGGGGTGCATGCCGCCCACATCCTGGGGGGCGTCGCAGTTTTGGCCCTGGCTATCCTCCATGCTTTTGTGTTGCCGCACAAAGTGGTGCCAGCGCGGAAGCTCCGCTTCGAAATGACGCTTACTTATTGGCATTTCGTTGACTTTTTATGGCTTTATTTGCTTTTGTTTTTTACTTTAGCACAATCGTAAAACGAATAACAAACAAAAAAATCAAGTATATCCGATGGCGACAACTGATACCGTAATGGAGCACCCGGAAGTGCATCACGACCAAGGCGACGCTTGGGAAGGAGGTCAAGAGCCGTTTAAGGTCAGTTATGGCAAGCTGATGATGTGGTATTTCCTCCTCTCAGATGCCTTTACTTTTGCCGGCTTCCTGATTGCTTATGGCGCGCTGCGCTTCAGTAGCCCGACCTGGCCAGTGCCTGATTTTGTATTCTCTACGGCACCCTTTGGCATCCACCATGCACCCCTTATTTTCGTGACCATCATGTCGTTCCTGCTCATCATCAGTTCGGTTACGATGGTGCGCGCGGTGCAGGAAGGCCATCGCGAGAACAAAAACGGGGTGGTGTTCTGGATGCTGCTGACTATCCTCGGCGGCTCGGGCTTCCTTGGCTGCCAAGCTTGGGAATGGACCAACCTGATCGCGACCGAACACATGTCAGTTACCGTCAACCCTTTTGGTACTCATACGGAAGCTGGGGTCTATCTGGACAACAACGGCAAGGAAACTGATGAAACCTTTAAGGCTGGCGAAAGCTACCTGATCCATAAAGCAGGCGATAGCCACGGCGGCGAGGAGCACGGCGAAGCGGATGGCCATGCTCATGACTATACTGCCGGCGAGCACTCCGGCTATTTCGTGGACGACAACGGCTACGTGCAGCGCAAGTTCAAGGTGACTGAAGGGCCCGATGCAGGGGTAGTGAAAATGGAAGCGTTTGGGCCCAAGGCTTTCGGCGCGCTGTTCTTCTTCATCACGGGCTTCCACGGCTTCCACGTACTTTCTGGGGTGGTTTTCCTCTTCATCATCATGATCAACTCGGCCAGCGGCTTATATGCCCGCCGCCGCAATGGTTATGAGATGGTCGAGAAAATCGGCCTGTACTGGCACTTTGTGGACTTGGTATGGGTGTTTGTATTCCTGGTATTTTACCTGCTCTAAATCGGGCGCTTTTCAAAAACGACAAAAAACAGCTAGCAATAATGTCACACTTAAGCTACGAAGAATCAAAAAAGATGGTCTATAAGGGCCTGGTCATCCTGGGGGTGGTTACCTTAGTGGAGGTATTCTTCTCTCTTTTAGGAAAGGGCCACGTCTTCTCTGGCCTGGAGGATATAAATTGGCTGGGCTATGTCATCGGGGTTGTCCTGATTGTGCTATCGCTCTACAAGGCCTACTTCATCATCTACGATTTTATGCACATGCGCTATGAGGTCAAAGGCCTGGCGGTGAGTGTGCTCTTGCCGACGGTGCTGCTGATCTGGGCTATCATCGCCTTCTTCCAGGAAGGCGGTTCCTGGAAGAGCCGCCGCGAGCAGATCAAGGAAAAGAACACCGAGTCGGTAGAGGAGCAGAAAATGCAAGAGGGCTTCCTGCGCGATGAGGTGTACCGCCTGGAACTGAAGTCTTAATTTTTTGGAGGGCGAGGCCCTCTCGTGGAATAATAGCGCACAGAAGCCTAAGCAGACGGTAGTCGGTTTGGGCTTTTGTGGTTAGAGGGGCTTGTAGGTTTCCTGGAGCGTAGCGCGGATATTGGCTTGCTGTTCTTGACAAGCTTTTTTACCGATATAGCGCTTGACTATTTTGCATGGATAGGCGCCCACATTTAATGCCCGAA
>CAYSPJ010000033.1:16990-43513 GCA_964432875.1 uncultured Phaeodactylibacter sp. | reverse complement strand
TGTCTGTTCAAGCACATGGAAAAGAAAAATATTTTCCTTACTTTTGTGCTAAATAACAGATTAAACGACTGAATCATGAGCAACAAAATAAAGATAAACGTAGCTATCGCCAGCCTGATGATTATTGCCGCAGCGCTCAGCCGCCTGCTCCCTCACCCCTATAATTTCACGCCAATTGGCGCGATT
Source organism: uncultured Phaeodactylibacter sp. (assembly GCA_964432875.1). GTDB lineage: Bacteria > Bacteroidota > Bacteroidia > Chitinophagales > Saprospiraceae > JACJYE01. The sequence continues at coordinate 43,327 of CAYSPJ010000033.1, read as the reverse complement.
GGGCTCTTCGGGGCGGCGCACTTCTCGCGCAAGTATCTATCCTTCCTCATCCCCTTCGCCGCCCTATGGTTGAGCGACCTGCTGCTCAACAACCTGGTATACGCCCCCATGTACCCCGAATTTTACGGCGAGGGCTTCATCTGGTTTGGGGCTTCCTCATTGTGGGTTTACCTGGGTTTTGGGCTCATTATTGCCCTGGGCATAGCCGTACTGCGCCAAGTCAAAATCAGCAATATGCTGGCGGCTAGTTTGCTGGCTTCGCTGGTCTTCTTCCTGGTCACTAATTTTGGCGTCTGGTTTGCCAACCCGGCTTACCCCAAAACGGCAGCGGGGCTGATTGCCACCTATGTCGCTGGCATCCCCTTCTTTTGGAATACCCTGGCGGGCGACCTGTTCTACGTAGCCGTATTATTTGGCGCCTATGAGTGGGCACAGCGCCGCATTCCGGCCCTGCGGGCTCATAAGGTTCAGGCCTAGACTGGAAATGCCTCAGCAGGAAAAATTAGTAGAAGGCATAGATTACTATATTGAAGAGGGGCGCTTCGTTTTCACTGAACATTACTTGCGCAAGCGCGGCTACTGCTGTCAGAGTGGTTGCAGGCATTGCCCTTATGGCTTCAAAAAGCCAAAGGGCCAAGCTTAGGCATTGCGTGTGGCACGCACATCAAAGGGGGGTTGCCTTAGCGGCCAGCACGCACGGGTTCAGTCTTTGTCTTCCTCTTCTTGTACCTTCTTTTCCTCCGGATACTCCACCCGCAGGTGATAGACCGAGCGCATCAGTTGCTTAAAAATCTGCTTGCATTCCTCTAGTTCGCGGAAAGATAGGCGGGAGTTTTCAAACTGATTCTGTGAGATTTTACCAGCGACGATTTTGTCGATCAATTCTGACAAATCTTTCTCGGTCGGATTTTTCAGGCTTTTGCAGGCTGCCTCTATGGAATCTGCCATCATCAGGATGGTTTCCTCACGGGTACGCGGACGTGGGCCGGGGTAGCTAAAATCAGCCACATCGGCATCGACCTCGGGGTTCTCGTTGATGAAGTTGCGGTAAAAATATTCCACGCGAGTGGTGCCGTGGTGCGAGCGGATGAAATCGATCAAGAGATTTGGCAGGGCCGCTTTTTTGGCCATCTTCACGCCCTCATTGACATGAGCGATGATGATCCGGGCGCTTTCCAATTGGCTCAGGCCTTCATGCGGGCTGCCGTTATTTTGGTTTTCAATAAAAAACTGAGGCTGAGCCGTTTTGCCAATATCATGGTAAAGCGCAGCTGTCCTGACCATTAGCGCGTCAGCACCGATTTTGCGGGCAGCTTCTTCAGCCAGGTTGGCTACTTGTAGCGAATGTTGGAAAGTGCCGGGCGCTTTGCGCGCCAGTTCCCGCAAAAGCGGGCGGTTGAGGTCGGAAAGCTCGAACAGGGTAATGGCAGAGGTGAAGCCGAACAAGCGTTCCAGCAAAGGGATCAAAGGATAAGCTAGCAGGGTAAGGAAAGTACTGAGGGCCAGCCAGGATAGCACTTGCCAGTCGATGGTCTGAAATCCCCCCTCCTGAATGAGCGACAAGCTCAGGTAGCCGATGCCGTAGGCCAGCAGGATGGAAAAGATGGAGGAGAAAAAGCCCGACCAGTTGCGCGTATTGGAATGGCTGAGCAGGACCACGATGCCAGCCATGATTTGCAGGAAAGCAAACTCCAGCCCGGCAAAAGCCAGGAAACTTGCCAACAAGACCACGATAAAGTGGGTAAACAAAGCCAGGCGTTCATTGAAAAATGCCTTGATCATGATGGGCACGATGCAGAAGGGCAGTATATAGACGCTCAGCAGTTCGATTTGCCACATGGCATGAGACAAGTAGCTGAATAACGCAATCCACAAAAGAATAAAGATCAAACGATTGAGCCGGGAGAAGACCGTAGGCGCAAAGGTTTTGACGTAAAGCAGGAACACGACGATAATCAAACTGACCAGCAGGAGATTGCCCGCCAGCACCCACCATTGCGATTTTTTGGCACTGATCTCCTCTTCGTACTGCGCTTTGAAGGAATCTAGTTTTTGGTATATATCGTCGGTAATGACCCCTCCACTAGTGACGATGAGCTCCCCTTTGGCCACCCGCCCGCGGTATTTGGCAATTTGGGCCATTTCCCCCTCCAATATCCGCTGGCTTAGCGTATCGTTGTATAGCAAGTTTGGGGCGATGAGCCCTTCCAGGATGGGATAGAGGAATTCTGGCTCCGCTAGGCGGCTGTAGGGCAGCGAATCGCTTAGCAGCTCCCGGGCGCTTTCTACATTCAGCAGGTTGTCAATGGTTTGAGGCTGCGTAGTGTTTCCGCGCACTACGTTGATCACAAAGCCGACGCCTTTGCCCTGGTGCTCCGGCGATAGGTGCAGTACCCCCCGTTGGTAGAGGTTTTCCAAAAAGCGGTTGCCAAAATCCAGGTAGCGGCCCGGGTTGCGGAGCACATCTGAAAACTGGCCTTCCTGGCGTACGGCCTCAATTTGGTGGCTGAAAACGGAGTCCAGAGCTTTCTTTTTCTCGCGGGTGATCTGGTCATCCAATTCGTAGTATGGCGTAAAGCCCGCTTCCAGCTTTTCTTCTTCTTGCCTGAGTTCTGCTGACGGCTTGCGGATGGCGAAGTCAAGCGGTGCCCGCAGGTCGTCATAATGCCAAACCTGCCCTTTTTCAAATTCATAGCGGAACTGGACGTTGTCGGGGAACAACAAAGCGATGAAGGCGATGGTGCTCAACACCAGCAGGTATTTCACCAAGTGTGGAAGCTGCTCAATGGTTTTTTTCCAAATATTCATATCGATCAGCCCCGGTTTACCCGGCGGCCCTTATGTGCCTGGCAAAGATAATGATAAATTGGCTAAGCTTTCAGCATCCTGCCTTAAAACAGCCCATGCAGCTCCCCTCTGATCTGGTTGACGATCTCCCCCAGGTCTTCGGGATTGTGGATAAAGTCGTAATGATCGGCATTGATAATGAGTAAGCGGCCCTCATTGTAGTTGCCGATCCAGTTTTCATAACGCTCGTTGAGGCGGCGTAGATAGTCGAGGCTCATATTGCCTTCGTAGTCGCGCCCTCGGTCCTGGATGTGCTCCACCAGAGTGGGGATGCTAGCCCGCAGGTAGATGAGCAAGTCTGGCGGCTGAATTTGGGAGGACATGGTCTTGAACAACTGGAAGTAGTTTTGAAAATCTCGGGTGGACATCAGGCCCATATCGTGCAAGTTGGGGGCGAAGATGTAGGCATCCTCGTAGATGGTACGGTCCTGCACAACGGTTTTATCACCTTCCAGGATGCGGAGCACTTGCTGGTAGCGGCTGTTGAGGAAAAAAATTTGCAGGTTGAACGACCAACGCTGCATATCGTTGTAGAAGTCGCTCAAGTAGGGGTTATCTTCGGTAGATTCGTAGTGGACATCCCAGTTGAAATGCTTGCTTAGCTTTTCGGTCAGCGTAGTTTTTCCTGCGCCGATGTTTCCCGCTATGGCAATGTGTTTTATCTTTGGCATCATAATCGTCTCCTGGACTCTTGGTCATGAAATCTGGTTTTCGGGTACGAAATTAATAAACTCTTCCGTTGATGGAAGAAATGCCGCCAAACTTCTAAAAAAGTATCATGAAAATAGATCAAGCGCTAATTTCGAAGCTTGAACATCTGGCCCGCCTGGAAGTGGCCCCGCAAGAGGAAGCCCGGCTGATCGATGATCTCAACGCTATACTAAGTATGGTGGAAAAACTCCAGGAGTTGGATACTGAAAAAGTAGAGCCCTTGGTGTACATCAATGAGGATGAAAATGTACTACGGGAAGATGCCGTAAGGGGTCAAGCTAGCCGGGAAGAAGCCCTGCGCAATGCTCCCAGCCACGATGGCGCCTACTTCCGCGTACCCAAAGTGATTGATCTATAAAACAATTTTAATGAAAGCTGTCATCTCCACTAAAGACCTTACCAAGACCTACATCATGGGGGCCGCTAAGGTGCATGCCCTGAGTGGCATCACCCTTGAAATAGGGCGCAATGAATACGTAGCCCTGATGGGCCCCTCTGGCTCTGGCAAATCCACCCTGATGAACCTGATCGGTTGTCTGGATACGCCTACCAGCGGGGAATATTGGCTCAACGGCTCCAATGTGAGCACGATGGAAGACGGCGAACTGGCCGAGGTGCGCAACAAAGAAATCGGCTTTGTTTTCCAGACCTTCAACCTCTTGCCCCGCCTCAGCGCACTCGAAAATGTAGCTTTGCCTCTGGTCTATGGCGGCGTAGGCAAAACCGCCCGCCTGAAAAAAGCCCGCGAAGTGCTCGATGCCGTAGGCTTGGGCGATCGGGTTGAGCACAAGCCCAATGAGCTTTCCGGCGGCCAGCGCCAGCGCGTGGCCATCGCCCGCGCCCTGGTCAACGACCCATCAATCATCTTGGCTGATGAGCCAACCGGCAACCTCGACACCAAGACCTCCATCGAAATCATGGGCATCTTCGAGGAAATCCACCGAAACGGCAATACGGTCATCCTGGTCACCCATGAACCCGAGATTGCCGCCCATGCCCACCGCTCCATCCGCCTGCGCGACGGCCTAGTGGAGAGCGACATCCTGAATGATAACATCGTTAGCGCCTACGACCCTGAACACCGCTACAACCAACCATAGCTTATGGCATTCCGAATTTATACTAAAACCGGCGACCAGGGAGAGACCTCCTTGTTTGGCGGGCGCCGTCTGCTGAAAAGCGAACTCCGCATCGAAGCTTATGGCACGGTGGACGAGCTGAACTCCCACCTCGGCCTGGTGCGTGATTATGCCCAAGAAGCGGGGGTAAAAGTTTTGTTGAAATCAATCCAGGACCTGCTTTTTACCCTCGGCGCCAATCTGGCTTCTGATCCCGAAAAAGCCTTGCCCGTGCCGGATATCCAGGAAGAAGACATCACTATACTAGAACAGGAGATCGACCGCATGAACGAGGGTTTGCCCGAGCTGAAGAATTTCATCCTGCCAGGCGGCCACCCCGCCGTATCCTTCTGTCATATCGCCCGCTGCGTGTGCCGCCGGGCTGAGCGCCTGACCGTCCACCTGGCACAGCAGGAACAGGTGCCCCCCATCCTCATCAAATATCTCAACCGGCTATCAGATTACCTCTTTGTGTTGGCCCGCCACCTGGCGAAAGAACAAGGTGTGGAGGAGGTCATCTGGTCGCCGCGCAAGTAAGCCAAGCCGGCAATGAGCCTTTGCTCATTGCCATTTCACAAACTTGTCTTTGGCATAAACTACGGCCGGGGTAGTTCTTCCCGTGCCGTCGCATTTTCCGCTTGGGGCGCTTCGATCCCCAAGCTGGTTTTCAAAGCCTCTGGCACGTAATCACGCCAATCGGCGCCGCTGCTGTAAAATGCTAAACCGCCCAGGATAAGCAGGTGGAAAAAGATGGTGACATACAAAGCCTTTTGACGGCTCCTGCGCGCATTGCGTTCAAATCGGTAATCAGTCATGGCCTCAGGTTTTTGGTTTTCAGATATTTACTTAACGAACCTGGCCGTAGCCATGTTTTTCAAGAATGGGTTAAAGAAATGTCAAAGCCTTTCGCCCCGGGCAGCAACCTCGGGGGGGCATTCCGTGTTGTCTTCAGTGAAACGCAACCAACAAGACACACACTGCCATGGTCCCTTTAGCGACGATATTAGAAAAACTCAAGCCTACCAACACTCAATTGGTAGCGGTCTCCAAAACTAAACCCCTAGCGGAAATCCTGGAAATTTACCACCAGGGCCAGCGCCATTTTGGTGAAAATATCGTGCAAGAGCTGACCGCCAAGTACGAACAACTGCCCAAAGACATCTGCTGGCACCTCATTGGCCATTTACAGACCAACAAGGTGAAATACGTGGCGCCATTTGTCCATCTTATCGAATCAGTGGATAGCTTCAAAGTTCTTAAGGAAATCGATAAGCAAGCCCAAAAGCATAGCCGCGTAATCGACTGTTTACTGGAAATCAAAATCGCAGAAGAGGAAAGCAAGTATGGCTTCAGCCGTGAAGAGGTTGAAGCGATGCTCCGCTCCGAGGAATTTAAAAGCTTGAACAACATCCGCATCCTCGGCCTGATGGGCATCGCTACCTTCACCGAAGACGAAGAGCAAGTGCGCCGGGAGTTCGCCGGCCTACGCGAATTTTTTGAGTACCTAAAGGCTAGCTACTTTGCCGGACAAGAGCGCTTCCGGGAAATATCCATGGGCATGTCCGACGATTATAAAATCGCCCTCGGTGAGGGCAGCACCATGGTGCGTATTGGGAGCCTCATCTTTGGGGAAAGGTAATCACATAGCCTCCCAGCTCCAAGTGATTTTTGCCGTCGCATCCAGCAGTTTTTTCACCGAGCAGAGCTTCTCCATCGACAGATTGACCGCTCTTTCCGCTTTATTGGGCGCGATGGGGCCATAGAGGCGGTAGTGCACGTGGATGTCCGTGAATAAAGCTGGAAACTTATCCTTTTCCCGCTCGGCGGTGACGGTCACCTTGATGTCGTCTAGTTGCTGGCGCTGCTTGCGCAACATCAGGATGACGTCGATGGCACTGCAGCTACCCAGGGCTGCAAGCACCATCTGCATGGGGCGCAGCCCCAGATTGTGGCCGCCGATATCGGGGGCGCCATCCGATTCCAGGCGCGCGCCAGTTTCGTTGACGGCTTCGAGGTGGAAGTCTTGGTCGAGGCGGGCGAGTTCAATTTTCATGTGTGGATTTATTTTGGGCAAACATAAGGATTCAGACGCCAAGCGCAAGCCGGGCCAAGTACAAATGTTTGTACAAAACCGCAACTTACCGGAAAAGTTGAACCGCCGCCGATGGCATCGCCATCTCTATAATGCTATTCGCCAAACTTTAACGTTTCTTTAATCCCCCCTTCAAGCGCTGTAAATACAAGCCTTCCGGGTCAAATCTCCTCGCGAGAGCTTAAGAAAATCAATATTCCCTACTTATCCTATCGGATTTTTATTATTTTTGCGTGGTCATTCTTTTGGTAACGACAAGCGGCTTTTTTTGGGCCGTGGCAAAGGATAGGCTGGCGCGGTATGTTTTTTATTCATACCTTTGTGCCAATCAATTCTTTTGACGAGAATGATTTTATAAAGAAGGGTGGAGAGCACGGGCTCTGCGAAACCCTGGCAACCATGCCGATGCGCAACGGTGCCAATTCCCGCCAACCGGCTTTGCCGGGTTTATTGGAACTATAAAATCGAAACGACGACATGATTTTCCAAAAATCAAATTTCCAGGGATTCAACCCAGTGCCTAGTTGTTCGCCAACCATTAATGCGAGCTCCTCCTTCATGCGCGCCTGCGCATGTTGTTGTTGTCGTTGTTGACCCTTCCCACGCCATTGCGCAAATAAAATGGAGGGCTTTCCAGACGAAAGCCTTTGTCCGTTGTCATGCCTTGGCAAACCGCTCTGTGTACATCCATTTTTTCACCACCATATTAAATTCGATGACCATGTCAAAGCTAAGATTTGAGACCTTGCAATTACATGCCGGCCAAGAAGACGTAGAAGGCACCACCCGCTCGCGCGCCGTGCCCATTTACCAGACGACTTCCTACACCTTCAAGGATTCCGAGCACGGTGCCAACCTCTTTGCGCTCAAGGAGTTCGGCAACATCTACACCCGCATCATGAACCCTACCACCGATGTGTTTGAAAAGCGCATCGCGGCACTGGAAGGCGGTGCGGCCGCCCTGGCGGTCAGCTCCGGGCAAGCGGCCCAGTTCATTGCCCTGACCAACATCCTGGAAACGGGCGACAACCTGGTGTCGAGTGCCAACCTCTACGGCGGCACTTACAACCAGTTTAAAGTCAACTTTAAGCGCCTGGGCATCGAAGCCCGCTTTGTCAAGGACGAATCGGCGGCGGCCTATGAGCAGCTCATCGACGAAAATACCAAAGCGCTTTATTTGGAGACCATCGGCAATCCTAGCTTCAACGTGCCTGATTTTGAAAGCATCGCGGCAGTGGCCCGCAAATATGATATCCCGCTAGTGGTAGACAACACCTTCGGAGCAGCAGGCTACCTCTTCCGCCCATTGGAGCATGGCGCTAATATTGTGGTACAATCGGCTACCAAGTGGATCGGCGGCCATGGCACCTCCATCGGGGGCGTCATCGTGGATGGCGGCAACTACAACTGGGGCAACGGCAAGTACCCTCAATTTACCGAGCCATCGGAAGGCTACCACGGCCTAAAATTCTGGGATGTATTTGGCACCGACGGGCCTTTTGGCAACATCGCCTTCATCATCCGCGCCCGAGTGGAAGGCTTGCGCGACTACGGCCCGGCAATTAGCCCCTTCAATGCCTTCCTGTTGTTGCAAGGCTTGGAGACCCTCTCCCTGCGCGTACAGCGCACCGTAGACAACGCCCTGGCACTGGCCGAATGGCTGGAGCGCCATCCGGCAGTGGAGTTTGTCAACTATCCAGGCCTGGCGAGCAGCCCGGCTCACGAACGCGCCCGCAAGTACCTGCGCAATGGCTTTGGCGGCGTACTGTCCTTCACCATCAAGGGCAGCAAGGAAAATGCCACCAAATTTGTGGATAGCTTGCAGCTGGTCAGCCATCTAGCCAACGTCGGCGATGCCAAGACGCTCATCATTCAGCCCTCCGCTACTACCCATCAGCAGCTCAGCGAAGCCGAACAACTGGCGGCCGGCGTGGTACCCAACCTGCTGAGGATATCCACCGGTATCGAGCATATCGAGGATATTAAGGCTGACTTCGAGCAGGCTTTCGCCAAAGTAGGGCTGGGAGGTAAGGTGCTGGTTTAGTTAGTTGCAGTGGGCAGTAGGCAACTTGCCTACTGCCTACTGCCTACCGCCCACTGCCCACTATCTCTCATAACTCAAAAAAACAAACATGCCATACCTGACCATCAACCAAGCCTTTCCTCTGGAAAGCGGCGCAGAGCTCCAGGAGCTGACCATTGCCTATACCACTTATGGACAACTTTCGCCCGAGCAAGATAACGTTGTTTGGATTGCTCATGCGCTCACGGCCAATGCCGATCCCTTGGAGTGGTGGCCGGGCCTGGTCGGGCCTGGCAAGCTTTTCGACCCGGAGCAGTATTTTATCGTTTGTGCCAATATCCTCGGCTCCTGTTATGGCAGCACCGGGCCGGCAAGTGTAAATCCAGAGACGGGCCAGCCTTATGGCAAAGATTTCCCCCTGATTACGGTGCGCGACATGGTCCAGGCGCATCGTTTGCTACGGGCTAAACTCGGCATCGAGCGCATCCGCCTGGCCATCGGCGGATCCATGGGGGGGCAGCAGGTGCTAGAGTGGGCCATCGCCGAGCCGGAGCAGATTGAGCACATCGCCGTGCTGGCTACCAATGCCCGGCATTCCCCCTGGGGTATCGCCTTCAACGAGGCACAACGCATGGCTATTGAAGCCGACCCGAGCTTGCACGTTGGCGGCAAGGATGCCGGCAAAGCTGGGCTGGAAGCCGCCCGTGCCATCGCCATGCTGTCATACCGCAATTACCGCACCTACCAGCTCGCCCAGCAAGACGAGGGCGATACCAAGCTCGCCGGTTTCCGGGCCAGCTCTTACCAACGCTACCAAGGCTACAAACTCCAGCAGCGCTTCGATGTATGGTCCTATCTGACGCTCAGCCGCGCCATGGACAGCCACCATCTCGGACGCGGGCGGGGCGGGCTAGAATCTGCCCTACAACAGATTAAGGCCAAAGCCTTGATTATTGGCATCCAATCCGATGTCCTTTTCCCGGTAGAAGAACAGGCTTTCCTCGCCCGGCATATCTCCCGTTCCCGGCTGGAGCTGATCGATAGCATCTATGGCCACGATGGCTTCCTCATCGAGAGCGAAGCCATCCACCAACTGGTGCAGCCTTTCCTGGAAGCGCGCCCTCAGCTCAATGGCAAGCGCAAGTTTATCCTGCGCGAGCGCAAAAATGGCTTCGGGGCGCTTTCGGTGCCCGCTTTGCCAGGGACGGAGAGCTTTTAGTGGTAAGAAAGCCCAGCCCCCCCTGAAAGCCGCAGGTAGTTCACCGCCTCCCCCTTGTGACAAATGTCACTGCCTGCTGTCGATAAAGGCTGTAATTTTGCAACGTCAAATGAAAGAAGGCTGCGGAGATAGCAGCTCGCAACGCTCTGATTTTTTTAAAGCCAAACACATATATTTTTCAACCATAAAAAATACGATCTTATGTCACTCAGATTAGGAGATATCGCCCCTGACTTCAAAGCCCAAACCACTGAGGGCGAAATCAATTTCCACCAATGGCTCGGCGACAAGTGGGGGGTCCTTTACTCCCACCCTGCCGACTTCACGCCAGTTTGTACTACCGAGCTGGGCCGTACGGCCAAGCTGAAAGGAGAGTTTGAAAAGCGCAATTGCAAAATCATCGCCCTGAGCATCGATCCGCTGGCAGAACACATGAAATGGCTGTCTGATATTGAAGAGACGCAGCAGGTCAAGATGAACTTCCCCATCATTGCTGACGAAGATAAAAATGTGGCGGTCCTTTATGACATGATGCACCCCAACGCTTCAGAAAAATACACGGTCCGCTCGGTATTCGTCATCGACCCGAACAAGAAGATCCGCCTGACGTTGACCTACCCGCCCTCCACGGGCCGCAACTTCCACGAGATCCTGCGCGTGATCGACTCGCTGCAGTTGACCGACAACTACAGCGTAGCGACGCCAGTAGACTGGGAATTTGGCGAGGATGTGGTCATCTCGCCGGCAGTGACCAATGAAGAAGCGGACAAGATATTCCCCAGGGGCTACAAAGAAATCAAGCCCTACCTGCGCATGACGCCTCAGCCCAACAAGTAATTTGGAGTAAAGTACGTTAGGAAGGCGCTGGAATCCCCGGCGCCTTTTTTCTTTCCCTGATTTAGTTAGCAACAAATCTATTGCTTCCAGATTGGCGAAAGCGGGCAAAAAGTATATCTTGCTCGCAAAAACGAAAAGCCATGGAGGAATTTATCGCCGAGATCATCGGCACCATGCTATTGATCTTGTTGGGGAACGGGGTGGTGGCCAACGTCGTATTGAACGGCACCAAGGGTCAGGGCGGCGGCTGGATCGTGATTACGGTGGGTTGGGCTCTGGGGGTGTTTACGGGTGTAATCGTCGCGGCTCCGCATAGCGGGGCACACCTCAACCCGGCGGTCACCTTTGCTTTGGCGCTCACCGGAGCTTTCCCCTGGGCCAAGGTAGGCCTATTCATACTGGCGCAAATGCTCGGAGCGGCCATCGGATCTACCTTAATCTGGCTTTTTTACTATAATCATTACCAAGACACCGCTGACGGGCCGACTAAAAGAGCCACTTTCTGCACCACACCAGCCATTCGCCGCCTGCCGTTTAATTTTTATTGTGAAGTAATAGGCACCTTCGTCCTTATTTTCGCTATCCTGCACTTCTCTGAGCCCGAAGTAACACTAGGCATGGGGCAGAGCGAAAAAGTGGGCATGGGCTCGCTGGGCGCTATCCCGGTCACCCTGGTGGTATTGGCCATCGGCCTTTCGTTGGGCGGCACCACGGGCTACGCCATCAACCCTGCCCGCGACCTGGGGCCGCGCATCATGCATGCTTTACTCCCCATTCCCGCTAAAAGCGATAGCGACTGGGGCTATGCCTGGGTGCCGGTTGTGGCGCCAATTGTGGGGGCGGCCCTGGCGGTAGGGCTGCATTTGGTAGGGATTTGATGTATTGGAAGTAGTATCGCAATGAAGCCGGAGGTATAAGGCCAGAGACCTATTGATCCGCCCAAGCAATAAAACAGCAGCAACTATCCATCAGGTGTAGCTTATACTAAAACAACAAATTAAAATCCCTCGCAATATGAAACTCCGCCATTATTGGATTATCCTTGGCCTGGCATTGCTGGGCTCAGCCTGTCAGCGCAAGATCGGCGCGCCCTTAAGCACGCTCCCCAAGCTCTATGCCAATATCCTGATTGGCGAAAGCGATGGGCTCGGTTTTGGCCCTTGCGAACCGAGCATCGCCATCAACCCTTTGAACCCAGAGCAAATGGTAGCTGGTGCGGTGCTCGACCTCGTTTATCACTCCAATGACGGCGGGAAGACCTGGCAGGCCGGCCGCCTGCAATCATCCTATGGCGTGTATGGCGACCCCGTCGTCCTGGCTGATTACGCGGGGAATTTTTTCTATGCCCACTTGGCCGATCCCAGCGGCATGGGGCGTGCAAATACTAGTTGGCTTGACCGCATCGTGGTGCAGAAATCCACCGATGGCGGCAAAAGCTGGAACGATGGCAGCTATGCCGGCCACCGCCCCCCTGCTGATCAGGACAAGCAGTGGCTGGCCGTCGATCCGCGCAACAACCACCTCTACATGACCTGGACGGAATTTGACCAGTACGGCAGCTCCAAACCTGAAGACCGTAGCCGCATCCTCTTCTCCAAGTCAGTCGATGCAGGCGAGAGCTGGAGCGAAGCTTTCCCCATCAACCAATTTGAAGGCGACTGCCTCGACGGCGATAATACCACCGAGGGTGCCGTGCCGTCCGTCGGCCCCGATGGCCAGGTTTACGTCGCCTGGTCCTTTGCTGAAAAAATCTATTTCGACCGCTCCCTCGATGGCGGCCAGACCTGGCTGGACGAAGATATCGTCGCCGCCGAGCAGCCTGGTGGGTGGACTTTCGACATCCCCGGCATCTCCCGCTGCAATGGCCTGCCCTTTACCGCAACCGACCTCAGCGACGGCCCCTACCGCGGCTCGATCTACATCAACTGGAGCGACCAACGCAATGGCCAAGACGATACCGACAACTGGCTAATTTATTCCCGCGACGGCGGCGACACCTGGTCGGCCCCTTTGCGCGTCAACGACGACCCGCCCGGCCGCCAGCAGTTCCTCACCTCCATGACCGTTGACCAGTCCACGGGCTATCTTTACGTAGTCTATTACGACCGCCGCAGCTATGACGATCTGCGCACCGACGTTTACCTCGCCTACTCCACCGATGGCGGCCAGCGCTTCACCAATATGCGCCTCAGCGAATCGCCTTTCACGCCCATACCCTATGTCTTTTTTGGCGACTACAACCACATCAGCGCCGTCAACGGCCAGGTCCGCCCGATATGGACGCGGCTGGAAAATGGCAAGCTGAGCATTTGGACGGCGTTGGTGGAGGTGAAGTGAGCAAGGCAAGGCGATGACTGATGGCAGCATGACTGGAAATACGCCTCCTGAAAAAAACAATGGGGCAGCCTCAAAATAAAGGCCACCCCATGCTCGACTTGTTATTAGCAAGCTTGCCCTGTTTGGGTGAGGGCTATTCTTGGGCCATAAACGGATAGCGGTAATCCGTCGGCGTCACAAAATTTTCTTTAATCGAGCGAGCCGAGACCCAACGGTAGAGGTTGAGAATCGAGCCGGCTTTGTCGTTGGTGCCCGAGCCGCGGGCACCGCCGAAAGGCTGCTGGCCGACCACCGCGCCCGTAGGCTTATCGTTGATATAGAAGTTGCCTGCGGCGTGGCGCAGCTTCTCCGTGGTCATCAACACCGCGGCGCGGTCTTTGGCAAAAACGGCACCGGTGAGGGCATAAGGAGAAGTGCTGTCCAGCAGTTCAAGCGTCGCTTCGTACTGGCTGTCTTCGTAAACATAGACCGTCAGCACTGGACCGAAGAGCTCCTCACACATGGTGCGGTACTTCGGGTCTTTAGCTTCGATAATGGTCGGCTGGATGAAATACCCAAGGGTTTTGTCATACTCGCCTCCGGCAATAATGCTCGCTTTGTCGCTACTTTTAGCTTCGGCGATATAGCTGGTGATTTTGTCAAAAGCCCGCTCATCGATTACTGCGGCCATAAAGTTAGAAAAGTCTTCTGGATTGCCAACCTTTATGGACCTTAAATCTTCAATTAACATATTTTTTATTGCTGGCCAGTGGCTTTGAGGCAAGTAGGCGCGGGATACAGCCGAGCATTTTTGCCCCTGATATTCAAAAGCGCCGCGGGTGATGGCCGTAGCAACCTGGCGGGGGTCGGCAGAGGGGTGAGCGATGATGAAATCCTTGCCGCCGGTTTCGCCGACAATGCGCGGGTAAGACTTGTACTTGCTGATATTATTCCCCATCAAGCCCCAGAGGTTTTGGAATACGCCAGTGCTACCCGTGAAGTGGATACCCGCGTAATCAGGGTGGGAGAAGATTTCTGCTCCGGCCACCGGGCCATCGACATAAACCAGATTGATGACCCCAGGTGGCAGCCCCGCTTCTTCCAGCACCTGCATGATAAGGTCGCAGACCAACACGACCGATTCGGCGGATTTCCAGACCACCGTATTGCCCATCATCGCCGGGGCAGTGGGCAGGTTGCCCGCGATGGAGGCGAAATTGAAGGGCGTCAGTGCGAAGATAAAGCCTTCCAGCGGGCGGTACTCCATGCGGTTCCAGATGCCGCTGCCCGAGATAGTCAAGGGCTGGTCTTCGTACATTTGGGTCATAAACTGGGCATTGAAGCGCCAAAAGTCGCATAACTCCGCTACGATATCTATTTCAGCCTGATAAACCGTTTTAGACTGCACGATCATGCTGGCGGCATTCATGCGCTGGCGATAGGGGCCAGCCACGAGGTCGGCAGCTTTGAGGAAGATGGCGGCTCTTTCCTGCCAGGGCATTTTTTCCCAAGCTGGCTTGGCTTTCATCGCGGCATCGATAGCCATTTGCACGTGCTCGGCACCGCCTTTGTAGAAATGCCCCAGGGTATGTTTCAACTCATGAGGCGGATGGATGGGCAGTTTGCGTTCGGTTTTCACTTTTTGCCCGCCTATGGTCATCGGCACTTCAACCTGCCGGGATTTCAGCTCGGCAATCGCTTTTTTGAGTTCGGCCCGTTCCGGGCTACCAGGTGCATAGTTCAGCACCTTTTCGTTGACCGCTGTGGGGACTTTGAAAAATGCATTTGCCATGATGATATCTTTGGTTTTGAATGGTTAGTGAGAATTCGCCGCAAAGCTACGGCATTTACCCGAAAAAGCCACAATTTTCAGGCAAATAAGCGGTACGCATAGCCCGCTTGGGGCTCATTCATCCAACTTGAAAGTCGAGATGCCTTCATACACCTGCTCGGGCAGGAAAGGGCTGGCATCGCCTCCACCTTTGATGATTTCCCGGACGATGGTGGAGCTAATGTGGGAAAAGGCAGGCTGGCTAATGAGGAAAAGCGTCTCCAGCCCCTCCCCCACGATGTGGTTGAGCTGGGAAATCGTTTTTTCATAATCAAAATCTGAAGCATTCCGCAGGCCGCGCAACAGATAACCAGCGCCGATCTCATGGGCGTAGTGAGCGGTCAACCCAGTAAACTGCCCCACTTCTACCTTGGGGTCTTCGTGGAAGACCTGCTTGAGCCACTTAATGCGATACTCCAGCGGGAAGAGGGCCCGTTTGTGGTTGTTGATACCAATGGCGACGATGATCTTGTCGAATAGCGGCAGGGCCCGGTGCACCAGGTCGACGTGCCCGCTGGTAATCGGGTCGAAAGAACCGGGAAATACGGCGATTTTAGACATTGTGCGTTGGTCTTTGTTCGTTCTAAGACTGTCACAAGGTATTGAACTTCCCGGTAAAACCACGCATCAAAGCAGAAATCTCTGAGATATTTACACCAACCCACTATCATGCTATCTCATTCCATCAACTGAAACGAATCCATAAAGCGGTTGGTAGAAGTATTGAGGCCTTTATTCTTCAACATGATTGTTTGCAGGGCATAGTAGCGGGCTCCAACGAGGAGCGCCCTGGTTTTAATAACCGCCTGGCCATTGAGGTAGTCGATACGCCAATAACGGCCAGGGTAGCCGCGGTAGCCCTGTTCGCTGGAATAGAGCAGCTTGCCCCCGACGCTCCCTACCGCTGATTCAATGGTGGCTTCAAAAAACTCCGGAATCAAATCAACGGAATCGGAATGCACCGAATACTCCGGGTAATCGCAGTAGCTTAACATATAGAGGAGGTTGTCGGCAGTCTTCTCCGTTTCCTTTGGGGCGTGGTAAAAAAAGGTGTGGTAGGCCATGATGCCGAGGCTGGTCTCCAGGCTATCCACTTTGTACTGCATGGGAGCCGGCGCCATAAGGCGGAAACGGCCATCATAAGATTTAAGCTCTTCCCATTTATCTGCTTGTCCCGAGGCGTTGAGCCCTAAGCACAAGGCAACTAATACAAGGGCGATCGTTTTCATTGGCATGAATAGCTTTTTCAATAACAGTTGTTTAAACGCGGCGAACCAAGTAATAGTACAACCAGCGGCCCAAGCAGTTGTATGGGCAGCATTTCTTTTTTTGAAAAAAACTTCCTCAGACTTGCTATTTACCACTATAAGTCCTACCTTAGTTTTGAAATTAAACTAAGTAATCATGCCACAGACGCACCTGAGCCAATATTATCAACAAAATTTGGGCCTATTAACCGACCTGTACCAGCTTACCATGGGTTATGGGTATTGGAAAACTGGGCTTTACCGGCAACGGGCCGTCTTCCATTTATTTTTCAGGCAGGCCCCTTTTGGAGGGCATTACGCCATTGCTGCCGGGCTGGAACTGGCCATTGACTTCCTGCAGCGCCTGCGCTTTAGCCCGGAGGACATCCAATATCTGGGCCAGTTGACGGGCAATGATGGGCAGCCTCTCTTCGACGAAGGTTTTCTAAACTATTTACAACGCATGGTTTTCAGCTGCCAGCTCGACGCCATACCAGAAGGCACGCTCGTCTTTGCGCACCAACCCTTGCTGCGCATCGAAGGGCCCATAATCCAGTGCCAGCTTGTAGAATCAGCCCTCTTGACGCTGCTGAACTTTTCCACCCTGGTGGCGACTAAGGCGGCGCGCATCGTGCAGGCTGCCGGAGGGGATCAGGTACTGGAGTTTGGCCTGCGCCGCGCCCAGGGTATCGATGGCAGCCTCACCGCCAGCCGGGCTGCCTATATTGGTGGCTGCCATGCTACCAGCAACTTGTTGGCGGGCAAGATTTACGGCATCCCGGTGCGGGGCACCCATGCTCATAGCTGGGTGATGTGTTTTGATAATGAACTAGAGGCCTTTGAGCAATATGCCCGTGCGCTACCCAACAACTGCACCTTCCTGGTGGACACCTACGATACGATCGAAGGCGTGCACAATGCGATTGTAGCGGGCAAAAAGCTGCGGGAGCGCGGCTATGAAATGAATGGGATCCGACTGGATAGCGGCGACTTGGCAGGGCTGAGCCGGACGGCCCGCCAATTGCTGGATGAAGCCGGCTTCCCTCAGGCAGCCATCGTGGCTAGCAACGACCTGGACGAGTATCAAATCGAAACGCTCAAAGCGCAGGGTGCCGCCATTGCCATCTGGGGGGTAGGCACTCGCCTGGCTACCGCTTACAGCCAGCCAGCCCTGGGTGGCGTTTACAAGTTATCTGCCATTCAAGAGGAAGACGGCGAGTGGGAAAACCGTATCAAGCTCTCAGAGGACAGCCTCAAGGTCTCCAATCCGGGCATCCTCCAGGTGCAGCGCTGCTACGACGGGCAAGGGCAACCTCAAGGCGACATTATCTGCGACATCCGGGATGGCGCCGCCCCCAGCCAGGTTTGGGAGGAGGGCAAAGCGGGCTATGCTAACATAGAATACCAACACTGCGCAGGCTTACTACAGCCCATTTTCCGGGAGGGCAAACTGGCTTATACCCTGCCGCCTCTGGCCGAGATCCGCCGGCACAGCTTGCAGCAGCAAGCCTTGTTTAGGCAGGAAAAGCTGAAGGATTACCCCCATGGCCTCTCACCTGCAGTATGGGAGCGCAAAAACGAGCTGATGGCGGCACGAAAGAAGATACTTGGCCCGGCGGTTAAATCTTGAGATAAAAATGCTTATTTTACAGCCTCAAAACTGCTTTACAATGGACAATAACTTCAGATACGAATAATGCCATATACCTATGAATACCCCCGCCCGGCCTTGACGGTGGACTGCGTGATTTTCGGGCTGGACGAAAGCCATAAGCTCAAAGTATTGCTCATCCAGCGGGCTCACGGTCCGTTTCAGGGGCAATGGGCGCTGCCGGGAGGTTTTGTGGATATGAATGAAGCGCTGGAAACGGCAGCCCTGCGCGAGCTGGAGGAAGAAACCGGCGTTAAAGACGTTTTCATCGAGCAACTCTTCACCTTTGGCGCCCCGGGGCGCGACCCCCGGGGCAGGGTGGTCAGCGTCGCTTACTATGCGCTGGTCAATCTGGAGGAACATCCGGTACAGGCGGCCTCCGATGCCCGGCGGGTCAAGTGGTTCCAGACTGACCAGCTCCCAGCGCTGGCTTTCGATCACGAGCATATCCTCCAGGTGGCTGTTGCCCGCTTGCAAGCCAAAGTGCGCTACCAGCCGATCGGCTTCGAGCTGCTGCCAGAACAGTTTACTTTGTTTCAATTGCAAAAGCTGTACGAGACCATCCTCGGCGTAGAAGAACTCAACAAGCGCAACTTCCGCACCCGTATCCTAAAAATGGGCGTATTGCAGGAAGTAGGCAAACAGGAAGGCGTAGCCCACCGGCCAGCCAAGCTATATTCCTTCGACAAGGAGAAATACGAGCAATTGGCCCGCGAGAAATACGAAGGTTTGCTGCGCCGGGGCCTTGACTTTGAAATATGAGCTTTATGACGAGAATCGAGCTACAATCATTTATCGGCCTGGCCCGCCTCCTCTTGTGCCGGCGCCAGTTTCCCCTTTGTGGGGTATGGGTGCTGCTGTTAGCCTTGCTGGTACTGCCGGCTTGCAAGAGCGATGCCGGGCACCAGGGAGAAAACACCACCGCAGCGGCAACTGATCTTGATGCGCTGCCGCCCGCGGAGAGCGATTTCGATTCTGCAGATTACCCCTGGGGCTACATTAATATGGATGGCGAATTGGTTATTGATGCCCGCTTTGACGATGGGCGCCCTTTTTCAGAAGGCCTGGCAGCGGTGCGGGTCAAGGGTCGCTGGGGTTTCATTGACCAAAGCGGCCGGCTGGTTATCCCATTGGAATATCAGGCCGCCTGGCCCTTTTCCGAAGGCTTGGCGCGGGTGCTGGATTACAACAACAAAATGGGCTTTATCAAACCTGATGGGCAATGGGCGATCGCTCCCGAATATGAAGATGCTCAGGATTTTACCGAGGGGCTAGCCCGAGTACGCGCCCGGGAAGCTTTTGGCTATATCAATAAAAAAGGGGAAATCGCCATCGCGGCTCAATTCAGCCAAGCTTCAGCTTTTGAAAATGGCATGGCTAGCGTCAAATTGGATGGGAAATATGGCTTGATTGATACTAGCGGGCGCTTTCTGGTGCCTGCCCGTTACCAGCGGATTTCACCCTACTGCGAAGGTTTTGCCCGCGTCAGGCTGGAGCAGCAGTACGGTTTTATCGATCAAAATGGCAAGCTCGCTATCGCCCCCCAATTTGAAAATGCCCGGGATTTCGCCCAGGGCCGCGCGCCAGCTCAAAAGGAGGGGCGCTATGGGCTGATTGACACCAAGGGCAAGTTCGTAGCCGCGCCGCGCTACAACCAGCTCTGGTATGCTGGCGAGTCGCTCTGGGCCGTGGAAAAGGACGGCAGCTATGGCTTTATCAACGCCGCCGGCGAAGAGGTGGTCCCGCCGCAATTCGAACAGCTTTACAGCTTCGAAAATGGCTTTGCCGCCTACAGCCTTGGCCGCATGTGGGGCTACCTGGACCGGGAAGGCAAATTGCTTACCCAACCGGAGTTCGGCTTGGCCTGGCCTTTCCGCGACGGGCTGGCCCGCGTAGCAACCCGCCGCGGCATCGCATTCATCGATACCACGGGTGCCATCATCATCCCCCCTCGCTACATCGATGTGCGAGATTTTTCGCAGGGGCTGGCTCTGGCCCAGGTGTATCAGTGATAAGGATGAAGGGCAGAGTTATCGACAAACAACAAATCATCACCAAACCATCAGCAATGATCAGCATTATCATGGGATCGGATTCGGACCTCCCCATCATGCGGGAAGCGGCAGACGTGCTCAGGGAATTGGGCGTGCCCTTTGAATTGACCATCGTTTCGGCCCACCGTACGCCACAGCGCATGTTTGAATTTGCTCAAAACGCGCATGAGCGGGGCATCAAGGCCATTATTGCCGGGGCTGGCGGGGCAGCCCACCTGCCGGGCATGGTCGCTTCGCTTTCCCCCTTGCCGGTAATTGGCGTGCCCATCAAATCATCCAATTCAATTGACGGCTGGGATTCCATCCTTTCCATCCTGCAGATGCCCAATGGAGTACCCGTTGCTACAGTAGCTCTAAATGCAGCTAAAAACGCCGGCATACTAGCTGCCCAAATCCTTGGCTGCAGCGATGCGCAGCTACAGCAACGCATCCTCGGCTACAAGCGGCAGTTGGCGGAAGGGGTAGCGGAAAAGTATCGCCGCCTGGAGGAGCTGGGGTATGAAGCGTATTGGCAGAGCAAGGAGGGGCGCTAATGCGCGGCGGCACATCCGTAAAATAAAAGAGGGGCAGCAGCCAAAGCCCCGCCCCTCTTGCGCCTGCACAAAGCAGGCAAAGGGTCATTTGGTTAATTTATAGCTTACTCGATATACAAATCGAATTCCACCCGCCGGTTGCGGCTGCGGCCTTCGGAATTGCGGTTGGTCGCGATGGGCATCGTTTCGCCAAAACCCTTGAAGGTGGCCCGATCGGGGGCGATGCCTTTTTCCACCAGATAGAGGTAGCAAGTCTGGGCACGCTCCTCGGAGAGCCGTTGGTTGTTGTCATCATCGCCCACGCTATCGGTATGGCCGTTGATACGGAGTTTATAGCCGGGATAGCGGGCCATGATTTCAGCGATTTGGTCCAGCACTTTATTCGATTCAGGCTTAAGCGTAGCCTTGCCGGTTTCAAACTGCACGGCCCGCATGGCGAGCACGAGCACATCGCGCTCCTCTTTTTTCAATTCAGGGCAGCCTTTATTGGCAGCCGGGCCGGGCTGCTCGGGACAGGCATCAATCCCATCGTGAACGTCATCGCCATCGGTATCGGGGCAGCCCTGGTAAGGGCCGGCCAGATCGGGGCAAAGGTCCACTTTATCGGCAAAGCCGTCGCCATCGCGGTCGGGGCAGCCATTGGCGGCAGCAGAGCCCGGCTCATTGGGGCAATCATCGAGCTGGTCGGGGATGCCATCGCCGTCAGCGTCGGGGCAACCGCGGGCCGAAGCTACGCCCGGCACATCCGGGCAATCATCTTCGGCATCGGGGATGCCATCGCCATCGGCATCGGGGCAGCCGCTAGCAGAAGCCTGTCCCGACAGATCGGGGCAATTGTCCAGGTGATCAGGTATGCCGTCGCCGTCGGTGTCGGGGCAGCCATTGAAAGCGGACAGGCCGGGCACATCGGGACAGTCATCAAGGCGGTCGGGCACACCATCGCCATCGATGTCGGGGCAGCCGTTGAACGCCGCCAGGCCAGCCACATCTGGGCAGTCATCTTCTTGGTCAGGTATACCGTCCATATCGCGGTCGGGGCAGCCGCGGGTGTCCCTGGCACCGGCTTGGTAAGGGCAATCGTCCTCGCTATCGGCGATGCCGTCGCCATCAGCATCCATGATGCCAAAGCGGTGGAGGTAGCCCACGCCCAGCTGCAAATTATTGCGGTTCTCCTCGCTGGCGATGCGGTATTCGCCCTGCAGATTGACATAGGAGCGCCCGCCTACGCGTATATTGAGGCCCGCCCCAACAGGGAATTGAGTGTTGGACCCGAGCTCTTCTTCAAAAACGATGCCAGCGCCCCCCATCAGGTAGGGTACCAAGCGGCTTTCATCTTTGACCAGATATTGCAACTGGAATATGCCGTCCAGGCTGGCAAAAGTGCGGTTGTTGATATCCCCCTCTACATTGGCCAGGCCCACTTTAAGAGGCAGCGCAAAATTGATATAACGGTGCAGGTTGCGCAGGTAAGCAATCTCCAACCCGTTGGTGATATCTAGCCCCTCGACCGAATTAGGCCGGCCGTAATCGATAAAGAGGACTTTTGCGGAAAGCGCATTTTTTTCATTGCTTTGTGCCTGTGCTACGCTCCCCAGCAGCAGGCAACCCATCATTGCCAGTAAGATTTTTTTCATTTTACCGAGTTTTTGGTTTTGATTGATGTTATTTAGAGCTTATTGCGATGGGAATCACTGCAACAAGCCCATTCCTTCAAATGAACCCTTTCGACGGCTCCCGCCGCTGCTTGTCACCTATGCCGCGCCTATTTTTATGCGGCAAGGGTTATTAGTGCTTGCAAAGTGTATAAGATTACGGGAAGGGCACAAAAAGGTTGCATAATATCCAAAAATCCTTTAGGGCTGCGCCAAAGTTTTAAAGCTGCGGCCCGGCAAGATACGCCAGCCAAAGTAAAAAAGGCTGTAAAATCATCATGCCATCTACGGCCCCGGAGTAGAAATAGTCGCTTTTCTCCATACTGGCGGCAGCAATCAAGCTGCCAGAGGCGAGGGCAGAGAGCGCCAAGGCCAGGAAATGGGCGGTGCTGTAAACATCGATGTGATGGTTTAATGCCGCCAAGACCAGCATGGCCAGCAGGCAGGCCAGGGCCAGCCACTTGGTGCGGCGGATGCCCAGCCTGCCGGGAATCGTTTTAACCCCATCCCGGCGGTCGGCGTCCAGATCGCGGATATCAAAAGGCAGGGTCAGGGCAAAGATGAAGAGCAGGCGCTCCAGGGTGATAATCAACATGGGGATGTTCTTGCTCATCCCGAGCTCCAGGGCTGGCAGGTAGACGGTAATCCAGCTCCAGGCCACCGCAATCAGAAAAATTTTAATGTAGTGCAAGTCGCGCAGGCGGCGGCCGCGCCACAAGGGGATGACATAAGCCAAGGCAATAATCGAAGGCCAGACCGCAGCCAGCTTGACGGTTGCCTGGAGCTCAAAGAAGCAGTAGCCAGCTAGTGCCGCTGCTGTGGGTACCAGGATATTCAGGGTGTTTTTAAAGGCGGCAATCTTCTCGTACCGTCCAAAGGGAGGAGCAGCTTCCCCCAGCTTTTTCAAACCCACTAGCCGATGGATGGCGTAGAGCAGCATAGTGGCGAAAAAAATAAACCCTAGTAAGGGCGTGGGGTGCAAGCGGCCACTCAGTAGCAGTTGAGTTTGCGTGGCCATGGCCAAGGCGGCGGCGGCCAGCCAGAGGTTGGTATAGAGCAGAAAATCTAAAATAGCTCGCAAGTACCTCATTAGGCCGCTGGTATTTTTGGGGGCATACCTCCCGCCGTCTGCCCCTAGAAGTACTTGAAATTGTGATTCTTTTCGATTTTCAGCAGCACTTCGTAGATTAGACGGATCACATGGTTGACATCATCTTTATGGGCCATTTCAACGGTGGTATGCATGTAGCGCAACGGAAGGGAGATCAGGGCAGAAGGCACCCCGCCATTGGAGTAGGCGAAGGCGTCCGTATCGGTGCCGGTGCGGCGAGAGGAAGCCTCGCGCTGGATAGGTATCTCCTTTTCCTGTGCCGTTTCAATAATGAGGCCTAGCAGTTTGTTGTGCACTGCCGGGGCGTAAGTAACGGAAGGGCCGGCCCCGCTTTTTACATCCCCGATTTTTTTGCTGTTTACCAGTGGCGTATGCGTATCGTGGGTGACATCGGTGACGATGGCCACGTTAGGTTTAATCGTCTGGGCGACCATCTCAGCGCCGCGCAGCCCTACTTCTTCCTGCACGGAATTGACGATGTAGAGGCTGTAAGGCAAAGTGATATTATTTTCGCGCAGCAGCCGGGCCACTTCGGCGATGCAAAAACCACCGATGCGGTTGTCCAGGGCCCGCCCCAAATAGTAGCGGTCGTTGAGCACCATCATTTCATCCTCATAGGTGATGACGCAGCCTACGTGGATGCCCATATTGAGCACTTCTTCCTTATCCTTGGCCCCCACATCGATGAAGATGTTGTCAATTTTAGGTACCAGTTTGTTGTCTTCGTCCTGGCGCGTGTGGATGGCCGGCCAGCCGAAAACCCCTTTCACGATCCCCTTTGCGGTATGGATATTCACCCGCTTAGAGGGTGCGATTAAATGATCCGAGCCGCCGTTGCGGATGACGTTGATGAAACCGTCGTCAGAGATATAGTGGACGAACCAGGATATCTCGTCGGCATGGCCTTCAATCACCACGCGGTAATCCATGCCGGGGTTGACGATGCCGTAGGCGGTACCATAAACATCCAGATGCCATTCGTCGATATAAGGCTTGATGTATTCCAGCCAAAGTTGTTGGCCGGTCGCCTCAAACCCCGTAGGGGAGGCATTATTGAGGTATTTTTGTAAAAAAGCTTCGGAAGCAGGTGTGATAACAGACATTTGATCGTGCTTTAGGGACACATTACCTTTTCTTACCTCCCCTGGAGGCGTTTAGGCGGCAAAGATAAAAATAAAAGCAACTTTAACAACTCGAATCAGGCAAATTGTGCGCCCCACTGCTCCGGCGATTCACGCCACTGCCGCAGGGTTTCGAGTTCTTCTTCCTGGATGTAATGCGCGCTGAGCGCTTCAGCGATGAGCGCATCGTAGTGGCTCAAAGTAGCGAAAGGGCAATGGGCGGCCTCGAAGGCCGCCTGGGCCTGCTCAAAGCCGTAGGTGAAGATGGCCATCACCCCAGCGATTTCGGCACCAGCGGCACGCAAACCTTCAACCGCCTGGAGGCAGCTGCCACCGGTGGAGATGAGGTCTTCCACCACCAATACCCGGGCACCGGGCGGTAGCTCGCCCTCAATCTGGTTGCGGCGTCCATGCTCTTTGGCTTTGGGGCGTACGTAAACAAAGGGCAGGGATAAACGCTCGGCTAGCAGCGCCCCATGAGCAATGCCTGCCGTAGCCACCCCAGCCACGGTATCGAAGGGGCGGAAAGCGGCTGCTTTTTGGGCAAAACCATCAATGATAAAACGGCGGATATCTGGATAGGAGAGCACCGCCCGGTTGTCGCAGTAAATAGGCGACCTTAGGCCGGAAGCCCAGGTGAAAGGCTTTTGTGGGCTCAACTTTATTGCCTTAATTTGCAGCAGCTTTTGGGCTACTTCAGCGGCTAAGTCCATGCGCTTTGATTGCTTTTGTTAAATTGATATTTGAACACGATTTCTAACTGCAGCAAATGTACAAAATCTATATCAACACTACGCCCATTTTCCTGGTCGGCACCTCGGAAATCGACCACCCCCTCCGTCCTGGTCAGGACGAGATAATTGCTCCTTACAACGGGAAGGTCAAGCTGTTGCACAACTATATCGACATGCTGGAAAAAGGTGACCGCTTCAAGGCCGTGACGCTTTACTACGATCAGCCCGAGCAGTTGTTTGCCGATTTTGCCGGCTTGTTTAAAATCATCGAGGCGGCCGGAGGCATCGTTTATAACGAAGCTGGCCATACCCTGCTCATCTTCCGCAGCGGCTCATGGGATTTGCCCAAGGGCAAAATAGACCCGGGCGAAAGCCCCGAACAGGCGGCCCTGCGCGAAGTGCAGGAGGAAACCGGATTGGCGCAACTAGAGCTCGGCCCTTATCTCGGCCCTACCTATCATACTTATCAAGACGGCAAAGGCCGCCGCATCCTGAAGCGCACTTTCTGGTATCGGATGCACAGCTCGCAAACCGAGCTGCATCCTCAGGCGGAAGAGCATATCGAAAAGGCGGAGTGGCGCCATATCGCCTCCTTTCTCGCTGCTTCACCGGTGGTTTATGGCAATATCCGGGATTTGCTGGAGCAGGAAGCCGGGCATTAAAAACGATAACATTTCATTAACACTTGCTTTGCTATCGGTGCTTTGGAACAATATTTTGTATCATGCCGACACAAAGTTAAAAACTCTGCGCAAGCCCTTGTTTTTTCACAAAGGTATCGCAATGGGCTTTAATGCCCAATAAAAGCACCTCCGGGCTAATCAACACAGCTCTATGTATCATCTTTTTTGACCTATCTTTGCAGCCGTTAACTCATGAACGTTTTTTCAAACTTCATCAAGATTATGCAGCGTAAATTCACCTTACTGGTAGCTTTCACCCTCTTCAGCTTAGCTACCTGCCTCGCTCAGGCTTCTTCGATCAACCTGTCTTCTGCTATTGCGCCCAACAGCGCCTCCACCAATCTCCTGGAACTGGACGAAAACTGGTCCGTTTACGTGGATGAAGAGCAGAAAGTGTACTACATCGACTTTGAGAACATGAGCATGAACCTGAGCGAAATCATCGTCAAGCGCCAAAACGGCGAGGTTGTTTTGAAGGAAGACGTCTTTGAATTGCCGGTCAACACGATTTATGAAATCGACTTCAACCAGTATGGCCCCGGCAATTACGAAATTGA
>CAYSPJ010000033.1:15347-16890 GCA_964432875.1 uncultured Phaeodactylibacter sp. | reverse complement strand
TTAGCCATTAGCTCCATGATATCATAGTCTTCTTCCGAGAGGAGGTGGGCCTTGCCCTGCTGCTCTTCAATGACCAACAGGCGCGTCTGCCGCCGGGCTTGGCTGGGGTTGATACGGGAAGGCTGCTGGTCGAGATGGATATAGATGTTTTTGATATCCTGGAAAGCAGCTTTGCCGTAAGGCGTTTCCACTGCATGGCGATAAATTTTGACCGGCCCTACTTTTTGCATTTTCAGCCAACTAAAAAAAGCCGTGCTGCTGCTGATGAGGAACAAAAAGAAAAGCAGCATCGCCCCGGCGAGGATGCGGCTGCGCTGGCCACCAGTTGCGGAGGTCCGCAAGAGGGCAAAGGTAGCGGCGGCGGCCCCCAGCGCTACCAAAATGGCGATCAGGATCGTGGATAGCTCGCCAGATCCGCTTGGTTCGATGGTGTGAAGTAGTTCTTCCATGTTTTTGGTTATGGTTTATAAAGTTTTCAACTTGCTGCCAGCCAGAGGCTAGCCTCTGGATATTGCGCCTGCAGAGCCTGCCAGGCTTCTCCGGCCCAGCGAGGCAGGGCCGAAGGAAGGGCAGGCAGGAAGGGCAAGCCCAGCTCTACTGGCAAGCTGGAAGCCGGATGGAACAAGAATAAGGGGCGTGCATCCTGCTTGGCCAGGGCTTCGTGCAGCAGCAAGCGGCTGGCCAACAGCCCCGCGGAAAAAGGCCCCTGGATGATAGTTGCATCCTTTTGCTCCAGCCAATTGAGCCAAGCAGCCGGCTGGCCGCCTTGCTCCAGCCACAGGAATTCCCCCTGAGCCGAGAGTGAGCAAAATGAAGGGAAAGGCGCAGCTGCGCTATGCCGTATGGCCCAACCCTCTTCCATCACTGCGGCGATATAGTGCAGTGCCAAATCCCAGTCTGCTAATGGGCTGAAACGTTTCCAACAGCCTTCGCGGCGATACCAGGTGAGCTGCCGCTTGGCATAGCGGCGGCTATTGCGCTGGATCAAGGCCACGGCATCCTCCAGCGGCAAAACGCCATCAAAGTATTGGAACAACTCCTGATAGCCGATGGTCTGTAAGGCGGTGTATTGCCGATAGAGATACAGGCCGCGCGCCTCTTCCAACAACCCCTGCTCCATCATCAGTAAGGCCCGGCGGTTGATGCGCTCATAGAGCTCAACCCGAGGCCAGTGCATTTGCAGGTATATGGGGGTAAAAAACCGAGTTGCTTTGGCTTTTCGGCGGAAACTGGAAAGCGGCTGCCCGCTAGAGCGGTATACTGCGATAGCGCGCATCAGGCGGTGCGGGTTCTGGCGGTCCACGATATTGAAGTAATCGGGATCGATGCGCTGCAGTTCGGCTTGCAAAAAGGGCAGCCCTTTTTCCTGGTAAGCCGCTTCAACGGACTGCCGTACTGCCAGTGGCACCTCGGGGAACTCATCCAGCCCTTCGCACAGCGCCTTAATGTATAAGCCCGAACCGCCCGCCATGATAGCGATATCTTGCTTCTCAAATATGCGCTCGAGCAAGCCCAGGGCATCCCGCTCAAAAGCGCCCACGCT
>CAYSPJ010000033.1:11085-15247 GCA_964432875.1 uncultured Phaeodactylibacter sp. | reverse complement strand
CGCCTGCTACTACCAGTTATCTTCAAAAGCGCCTACTTTTGATAAAAATCGCCTGATGAAGAAGCGTTACTACCTGCTTGCTGCCCTGCTGTTGCTAATGGCCTGGATGTTCTTTTACCCCGTGCCCATCGATCCAGCTGCCTGGCTGCCGCCGGCCAATCCCGGGCTGAGCGGGCCTTTTTCCCCCAACACCTACCTGGATGGCTTGGAGTACCGCTATGCCGGCCAATGCGCCCAGTGCGAAGACGTTGCTATTGATAGCCTGGGCCGGGTGTATGGCGGCACCTCCGATGGCAAAATCATCCGTTTCGACGGCGCTAAACGCGAGGAATTTGCCACTACTAGTGGGCGGCCGTTGGGCCTGCACTTCGATCAAGGAGGCAACTTGCTGGTAGCCGACGCCCATCAGGGCCTGCTCTCCGTGGATAGCACGGGCAAAGTTACAGTATTATCCACGCAAGAGGGTGGCCGGCCGTTTAAATTTGCCGATGACCTGGAAACCGGCCCCGATGGCCGCATCTATTTTTCTGACGCTTCCTGGAAATTCGGCGTAGAAGATTACAAGTTAGACCTCATGGAACACCGCCCCAACGGGAGGCTGCTAGCCTATGACCCCTCCAGCGGGCAAACCAAACTGCTGCTGGATAGCCTCTATTTCGCCAATGGCATCGCGGTCGATTCCGAAGGGCAATTTGTGCTGGTCAACGAGACGGGGGCTTATCGCGTGCGCCGCTACTGGCTGGCTGGCCCCCGCCAAGGGCAGGACGACATCCTGATCGACAACCTCCCTGGATTCCCCGATGGCATCTCCCAGGGGAGCGGGGGCGTTTTCTGGCTGCCCATCATTAGCCGCCGCGATGCGCTGCTAGACTGGATCATGCCTCGCCCCTGGGCGCGCCGCATCATCGTGCGCCTGCCAGATTTCCTGCAGCCTGCCCCGGAGCGCTACAGCTTCGTACTCGGCATCAATAGCCAGGGCGAGGTGGTTTATAACCTCCAAGGCCCCAGCGGCAAATTCGCCCAAATATCCAGTGTGCAAGAATACGAGGGCCTGCTTTTCCTCGGCTCCCTCGGGGAAGATGGGCTGGGCGTGGTAGCCCGGCCGGAGTAAACTGCACGTCCGGGCCTCTGCGGCCAAATCCCTCGCTGTAACGTCTTACCCCTTAAAGGCGAGCCCGGCAAAGTTGCCAACGCGACTCTTTCGGTTTATAATTCTGTTCGTTAGTCTATTTTTTGTCGCATTCCGAATTATATTCCAATTTAATCGCACAATTTTGCGTGAATTTTGTTTCGCTAAGAAAATCACCCACAATACTCATTATCATGAACAGATTAAACCAAGGCAACCCATTTTTTCCGACCATCCTGGCCCAGTTGCTGAGCCTGGCCTTGTGTCTTGCCGCTTTCAGCCCCCTATCCGCCCAGCAGAGTAGCATCTTTGACAAGCTTTCTGAAGCGGGCGAAGTTTTGAGCATCTCTATCGAGACTGATTTGGAGGCCCTCATTTCCGAGCGCGCCAGCGCAGATGAGCTGCCAGCAACCTTAAGATTCGCCGATGCTCAAAAGCGGAAATTTACGGAGGAAATCAAAGTTTCAGCCCGCGGCAAATTCCGCCGCCGAGTGTGTGACTTCCCGCCGGTACGGCTGAATTTCTCCAAGCCGAGCCTACGGCAACAGGGTTTTGAAGCTAAATTTGACAAGCTCAAACTGGTGACGCATTGCCTGGATGACCGAGAGATGAGCCAGGACAATATCATCAAGGAATACCTGATCTATAAAATGTATAACGAGCTGACTCCTTATAGCCTCCGCGCCCAGTTGGTACGGGTAGATTATATTGACGCTCAGAGGAAGTTGCCCAAAATGCGCCGCTACGGCATCATCATGGAAGATATCGATGAACTAGCGCTACGGATGGGCGGCAAGGAATGCGAGGAGTGCTATAGCCTGAGCGAAGAGCAGCTGCAGGCCGAGGTGGAAAACCTCATGTGCCTATTCCAGTATATGATTGGCAATACCGACTGGAGCATGGCGATGGTACGCAACATCAAGCTCATCCAACTTGCTAATGGACGGTCGATCCCTGTACCCTACGATTTCGACTTCTCCGGCTTTGTCAATGCCTCTTATGCGCTTCCGAACATGGATTACGGCTTGTTGAGCCTCAAGCAGCGGGCTTTCCTCGGCCGGGAGCACCCCTGGCCGCTCACCTCTTCCACCCTGGCCCAATTGATGGACAAAAGAGCCGTTTTCCAGCAAATGATCCGCAGCAGCAAGTTGCTCAGCGCCAGCGCCCGGGCAGAGTGCATCGCTTATCTGGATAGCTTTTACGAGGAGGCGGAAGCGCTGCTGGAAAGCGATGGGGCGCTCTACCCCGGCCCACTGCAGAGCAGGGTGTACGGGGCGGGCAGCAAGTAAACCCAGCGCTAAACATTGCAACAAAGCGTGATTTAAGGAATTATTTATATGTAGCTGTTGTTTTTCATGTAAACTCCCCCAGCATGAAAACGAATAAGCCCCCCTACTCCGTCGTGTTCATTGCTTTGATTTCCTTTTCGTTAGCACATGGGCAGACTTCTCCAGATCAATTATTTTACATTGAACAATACCAAAGCCTTGCCATCAGGGAGATGTTGCGCAGCAAGATACCGGCAAGTATTACGCTGGCGCAAGGCATCCTGGAATCTGGCGCGGGGCAAAGCGAACTAGCGCGCCAGGCCAACAACCACTTTGGCATCAAGTGCGGCGGCAACTGGAGCGGCCTGACTTACTATAAAATTAATAGTGGCACTGCTTCTGACGAAAATCACGACCCCAGTTGTTATCGTTCCTATCCCACCGTTGATGGCAGTTTTATCGATCACTCCGACTTTATCGCAGGCCCTCGCCTGGACCGTCGCTATGACAATTTGTTCCTTTTGGCCCCTACCGATTACGAAGGCTGGGCACACGGCTTGTTGCGCTACGGCTATGCCGAATGCACGGATTACCCCGAGCGGCTGATCTCGCTGATCAACCGTTATAACTTGGATCGATTTGATTTACCGACATCAAGCGCACCTATTGATATCCAGTTGCCCGTGCCGCAGCCGACATCTAGCTTAAATGGCGTGCCTTTTACCACTGCCTCCGGCTATGAGTTGGCCCAGGACATCGCTAACCGGACTAAAGTGCCGCTAGGCGACCTCTTGATTTATAACGAAAACCTCCCCTTGACCTATGTGTTGCCTGAAGGGCAAGTCGTTTACCTGGATTGCCCGCAACGGGAGGCTGCACCCGTTTTTTTGATTCACTTGGTGCAGCGTGGAGAAACCATGGCAAACATCGCACAGCGTCACGGCATTCGGTTAGACAGCTTGCTATCCCTAAATCTGCTGCAGCCGGGCGACGAGCCGCAGGCCGGTGAGATTATCATCTTGAAGGGGAGAAGCCCTTCACGCCCTCCCCGCTTAATACCCTCATCAGCACCTACCCCACTTGATGACACCGCCCCCCCTGTTTTATTTGAGGCCCAAACTGCCCAGTTCTACACCGTCGTCAAAGGCGATAATTTATGGCGTATCTCCCAGCGCTATAACACCACAGTGGATGCCATCAATGCGCTGAACAACCTCAGTGGCAAGATTATCTGGGTGGGGATGGTGTTGCGGGTGCGTTAAGCTCGCTAAATACTCGCCCGCATTTAGTGGTCATTCGCGCCCCAGGCAGTATTTTAGCTGGGGGATTAGGCTTTTACTTTATACTTCTTTCTTTAAGGCTGCCTCAAGTCCATTCTTTTTTTGCCACATGTTCTTTCCTTCTCAAAAACCTCCTATATTTGTTACCAGCCTACCAATGCTGAGGGCGAGGGAAAAGAGCAAGCCGACAAAACCGGCGTAGGTTTAGCTTAGTCAACCATCTCATCAATCAATACCAATAACCTAAAACGAGGAGTAATGAAGCAAAACTACCCATCTTTAACCAGGCTATCTCCAGCCTATTGTCATCGCCATCGGTTTACTGGGCTCTCCGTACGTTTTTGCGCCCGGGCAAAAGGCATGTTAAAAGCAAGCTTAGCCTTGGCGTTCAGTGCTATTCTGTTGCCATCCCTCAGCGCCCAGGTGCTGCCCGGGGTTTGCCCGGGGGATGACCCGGTCCTTGCCAACAACTGCGCTTCGGCTTG
>CAYSPJ010000033.1:0-10985 GCA_964432875.1 uncultured Phaeodactylibacter sp. | reverse complement strand
GGCACCTATTTCCTGGTGGTGGATGGCTTCAATAATGACGTTTGTGATTTTGAGGTGCAATTCGTCCAAGGCTCTACTACGGCACCGCCAGTGTTCGAGGTACCGCAGATCATCCCCGGGGCATCGCCGCCCTACTGCACGGGGACGCCCTTCCCATTCAGCGCCAGCAGCGTGCCCAATGCCGGGCAGTACGAGTGGAAACTGAATGGTACCTTCATTGGCCAGGGCCAAGACGTGCAGGTCACCTTTCCCTCCATTGGCGCTTACAACCTCTGCGTCACCGCCAGCAACGCCTGCCATCCAGCCGGCACCCAGAGCTGCATGACGATTAACGTCGAGCCGGCGTTCATGCAATCCGTTTTTGCAACGGTATGCACGGAAGAACTGCCCTTCGTCTATGAGGGTTTTGCTTTTAACACTACCGGCGTTTTCGATATCCCCGTCGTTCAGCCTAATGGCTGCGTCCAGCTCGTGCGCCTGACCCTGAACGTCATCCCGCCTGTTCCTCCGACTTTTCTTCAGGCGACGATCTGCCAGGGGGAAACCTATCCTTTTGGCGGGCAACAGCTTTGGCTGAGCGGCGATTATACGCAGACCTTTCCATCGGCCAACACGGGCTGCGACAGTGTAGTTACGCTGTCCCTGACCGTCATCCCGACCAGCTTCACCTTCCTGGGCAACATCACCCATTGCAGCCTCGATGGCCCTTATTACCCTGGCAACTACCCCTATCCCATCCAGCAGAGCGGCCCCTTCACCATAACGCTCGTCGGTTGGCAAGGCTGCGACAGCCTGGTATCGGGCAACCTGACCATCCTCGACCCGGAGATGCTGAGCGTAAGTGAGGCGATCTGCGCTGGCGGGTTTTACGTCTTTGAAGGTGATACGCTCTTCACTGCCGGGACTTACTACAGCACACTTACATGGTGCAGCGATACGCTGGTCGAGCTGTCGCTCGAAGTGCTTCCTGGCGATACCACACTGCTGGAAGCCTACATCTGCAACGGCGAGTCCTTCTTGTTGGGCGATTCGGTTTATACCGCCAGCGGCACTTACGTGCAAGTTTTCTCGGCAGCGGATGGCTGCGACAGCACCGTCACCCTGGAATTGTCGGTGTTGCAGCCCCAGGATACCATCCAGGCAGTGATTTGTGCCGGAGAGAGCTATACCCTGGGCGGCTCCACCTTTACCGCTGCAGGCACTTATAACCTGACGCTGACTGGCTCGACGGGCTGCCAATCGCAAGTACAATTGGAGCTCGAGGTGCTGGATCTGCCGGAGACCTTACTCACCGCCAGCATCTGCACCGGGCAGAGCTATGCAATAGGCAACAGCCTCTACACCCAAGGCGGCCAGTACGCCGACACGCTCGCAGCGACTAACGGCTGCGACAGCATCGTCTTGTTGACCCTGGAGATATTGCCGGATGATACGGTGTCGATCCAGGCGGCGATTTGTGCCGGCGGGGTTTACGACTGGGATGGCCAGCTCATCAGCCAGGCCGGGCAGTACACGCGCACCCTGGTTAACAGCCTCGGCTGCGACAGCACCATCTTGCTGAACCTGGAGATATTGCCAGCCAGCGTCACCGATTTGTCGGTAGCCATCTGCGAAGGCGAAGGTTATAGCATCGGCGGAGATGAACTGATGGCAGCGGGTACTTACCAGTATGTGCTGACCGGTATCAATGGCTGCGACAGCATCGTCAATCTGGAGCTGGAAGTGCTGCCTGGCGATGCCACCCTGCTGGAAGCCTACATCTGCAACGGCGAGTCCTTCTTGCTGGGCGATTCGGTTTATACCGCCAGCGGCACTTACGTGCAAGTTTTCTCGGCAGCGGATGGCTGCGACAGCACCGTCACCCTGGAATTGTCGGTGTTGCAGCCCCAGGATACCATCCAGGCAGTGATTTGTGCCGGAGAGAGCTATACCCTGGGCGGCTCCACCTTTACCGCTGCAGGCACTTATAACCTGACGCTGACTGGCTCGACGGGCTGCCAATCGCAAGTACAATTGGAGCTCGAGGTGCTGGATCTGCCGGAGACCTTACTCACCGCCAGCATCTGCACCGGGCAGAGCTATGCAATAGGCAACAGCCTCTACACCCAAGGCGGCCAGTACGCCGACACGCTCGCAGCGACTAACGGCTGCGACAGCATCGTCTTGTTGACCCTGGAGATATTGCCGGATGATACGGTGTCGATCCAGGCGGCGATTTGTGCCGGCGGGGTTTACGACTGGGATGGCCAGCTCATCAGCCAGGCCGGGCAGTACACGCGCACCCTGGTTAACAGCCTCGGCTGCGACAGCACCATCTTGCTGAACCTGGAGATATTGCCAGCCAGCGTCACCGATTTGTCGGTAGCCATCTGCGAAGGCGAAGGTTATAGCATCGGCGGTGATGAACTTATGGTACCGGGTACTTACCAGTACGTGCTGACCAGCATCAATGGCTGCGACAGCATCGTCAATCTGGAGCTGGAAGTGCTGCCGATTTTCAACGCATACCTTGCTATAGAGATCTGTGAGGGTGAGGCCTTCGAGTTGGGCGGCATGGAATTTTTCGCCGCGGGCACTTATGAAGTACCGTTTACGGCCAGCAATGGCTGCGACAGCATCGTTAATCTGGAGCTAGCTGTATTGCCCGCCGTATCCACCGCTCTGGACACCACGCTCTGCCCGGGCGAGCGCCTGCAGGTCGGCCCCTACGATTTTGGCGAGCCGACTCAGTTTTTGCTCCAGTTCTCCGGAGTCAATGGCTGCGATAGCACCGTGCAGCTCAACCTGGCCTATTATGATACCATTGCCCTGAGCGAAGTAGTTATACAACCCGACCGCGGCACCATTCTCGGCGGCAGCATCACGGTGGCATTGACGGGCGGGACGGGGCCCTATACTTACCGTTGGAGCAACGGCCAGGACACCAACTTCGCCGATTTCCTGCGCGCAGGCGAGCATTTCCTGATTGTAATCGATGCAGCAGGCTGCCTGCAAACCTTTTATTTCACGGTACCTTTCAACCCCGGGCCGCAGGTGCCCGGCATCGTCATCCGCAATCTTGGCGGCGGCATGCTGCTGGCACCCAACCCCTTTACTAACGAGCTACAAGTGAGCTGGCCAGAGGAATTCGCCGACCGCCCCGTACGCCTGTCTTTCTATAACCTTCTGGGGCAGGTGGTTTGGGAATGGGAGGCCGCTGCGGGCAACGAGCACAACTTACAGCCCGCGCTACCCGCCGGCGTCTATTGGCTGGCGGCTACTCAAGATGGGGAGCTTATCGGGCTGGAAAAGGCCGTGCGGCTACACTAGGATTACGCGCTCAGCACCAAACAAACGGGCTGCCGGAATATTTCCGGCAGCCCGTTGTGCTTATCGCTCAAAATAAAAACAAGCCTTATGGATTGATTTTCATGAAGCGCTCCGTACGCACGGCCGCTCCGTCATTTACCGAGATCAAGTACATGCCGGCTGCCAATTGCAGGCCCTGTAGCTGTAGATTGACGGTGCTGCCTTCAATATGGTGTACAGCACGGTATAGCAATTTGCCATCCAGGCTGAGGATGCGGATTTCCGCTTCGGATGCCTGGGCCTCTTCTCCAAAGGTAATGGTCAATTCATTAGCCGTCGGGTTGGGATAGAGCGCGAAAGAAGCAGCTCCTTCAACTGAGGGGAAAACAGGAAGCTCGCCCTTGCCTTGAACAACACCTGACTGCTTGCCCTGTACGCCATCCACTACGTCAGTAGGCATAACCATCGAGGGGATGATATTGCCGATGTAGACATTATCAAAAGTCGCCAGGGTGATGCCGCCTTCAGCGTAGCTGGATACGGTCAAGCCAGCTTGTGCGCAGCTGCTCATGGCGATATTTTGGGCGAAGATCAGTTGCCAGCTATTGGGCGCTCCGGTCATAGAGGCAAAGCAAAGGAAGAGGTTGCCTTGGCGGAGGATACGCACATAGTTGGAAAACAGTGTGGAGGGGAAAGATGCAAACTGGTAAGCCCCGTTGGTCATCGTGCGGTACATGACCATTTTCTGCCCGCTCGGGAAGCGGATGATGGAGATCATCCGGGAGTTCGGGGCAGTCGATTCGCGTACCATGATACCAGCATAGCCGTTGCTAGGCAACACACTGGCGATGCGCGCCGAAATCTCGAAATTGCCACAGGCTTCCTGGTGTACGAAGAGCTGGCGGTCAGAATTCGGTACGGCGTAGTTATAGCAGGAAGAGCCAATGGTGAAAGCGCCAGTCAGGTTATCGTACTCTGCCGAAGCAAAGCCCTGGCAGCCGATTTCGCTGACGGAATAGCCCGCAGGCAAGGTGCAATACTGATCAATTCCAGAGTTTGGCATGCCGGGGGTGATGCACTGCTCGGAGAAATCTACATTATTTTGGTTGGTATCGAAGCCATCGGGGAAACGCCCGATGCCGAGGCCAGGGGTGCCAGTATCCTCCAGCCCGTCACCAGAGCCTTCGGTGTAGCCCGGTACCGAGCCTTCGTAGCTCAGCGCATCGACGATGGTGCTGCCAAACAACAGTGCCATCGCATCAGGTGCGCCATTTTGGATCAGATTGGTAGCAGGAGAAACGACGAGGTTGCAGTTGGGTACCGTGCCAGCATTGCCACAGATGACGAAGAAGCCGCCGGGCTGCAGTTCGAAATTTGGCAGGTTGATGGTGTTGTAGATCGCCGCGCCGCCGCTGGCGCCATTCACCAATACGATGCTATAGCCGCTGAGGTTGATGGGCTCGTCGCAGGGGTTGTACAACTCGATGAACTCGCGGTCGTCCGTACCGGGGTTGTCATAGTCCACTTCGTTGATGACCGGGTTGCACAGCGGGACGCTGATGGAGCAGGGGGCAACCCCTGGGAGCTCCGTAGAAGCGCTGCAATCTTGGCCGGCCGGCACGCCATCGAAGAAAGCGCTGATGGCTACAGACATGCCATTGGCAGGTAGCACGCGATCGAAGAAGGTGTATTGCCCGTTCGTCGGCAGGTTGGATACATCGACTGTGCCAAGCACCGTATTGCCAGAAACGAGGAAGAGCGTGTCGTTGGCAGGGCGGTTGAGATAGTTGACCGTTATGTTAGCGGTGAAGAAGTCGTCGCTGGGATC
The DNA here is from genome assembly GCA_964432875.1 of uncultured Phaeodactylibacter sp. Taxonomy (GTDB): domain Bacteria; phylum Bacteroidota; class Bacteroidia; order Chitinophagales; family Saprospiraceae; genus JACJYE01. Next base: position 5,869 of record CAYSPJ010000033.1, on the reverse strand, counting down.
CGAGGTGTCATTATCGTTGCAAGGGCTGATTGCAGCAAAGCTGATGCTCGTAATCTCGCAATCGTCGTCGGGAGGCGTCACGATGGCGGTGCCAGTTACCAGGATATTATCGTAGCGGTTGTTGCCGGTGGCGTTCGACGCGCCGCTGAGGGTGAAGCGGAAGGCGGCATTGGGGTTGTTGTTCAGCCCGGGGATGGCAGAGAAGTTAACGCTCCGAAGCGCAAATGACGAAGGCACTGCGATGGTGGAGAAATTGACAAAATCTACGCCATTGGTAGAATAAGACACCTTAACGGTGTCAAAGCCAGTGGAAGTGCGCTGAGAAGCCCAGCTCAAGGCGATGCTCTCATATCCCACGGTGCTGACGTTGAGCTGGATAGACATGTTGTTGTTACTCAGTCCGTTGCCGCCCTGGGGTGAGAGCGAGCCGCCAGATACAAAACCGGGAAGAGCATTGACCGTCGTGCCACCAAAGCTTTGGATGTAGGTGTAAGCGCCAGAGGCATTTAATGTGGTATCGAAGTTCTGCAAAGTCAAACTGCCAGTACCAACATCTGCAGCCTGAGGAAAGGAACTCGGAGTGAAGCCAAAGCCCCCACCTGGCAGTCCGTTGTCGTTCTGAGCCCAATAAGCCAGCGTCGTCTGGCTAGTGGCGGCAAAAGCCAACAGCATCAGGAAAGCTAGTACCGAGCTTAGCTTGAATGCTTTCAAAGAGATAAAGTGTTTCATAAATTACGGTTATTTGATTTTAAAAATAATTCAGTTAACTGCTCCTCCCGCTCCGGCCGGCGGGATTGGGCGATGCCAGATGGCGCAAAAAACCAAGCTCTACAACCTGACGATGCCAGCCACGAGAGTGAATTGCCGTGAAATGGGGGGATGAATCGGGGCAAAAGCCGCCTTACAAAGCTCTTTATCGGAGGGTTGTCATAATGACCGCGTAAATATAATATGTTTTTGGGAAAGCGTATCGGCCCAAGGGGCATAAAACTTGATGATGGCGCATTATTTAATATTGAATTAACACCAAAAATAGCGCACTTGCTGGCTTATACGGCGGTGAGAAGAAAAAGTTCTATATTTTCGCCTAAAAAAACATGCAATCAGCCTTTCGTACCTACCTGGATCTTGGCTTCGCCCACATCGCCGATCTGGGTGGTTACGACCACATCCTGTTCATCGTAGCCCTTTGCGCTATTTATCGGCTACAGGAATGGCGCAAGGTGGCCCTCCTGGTCACGGCCTTCACCCTGGGGCATTCCCTGACTTTGGCCCTGGCGGCGCTCGAAGTCATCCCGGTCAATGCGGAGGTAGTAGAGTTCCTTATCCCTCTGACCATCGTGGCTACGGCTTTGTACAATGTATTGGCTCACAAAGCAGAAAGCCAATTGGCCACCTTCAGCCCCAAGCTCCGTTTTAACTACCTGATGGCGCTGCTCTTTGGCCTGATCCACGGCATGGGGTTTTCCAATTTCCTGCGCGCCATGTTGCTGCCAGGAGAGGAAGAGCAACTCGTCGGGCAATTATTTGCCTTCAATCTTGGTGTAGAATTAGGGCAATTAGCCATCGTGGCCATCGTGCTGGCGCTAGCGCATATCGTGCTGGGGCGCTTGAATGCCCGACAGCGAGAATGGAACCTCTTCGTCTCTGGCGCGGCATTTGGCCTGGCGGCAGTTATGGCACTGGAGAGGATGTAGCCAAATGGGCTGGCTGAAACTATTGATGGACTAACTCCTTTATACAATAATATGAAAACAGTGCTCCTTACCATCGCCATGCTGACTGCCTACGTATCACCTGGGCCGCAAGCCAGCTATCACGATTTCCACCTCAGCAAGTGCCTGATCCGCTACAACGAGGCCGAGCAAAGCCTGCAGATCAGCCTGCATATTTTCCTGGACGACCTGGAAGAGGCCCTGCGGCGGCAAGGGGCGCCAGCGCCTTTTCTAGGCACGGAAAGAGAAGCGGAATCGGCAGAAACCCATCTGCTGGCATACTTGCGGCAGCATTTCCGCCTGCGCGTCAATGGGCAAGGCCGCGATTATGAGTTCATCGGTAAAGAATGCGCTGATGATTTGGCAGCCGTATGGTGTTATCTGGAAATCAAGGCAGTCCAGACGCTACAAGAACTGGAGATCACCAATAGCCTCCTCTTAGAGGTATTTGACGATCAGAAAAACCTCGTCAGCATCCAGGGGCCAGGCAATAAGCAAGGCATGGTCGTGCTGCAGAAAGGCGCTATTGTAAAAAAGGTAGCGCTTTGAATGGCCGTTGCACCACAAAAAACGAACAACTAACCGCCAAACCATGCTAACAGCTAAACACCACCGGTGGACGGCACGCCACATCGGGCTCCTATTGGGGCCATTGCTTTTTGTGCTTACGCAGCTCTTTTTCCACCCGCCCGGCATGAGCCCGGAGGCCCGGGCTATTTTCTCCAGCACCCTTTGGATAGCAGCCTGGTGGGTGACCGAGGCTATCCCCATCGCCGCAACCTCGCTGTTGCCGATCGTTTTGTTCCCACTCACTGGCGGGCTAGATATCCGCACGGCCGGTGAAGCTTATGGCCATCCCTTGATTTTTCTATTTATGGGGGGCTTCATCATTGCGGCAGCCATCGAAAAATGGAACTTACACCAGCGCATCGCGCTCAACATCATTTATCAGCTCGGCAACAGAGCGGCCAGCTTGATTTTAGGTTTCATGTTGGCCACGGCCCTACTATCCATGTTTATTTCCAATACAGCTACGGCGGTGATGATGATGCCGATCGGGATAGCCGTGGCTAAACAGATCGCTACGCAAGGGGCTCGGATGCCTGCCTTCGAAAAAGCGCTGATGCTGGCCATCGCTTATGCGGCCTCAATTGGAGGTTTAGCTACGATCATCGGCACCCCGCCCAATTTGGTGCTGTTAGGCGTGCTAGAGGAGCTATATCAGGAGCAAATCTCTTTTGTAGAATGGATGCTCATCGGCATCCCCGTCTCCTGGGGCTTGCTGGCCCTGTGCTGGCTTTACCTGGTGCGGGTGGCTTTCCCCTTGAGTAAAGTAATACTACCAGGCGGCAAGGAAGAAGTGGGCCGACAGTTGCAGGCCCTGGGGCGGATTTCCTTTGAAGAGAAATTGGTCTTGCTGGTTTTCAGCGCCACTGCCCTGGCATGGATCCTGCGGCCATTCCTGCTCAACCCCTACCTGCCGGCTTTGGACGACACCATCATCGCCCTCTGCGGCGCGCTGGCCATGTTTCTATTGCCTGCCCGGCGGGTTGAAAAATCCCAGTCTCCCCGCTTGCTCGATTGGCAGGCGGCCGTAAGGATCCCCTGGGGTATCATCTTGCTATTTGGCGGAGGGCTGGCCCTGGCCGAGGGCTTCAAAAGCAGCGGACTGGCTGAATGGCTGGCCCAACAGTTGGGCTTGCTCAGCAGCCTGCCGCTTTTTGCCCTGCTGCTGGCCATCGTCCTGGGGGTCAATTTCCTGACCGAGGTGACTTCTAATGTAGCGACGGCTTCGATGATACTGCCCATCCTGGCAGCGATTGCCGAGGGGCTGGGCCTGCCGCCAGTACTGCTCATGACCGGCGCTGCCCTGGCAGCTTCCTGTGCTTTTATGCTGCCAGTGGCCACCCCTCCCAATGCCGTGGTCTTTGGCTCGGGCTACCTCAGCATCCCAGACATGGTGCGCGCCGGCTTCTGGCTCAACCTGATCTCCAGCCTAATCGTCACATTAGCGGTTTATTTTTTGCTGCCACTGGTTTGGGGGCTTTGAAAAGCGGAGCTTTCCCTATTTTCGCATCCAAATAAAGACGCATGGATAAGAAACTCAGCCTTGGCTTTTCCCCTTGCCCCAACGACACCTTTATCTTCGATGCTATGATCCATGGCAAGGTAGATACCGAGGGCTTACAGTTTGAGCCCATCATCGCTGATGTAGAAGAGCTCAACCAGCGGGCGTTCAGCAAGTCGCTCCACATCACGAAGCTCAGCATCCACGCTTTTGCCTATTTGATGCAGGACTACGCCCTGCTGGATGCCGGCAGCGCCCTCGGCAAAGGGGTGGGCCCTTTGCTCATCGCCAGAGCGCCTATCGAAGCCGAAGCCCTGGCTAAAGCACGGGTGGCCATCCCCGGCAAATACACCACCGCCAATTTCTTGCTGAGCCTGGCTTATCCCGAGATTATGGATAAAAAAGAAATGCTCTTCTCGCGCATTGAGGATGCCGTATTGAATGGAGAAGTTGATGCGGGGCTGATTATCCATGAAAACCGCTTCACTTACCTCAACAAAGGCCTGGTCAAACTCTTGGACCTGGGCGAATACTGGGAAGAAACCACCCAGATGCCCATCCCCCTGGGCGGCATAGCTGTGAAGCGTTCGCTACCGCCCGAGCTGCAGCAGGCAATCAACCGCATCATGGCCCGCAGCGTGGCCTATGCCCTGGACAACCCTCAGGCCCCGCTCGATTTCGTGCGTGCCCACGCCCAGGAAATGGACGAAGCCGTGATGTACCAACATATCGGCCTATACGTCAATGACTATACCCGCGACCTGGGCAACGAAGGCAAAGCAGCCATCCAGCTCCTCTTCGATATCGCCATGGCCCGGGGCATCATCCCCCTGCGCGAGATGGACCTCTTCGTATTGTGACTTTTTTTGGCACACTTATTGGATGAGTATGTTCAGAATTAGGTCATGTACATTTCGTTCTCTTCCAAAAAAGCTCAGCCGTCAAAAGCCTGAGCTTTTTTTTTTGCCGCTTGCCCAACTAAATTATTATTTTTGGCCCGACTTGTAAGTTTCCTTATCCAAATAAAAATCAGAACTATGATCATTGGCGTTCCAAAAGAAATCAAGACCAACGAAAACCGCGTGGCGCTGACGCCAGCGGGCGCTTATGAACTCAACAAGCGCGGCCATAAAGTATATGTACAGGCTTCAGCCGGCGATGGCAGCGGCTTCACTGATGCCGAATACCTGGCCGCTGGCGCGGCGCTGCTCCCCACCATTGAAGACATCTACGGCATAGCCGAAATGATCATCAAGGTCAAGGAACCCATTGAGTCTGAGTACGCGCTGATTCAAGAGGGGCAATTGCTCTTTACTTACTTCCACTTCGCCTCCTACGAGCCGCTGACGCACGCCATGATCAAGAGCAAAGCAGTCTGCCTGGCTTACGAAACCGTGGAGCTGCCTGACCGCAGCCTGCCGCTGCTGGTGCCGATGTCGGAAGTAGCTGGCCGCATGGCGGTACAGGAAGGTGCCAAATACCTCGAAAAACACGCCAAGGGGCGGGGCGTGCTGCTGGGCGGCGTGCCAGGCGTAGAGCCGGGCAAGGCTCTCATCCTGGGCGGTGGCATCGTGGGCACCCAAGCGGCTAAAATGGCCGCTGGCTTGGGGGCGCAAGTGACCATCGTCGATATCAACCTAAACCGCTTGCGCGAACTGGCCGACATTATGCCTGCCAACGTCAATACGGTTTACAGCAACGAATACAACATCCGCCGCCTCATTAAGGATGCCGACCTGATCGTTGGTGCCGTGCTCATACCCGGTGCCAAGGCCCCCAACCTCATTACCCGCGACATGCTCAAGGAGATGAAGCCCGGCACCGTGCTGGTGGATGTGGCAGTGGACCAGGGCGGCTGTATCGAGACTTGTAAGCCCACTACCCACGAAGACCCCATCTACATCATCGACGAAGTGGTGCACTACTGCGTGGCCAACATGCCGGGCGCCGTGCCCTATACTTCCACCATCGCGCTGACCAACGCCACCTTGCCCTACGCCCTGCAACTGGCAGAAAAAGGCTGGAAAAAAGCCTGCGCCGACAGCAAGCCGCTGCAGTTGGGACTCAACGTGGTACATGGAAAAGT